>NZ_JBGFCE010000003.1:0-490810 GCF_041205415.1 Falsihalocynthiibacter sp. BN13B15
TGTCGGCGCCAAACGTGATCTCACCCGCTCCGCGCGGCCCTCCACTGCCGACTGGCGATGCTTGCATGGCTGAGAGGGATCCCACATCTCCGACTTCTGCGTATCTGTATAAAACGTTCGTTGCCGATACTTCCTGATTTACACTCCACCTTTCCAAAAAGAGTAAAGTATTGCGTCGACCGATTGAAATCACCTGTCATTGAAGTCGTTGGTTCAAATTAGTATGACACTCGCTTCCCGTGTCAGGTGGACGTTTGCCTTTCCAGCATTTCTCGCAGTTCTGTCTCCCACTTTTCCGAAACGTCGGAATCGAAAATGGCTCCGTGATCAGCACTCAGTGCCATAAAGTTCGCCGTCTTCAGAACCTTCTTCCACGCATCTTCTCCACCCTGCTTTGGTGTGAATACCGCTAAAGTTTGCCCCGTGTATGGCTTCGCAATATACTCTCCAGCCTTCCTTCGTGCCGAATACCAGAAAACAGGCCAGAGTTTCTTTGGCAAAAGGCTTTCTTGAACAAGGTTGGGGTAGCGGCGATGAAGGTGGAATATTTGATACATCAACCAGTTCCCACCGCGGATCATTTGAATCGGTCTATATAAAGATGTGATCAATCCAGCGAGCCCGTGCCGACGAATACGGCCCATGCTGTTTCGGCCGTATTTGGACATTTGAGATGCTGCACTTTCGTGATGGGCGACCATTTCTGTCCCATCGCTAGATGTGCGTGAAAGCTTAAAGGGGTCAAGGATTAAAAGCTGTTCGACATCTCTCCCAAGCGCCTGCAACTGCTGTGCTATCTCAAATGCGACCAAGGCACCAAACGAGTATCCCGCAATCCTGTAGGGCCCCTGTGGTTGCAATTTTAGAATACTCTCTATGTATGTGGCGGCAAGTTGCTCGACGGTCTCCATCTCGACCATTCGCCCGCCAGTCGCCCAATAGGCAACCGCATAAAGCGAGCATGGAAGACGCCAACGGTGGGCCATTTTCAGATCAACGCCAACAAAGAATACCGGAGTGGTTTCTGGCCGTTCGACCAAAGGGAAAATGAAACTGCTGTCGGAGCGCACAAACTGCTTGGCCCGGATTTCATCAACCATGGCAGCAAAATCACGCAGAACCGGAGCCTCGAAAACCAGTTGAGACGGCAAGAACAATTCCAGTTTGTGCTCCAATCGCAAGCTGATGTTCACAGCGGCAAGGCTGTCACCGCCGATGGTAAAAAAATTCGATTCAGGGCCAACGTTAGGGTCGCGCATTGAGCGGCCCCAGATTTCGGCGACAATCGCTTCAGTTGTCGTCATATTGCTTTTGGCTTCCCTCGGCAGAGACGTTACATCTAGCTCGCCTTGAAGAGCACGGATCGCCGCACGGTCAACTTTAGCGTTTTTTGTTATCGGCAACCTATCCAGCACAAGATATTTTGCCGGTATCATCCCTTCTGGGATTTGAGCTTCGAGGTGTTTCCGGACTAAAGACAAATCTGGCTGTTCTTCGCCATCAAGGACGATGGCAGCCACAATAGCGCGCGTGCGGCTCTCGGTTTCAAACCAAGTCGCGGCGGCTTGGGCAATACCAGCTTCGTTCTCAAGCAGAACTTCGATCTCTCGCGGTTCAATGCGGCGGCCCTGTATGCTAATTTGATCGTCAAACCGCCCCTTGTACGACAAAAGTCCCGCAGGACCACGAGCGACCCTATCACCGGTTCTATAAAAACGCGTGTCTCCTCGCAAAACAAACCGCTCTTCTGTCAAATCAGGTCTATTTCGATAACCTCTCGCAACGCAGATATCTCCGAGCAACAACTCACCTTCGACGCCTTGATCCACTAGATTGCCGTTTGTGTCTTCGATGCGCACCGATACGCCATGAAATTCACGCCCAATTGGCGCTGAGATATCAATCAAATTTTCCGCCGCCGTATGCTCCAGTAAATGCCCCGTTGCCCAGACCGTCGCTTCGGTTGGCCCGTACATATTCCACGCTTGATCCGCATATCGCGCTATCGTTCTTGCCATCGACGGGGTGACCGCTTCTCCTGCGCTGACGGCAATCCTCAGTCTCGGAAAATCCGGAACGTGATCGAGGATAACGGACCAAACGGAAGGGCCCGTGTGGATTGCAGTTACACCTTCTTCGCGGACGAGACGCGCGATTTCCCTCGGTTTTAGGAGCGTTGACTTGTCACGCAACAAAATGTCGGCGCCGACGATCAACGGCAAGAAAAACTCGATAACCGAAATATCGAAGGCCAACGTGGTAACGCCCAGAAAGGTATCCTGAGAGGTGAACTCAAACAAATTGCGCGCCTCAACCAAAACATTGGTCAAACTTTGATGTTCGACTTCCACAGCTTTCGGCGCGCCCGTACTGCCTGAGGTGAATATCACGTAGGCCAGATCAGTAGAGGATGGTGGCGGTGGTAGGTTGTGGTTTACGCTCCCAATCGCATCCACATCGTAAAACTTGATCTCAGGGCCCCCGCTGGAACTTAGCTTTTCGAAGGTTTTTCGGTCGCCAATTGAGCGGCGACATCCGGCGATTTTCAACATCGCCGATACCCGTTCAGGCGGTTCTTGAAGGTCGATCGGCAGATAGGCTCCACCAGCGCGCATAATACCGAGCAGTACCGCCGGTAGATCAGCCGTTCGCTGCATGAAGACAGCTACAGGCTCTTCCCGTTCAAGGCCATCTGCGTGTAACGCGGTAGCGACCTTGAACGCAAATTCCTCGACTTGCGCGTAGCTGCGCGTGCCATCGCTTGCTCGGACGGCGAGAGCATTTGGGGTTTGTCTGACCTGAGCGGAAAAGAGATCGAAAACAGTTTTTTCCAGTGCAAACGGGCTGTCATCACGCATGATCGTCTCCGGAAATATGTTGCAGCTCTACGTAGAAATCTACTGGAGGTTCCCAATGGTAAGGCCCGCGAACCGATGGACCGTCATTCATTGGCAATACACGGTAACCTCCAACAAGGCATGTTAGAAAACGCGCCCCCAGAGCGACAGACACAGAGGCAAGCGGGCATTGATGATGGTCCAGTCCAAATGGGGAATAGACGTTGGGCGAGGGCGCGTTATTTATGAAACGAGAGGGTGCAAAATCGAACGGATTTTCAAACTTATCGGGCAGTTTATGGGATTCCCACATGCAAATGCGAACCCGCCAATCTTTGGGGAACTTAAAACCTTCGAAGGTGAAACCTTGCGTGATACGACGAATGAGCCGCTCGCTTTGATCAAGCCTTAGAGTTTCGAGCACAAAGGCACGCGCCAAGCCGCGAGCCGTTTTAACATCGGCCTCATTTCGGATTTGATCACTGTATTCTCCTGACACGCCTGCGTTTTTGCAGATCCACAGAAACAAGCCAGCCATATCGTATCGTCCAATCTCGACCATATAGATCAGGTTGCCGAGCATTGTGCTGTCAAGCTGGCCGTTATTATTTATCGTCGATATCACGCAGTCGTCAGTTTCCCCAACATCTGTCGCAAGCAGGGTGCCCAACTTGGCCACAAGCGCATCAAATGCAAGCTTCTGATTATCGCCCACATTCCATACAACTCCGTGGGGACCAAGTCTTTGGAAGAGCTGGCAAACTTCTGCAAATTCCACTGTTTCAGGGCGCAGGCCAAAGAACAAACGGATTAGAAATCCTGTGGAAATTTCGGAAAGCGTATCGTGGAGCATTGACGCCGCGTCGTCACCTTCAAGTTTGGCTTCCGAGTACTTTTGAAGCGCAGCTAAAGTGAGTGCTCTGTAATCTTCTTGCGTACCTTCCGCGCTCACAGCTCTCTTACGGCCTTGGTCAAGGCCGCTCGATAGTGAATGTGCTCGTTTCCGGTCATGTGGCGCATGAAGCCAGCGGCCACTACAGGCGTAATGTCGATATTCACCGGCTGCAAACTTTCTGCATGCGTTTTCAAGAGCGCACGACCAAGCTCTAGGCCCACAACACAGATCTGGGGTCGGTCTTCTTCTTTTATTTTAAATATAGGTCCATGCACTGCGGAGAGATCAGAAAGTATAAGCCTATTGGTTCGTTCGAGTTTTTCCAGATCTTCAAGTTCACCGGGCGGAATACGGTTTCGAAGGCGGTTTCCAAACCGCGAAAGAATGCTCACTTATTCCTGCCCCCAAGTTGCCAAAGTATGAAGGCGTAATTCTGTCAGAGTGTCGCCGATTCTGCTATTAAGTTGTTGGTCCTATGTCTCAGTGCTTAGCGATTGGGATGAGCCCTAAACACTCTTTTATCCAATCAACCAATTTAGCCGGCAATTCTATAGCCCGCGCGTCCCGCAGACAGAGTGATCAAAGTTAACGCACAATAGAAAACTTGAAAAGATTCAGGAGCATAGCTGAGCCTAAACTTAGGAAATAACGCAATTCAGTGAATTGTATAATTATCAAAACAGAAGGCATTTGTGCGTGGTGCAGCGAATGTCCGGTTCCCGTCCCTTAGGTCGAAATGTGCTCGGTGCGGAAATTGGCCAAATCACTCACCCATCAACGTCGTGAACGGCCTTAACCGGCGACTGGTGATTGGTGCAGCATTTTTGTCGGTTGAAACCTCGGCGTGCGGACAAACCGACGTTTGACCGAGAGTTATCTTATGTCCGCTTAGCCTCATGGTGGAACACCCTAGGGTCACCGTGTTTCGAACAGTGTGTCTAGGATGGGGCAATCAGGCACATCGCCTTGGCTGCACTCTGCGGCCATTCCAACAAGGGCTTTCTCTAATTTCCGCAGCCCTTTGATCTTTTCGCGCACTGACGCCAAGTGCCCAACGGTCAATCCATGCACTTCACCACATGTGAAATCTTGCCGGTCCACCATTTCCAGCAGTTGGCGGATTTCATCAATGCTGAACCCAAGTTCGCGGGACGTTTTGATAAAGGACAGCCGCTTGAGCTGGTCGTGGTTGTATTGGCGATTGCCACCTGCCGTGCGATCCGGCTTCGGCATGATGTCGATGCGTTCATAGTAGCGAATTGTTTCAATATTCACGCCGGTTCGCTTGGACATTTCGCCAATGGGATACCCTCGCGCATTCGTGAAGTCGGACATCGAAAAAACCCCTTGTTTCTGTAGTGGCTACAGACCGCATCTTACATGAAGAAACCTGAATTGCGAGGGCCTGCATGACTGACACCATAGACGCTGACCTAAACCAGAGCGACCCTGACAGCCGAAAGGCGCGTATGGTTGCTGCGGGCGGCATTCTTGGCGCTCTTGCCGCCTCTACGTGCTGCATTGTTCCGTTGATCCTATTCAGTCTTGGTATATCCGGTGCATGGATCGGCAATCTGACGGCCCTTGAACCGTACAAGCCAATCTTCATTGTGATTACGCTGGGGTTTCTCGGCTACGGCTACTGGATGGTTTACCGCACGCCCAAAGCCTGTGCCGAGGGTGACACTTGTGCCCGCCCACTTCCCAACCGGTTGGTTAAATCCGCGCTGTGGGCATCAACATTTCTTATCGTGATCGCGCTGTTCTGGAATTGGATTGCGCCGGTCGTTGCTCCCATTCTTCTTGGTCTTTGAAAGGACATATAATGAAACTCCACACTTCCGTTTTGGCCCTGCTTGGTTTTATGGCCGCCAGCCCTATCTTTGCGGCTGAGCAAACAGTGACATTCTCTGTTCCTAGTATGACCTGCGCAAGCTGCCCCTTTATCGTTGAATCTGCGATGGGCGCCGTACAGGGCGTTAATTCAGTGAGCGCAGATTCTGACACGCGCACAGCATTTGTCGTCTTTGATGATGCCATGACCAGTGCAGATGATATCGCACGCGCCTCTACGTCTGCGGGTTATGAGGCTGAGCTTGTACCCAACGACAGTAATTCGTGAGCGTAAATAAAAGATAGACCCCTTAAAATGGGCATCGTCGGCACGCTTATTGCAGCGCTGTGCTGCTTCACTCCCGTTCTGGTGGTGCTTTTCGGCGTCGTGGGCCTTTCGGCTTTCGTCGGCTACCTCGACTACGTTCTGTTGCCCGCCCTTGCCATATTCGTACTGATCACGATTTACGCGATCCTCCGCCGTGCGCAAAAAAACCTGAACCTGAAAGTCCAAACATCATGCCTGATTTACTGAACCCAAATGGGGTTGATTTCGATACATTTGACCTCGCTGTCATTGGTGCTGGCTCGGCTGGATTTTCCGCGGCGATCACCGCAGCGGAGGATGGAGCGCGGGTTGCTCTTATAGGCTACGGAACTATCGGTGGCACTTGCGTCAACGTCGGATGCGTCCCGTCCAAAGCGATGATACGTGCGGTCGAAACACTGCACTCAGCCAAAGGTGCCGCCCGCTTTGACGGCGTGGAGGCCACGGCAAGAGTGACGGATTGGGCGGCAATGGTGGCCCAAAAACAAGCCTTGGTGGATGATCTGCGCGTCGCAAAATACGTTGATGTTCTGCCAAACTATGAGGGCATTACGTACATCGAAGGTCAGGCAAGCTTCGCGAAAGATGGTTCTTTACAAGTTGGCGGTCGTACCATTTGCGCGCCAAAAGTCATCATCGCAACGGGTTCCTCCCCGCATGTTCCAGATATACTCGGACTGGACGGTATCGATTGGCTGGACAGCACTTCGGCACTTGAACAGGAGCAACTTCCAAAATCGCTGATGGTGATGGGCGGCGGGTATATTGGCGTTGAGCTTGCTCAGATCTTCGCCCGAGTTGGCGTCGCAGTGACTATTGTCACGCGTCGCGGTTTGCTGCCAGAGGCTGAACCCGAAGTCAGCGCGGCCCTGGCGAAAGCCTTCGCCGATGAAGGCATCAAAGTGCTGGACGGATTGTCATATGATAGATTTGAAAAGTCGGACGAAACTGTCATCCTTCACGCCAAACACAATGGCGTAGCCGTCGAGATCAAAGCCGAAAAGCTGATGCTGGCGACTGGCCGCGCCCCAAACACGGGTTCTTTGGCACTTGATGTCGCTGGCATTGATTCAAATGCACGTGGCGGAATTGTGATTGACCCTCAAATGCGCAGCACGCGGGACGGCGTTTATGCCACAGGCGATGTGACGGGGACCGATCAATTCGTCTATATGGCCGCTTATGGCGCAAAGCTCGCGGCCAAAAACGCGATGAACGGAAACACCCTGAGCTATGATAATAGCATCATGCCTGCTGTTGTTTTCTCAGATCCACAGGTGGCCAGTGTCGGCCTTACCGAGGCGCAGGCCAAGACATTGGGTCATGAGGTGGTCACCTCTGTTTTAGGGTTGGAGCATGTACCACGTGCTTTGGCTGCGCGTGACACACGTGGGCTCATAAAGTTGATTGCGGACAAGGAAAGTAAGAAGCTCCTTGGAGCGCACATCATTGCCCCAGAAGGCGCAGATAGCATTCAGACGGCCGCCATGGCCCTCAAAATGGGCATGACCTACGACGATTTGGGCGCGATGATCTTTCCCTACCTCACAACTGTCGAGGGGCTAAAACTGGCCGCGCAGACATTCGAAAAGGATGTCGCAAAGCTATCCTGTTGTGCGGGGTAGCACATTCATCTTCCAAGCATTAAATTGTTTCATCTTCGCGTTAGCAGACATTGGCAGCGACGCGGAAAAGCTAAGCTATGGGCTCACTGCCGCCGTTAGCAGCGTTTGCGCATCGAAAAAACTGGGTCGCAGCCCCGAGCGTCCTCTTTCTTCAGGTTGCCCAATTTAGTTTGCGGACGCAGCGAACAACCGCTCTCCGCCCATATTGTCTTTGTCGTGATCGGCCCAAAGGCTCCGTTCATGTCAGTTACATTAGACATAGCATTCTATTCCAGCAATAATCAATTCTATGCATAGGATGGGGGTTTTCAGTATGCAATTTCAAAAACTAATTGCTGACGAAAATGGCGAGAGTCATTGGATGGATGTCAGCGTCACATTGACAGAACGCAGCTTTGCGCCACCAGCTCAAGCTATAGAAATTTCAGAGCCAGAACGCGTGAAACAGGCTATGTTTTTGAGGCTGCGGTCGGGATGGAATGAACCAATTCATCCAACACCCGTCGCGCAAAAACTAGTGTGTCTCGCGGGCACAGTAAGAGTGACGGCCAGCGATGGCGAATTCCGTGACATTGGCCCGGGTGACGTTTGGCATATGGAAGACAAGCATGGAAAAGGTCACCACACCACGGTGACCAGCAAAGAGGACTTTGAATCCATTATCATTCAATACGAATAACGCTCCCCTAGATCAGTCGAAACGGCGGAAAAGGCCGCCCGAAGACATTGGACGTCAAAATGCTTGAAGGGCCGTTTTTTATGGCCGCGCTGCGCCATCGCGGGTTCAAGCCAAACGCAGGTCAGCGACCTGTATGCATTGCTTTGACTCCAGTCGCGGCGGTCCGCTTAGGCTCCCGAAAGGTCCACGTGTCATGCATTGGGATGACATGTGGCGGCACGAGTATTGACTATGATGAAGTGGCAACAAGGAGAAACTCATCATGGACTTCAATCAAATAATATCCGCTCAACGCCTTCCCAACAATCAGTTCCGCTTCGATCAGGACGCGATGGAACGCTCAATTTTGCGCGCCGAGGAACGCCGTGTGCAACGGCGTGCAGCGTGGCAAAGAATGCGCGTATTGGGTGGCACAGTTGCCCAATACTCGCGTTCGATTGCGATTTTGAGCCTAGGTAAACGTCACAGTTGAGGTAAAGTCATTTTAACCTCCTGCCACATGGGATGAAAGCGTGCAGTTGGCAAACAAGTGGAGCCGATCAATGCCTTTTACAGATGAAGAGGAAGAAATTCTTACCTTCCTGCGGTCGGAACAAGAAAGCTATTACCACGGCGACTTTGATGCCTTCGTCGATCATTGGCATCACGGGCCCGAAGTGCGGCGCATTATATCTGGGCCGCAAGTCGGTACCCGCATTCATTCTGGCTGGGATGAACTGCTCCTTCGTTTTCAAGAGGGCTTTCGCCAATTTCCGCAAAATTTTGAAGCGCGTGATTTACTGCGGTGGGAAAATATTCAGTTTCAAATAACTGCTGATATGGCATGGATTTCCTATGATCAGATTGCAGTTAAACACGTTCCGAAAATGCATGTTTCGCCGATGTCGCATGAAGTTAAAATCATTCAGAAGTTTAAGGGCTCTTGGAAGATAATATGCTTGATAGTCGTTGTTCCCGGAATTCGCCGCGAGGATGTTCCGCTCATAGAACTCGCTGCAGACGGGCGTGTTGCTCGCATCAATAAGTTGGCCAGCGAGCGGCTAGGGGCTCATTCTGGGTTGGTGGTTTCAGGCGGAAGACTTCATGCACGGATTAGGAAATTTGACGCAGATCTTCACAAGGCAATTGAACGCGCAAAAAACCGTCTCGCAACAAATCTGCCGCGCGGCTTTCAGAGTGAACCAGCCAGTATTGTCCCACTTGGCGAAAACGAGGCTGGCCATCCTATTTTTTGCTGGATCGCGACCGAGCAAGAGCGGGTGTTGATATCGTTTGATGATGAGTTTTTGTTACGTGGGCGATTGGAAGCTGCGGTCCCAACGTTCGGACTTTCGCCCGCGCAATTGAAACTCGCTGAGTTACTCGCTTTGGGACAAGATTTGGGAACTGCAGCGTTGGAGCTTGGGGTTTCGATAAATACTTTGCGCACTCAAGTTAGGCGAATGTTTGAAAAGACCGACACCCATAACCAAGCCGCATTGCTGTCACGCTTGTTAAACTCGCAAGGTCCGGACTGAAATTTGTTTGCTGTTCTGGGCGACGGCTCTATTCTGGATAACCGACGTTAGTGCATGAGAAATCGCTGCGATTTTTCACCAATGTCTGCAATGACGGACTGCGCCGCAGCATTTGATATTGTCGCAAACGGCGGCACTGGGCCATTCGCGACATTAACGGGCGAGTGATTTGGCCCAATTTCTGCACCACGCACTTTTCGACTTAAAGAGCGGGAACGAGACGCGCGCCGCATAGCGCACGGAGATATCCATTTTACAAGCAGTGAGGTGGCAACACTAACTGGTTCTGATTTAGTGCACCAGTTTACCACACGACCTTCGTGCATGAATGCCCGCGCTTACCCATTTTAAATATCCAACGTCAGAGTTTCAGTGGGAATTGAGGTGCAAAGCAACGTTCTCACACGATCTTCGCCTTCTTCCCCGACAAGCCGTTCGGTCGCCCCAGCTATCACGTTGCACTGGCAAGTGTTGCAAATGCCTGCGCGACAATGCGAGGGCGTAATGACACCGCGTTTTTCAGCGAATTCAAGTAAGGTGCCGTCTTGCGGTCTCCAATAATCGATGATGTTAGATTTGCTCAGAGTAACTTTGATTGGCGGCGAAGGGGCTATTTCCCGCATATTTACTGTAACACTTGGAGAGCTAAATGAATCGCGGAAAATCCGTTCCCTTGGAATATTCGCCGCTTCTATGTGGTCATCCAAACTTCTAACAAACCCGTTGGGCCCACAAATATGGATATCGGCTTGAGCTATATTGGCCTGTTCAATCACGGCGTGACAATTTGGGCGTCCGTGATGTGCCGTTCTCCGGTCGCCCGTATTTTGCGTAAGATAAAGATGCAATTCGATATTTGGTAATGCCGCCGCAGCCTGTTCAATTTCGTCCCACAGTGCCAATTTCTCCGGATCACGCGCAACGTGATGCACAACTATAGGGCCGGCGTATTTTAGCACTGCGAGCGCGCTTAATTTTGCAATAATCGGCGTGATGCCGATGCCCGCGCTCACAAAATGAATGGCCTTGCAAGGATCGCGCAGAGTTGCCTCACCAAAGGGGCCTGTCAACGTGACCATATCGCCTGCAACGAGGTTGTGCATGGCCTGTGACCCAACACCGATGTCACGCTTGACGGTGACACGGAGTTTGCCTTCTTGTACTGCCGAGACTGTATAACTCCGCCAAATTCTCTCGCCGCCCAGACCATGAATGCGGATATACTGACCTGCTTTGAAATCGCTGAGCGCGCCGATGTCCGAAAGGCTGTCCTCGATCCAAATGGATTTTATATCTTCGGCTTCATGGCGTGTTTCACAGATAGTCGCGGGCCGTGGCCAATGCGGCAAAGACGGGGCGGTGGAAACGGACGCGGCCTTGCGGACCGCAGATTGGCCTGCGCTCGGCGTGATCTGAGCAATAGCAGGGGTGCCTATCCGCCCAGTATTACGAACCGATGCGTAGACGCCGCAAAACATGTGGCCAAAGTGCTGTTGCAGTGCGGCTGGCATATTTACGTCAAGCTCACCCGTGTCGACATTCACTGACGTCGTTTTGCACCGATCAATTGGGCGTATAATGTCAATCCGCGCGTCGCCGATCTCAAGAGACTGCCCCAGCCAGTGAAATTCCGCCCAAGGCTCCGCGCGGACGTAAATGTTTGCCCGAAACTGCAAGGGGGCAATAGGCCTCTTGAGAGTTTTCGCAATTTCCTCGATGGTCGCAATATTGATGATCGAGAGTGCAGCGTCGGGATGGTCCCAATATCCGCCGCCTTCTTTCCTGCGATGCACCGGCGTCTTCTCACCAAAATTTGTTGCTAAATTGACCAAACATTTGCTGTCTTCATCAATGTGCTCAACCAGCCCCTGTGGGGACGTCAATCTAAGCGTTTCATCCAGCACATCGAGTTGGTAGCGCGTTAGATCTGGGCGAATGCTCATGCGTTGAAATGCTTGGCAGGGCGTCCATGCCCCCGCAGGTTCAACATGTTGCGAGTTGAACCCAAGTGCAAGCGCGCGATCACCAGCGATCCCTTGGCCCACGTTGAGATCAACGACTTCCAGACGCTGCGCGGGAAATCCCTTGAGCGGGTAACGATAGAGGTCCGTGATCATAATCACGATAACACACCCTCGGTGATGAGAACCAATGCGCGCGCATTTTTCCCAAGTTTGGCTTGCTCAACGGCGGCAAACCCCGCAGCACCCGAGGGCGTCGAGTATAAATTATAGGCGCAAAGATCATTGACCGCTGATTGCGCCTGCGCATCTGTGATCGTTGTGAAATGATCTGCTTTCTCTCGCAAAATTTCAAATCCCAACATTGAAGCGGTTTTGCAATCCAGGCGCCCCATGTTCGAAACAGGCCCGGACACCTCGACAAGTCGGCCAGCTTCCACACTATCCCGCAGGCAAGGCGCGCGATTTGGTTCGACCACAGTGATGTGGGGCTGAACGGACCAATTTTTGCGGATCATATATGTGATCGCACCCGCCATGCCGCCAACACCCGCTTGCAAAAAGACATGGCTCGGCCAGTCGCCCTTTTCCTCAAACTCAATCCGCATTTCCTCGGCAATGATCGTATAGCCTTCCATCACCAAACGAGGGGGCTCAGTATATCCTTCCCACGATCCGTCGGCCAAATGGATGCCGTCTCCTCGCGCGGCCTCTTCAATGGCGGATTGCACGCTCTGCTCATAGGTTTCGCCAGAGATAACCACCTGCGCTCCCAGAGATTTAAGCCGCACAGCGAAGGCCTCGGGCACGAGTGTTGAAAGATGAATTCGCGCCTTTGCACCAAACAACTGCGCACCGGCGGCAACTGAAATCCCATGATTTCCGGCGCTCGCACAAATGAATGTCATGCCCTTGGCCTTTGCGTGAAAATTCGCCAGAGGGCGGTCCCAATACTCTTCGTCCCCCATGATCAACCGCGCAACCGCATATGCGCCGCCAAGAGCCTTGAACGAGCCAAGGCCCATACGGCTTGTTTCATCTTTGAGCAGGAGAGGTTTCTGGGACAGGTGCGCTCGCACCAAGGGAGATGGCGCATAGGCTGGCCAATGCTTCAGAAGATGGGACGGAGAAGCAGGGCAAAGTGCTAAAGTTGAATGTTTCATAGAGGTAATATATCAAAGACGCGTGATGGCTAATGATCATAATTCAAATATTTATGGGAAAACTTTTCAATTTTAGATAAGGGACCGCACGATGAAGATCGATAAGGCCGATGTCGTTATTTTAAATACTCTTCAAGAAAACGCACGTACGAGTTTAGATAAACTTGCCCATCTTGCAGGTCTATCGACGGCTTCCGTGCAACGGCGGTTAAGAGCTTTGCGCGACTCTGGTGTCATCGTGCGGGATGTGTCGATTCTGGACCCGAGTAAGCTTGACCAACACATGAGTTTTATCGTGATGGTCGAACTAGAGCGTGAGCGTCGCGACCAAATTGACCTTTTTGTCCGCCAAACCCTGAATGAAATCTTGGTCCAGCAGTGCTATTACGTAACAGGGGAGGCCGATTTCTGTCTTATTTGTACTGCGAAAGATATGCATGAATTCGAAGAATTGACGCACCGATTGTTTTTCGAAAATTCGAACGTACGACGCTTTCGAACCTCCGTCGTTATGGGGCGCAAAAAAATTGGTTTAGAAGTGTCTTTGGAAAACTTTGGATAAACGATATTTTGTTTTGACCGATTTCGAAAGTTGCAAAGCGGTCTTCCAACAACAGGAATCCGAAGGTCGGCTAAGGGCCAAGGCTTTGTGAAAACTATTGAGGGTTTGGAAAAAACGCCGGAAACTGCCCGATTTTGGTGCTCTCTGGACGAGCGGAGCCACGCGAACGTCAATCCAGCGACATCGGTGTCGAGCAAGGCGTTACAATTGCTAAAAATTTGTAAAAAGACGGATGTAGATGAAGGGCATTGGAGATCTTCGCGTAAATTTCCGCCCATTTTCAGGTCAACATCGGTGGCCTTTGATATGAAGGGGGAGTGAACTTTGAGCAGATAAATTTCACCAAAAGGAGAAAATCGATGTCTTGGTATATTACGTTGGCTGCCGTCTATACCGCCCTGTTATCTGCACCTGCTGCATTGGCTGAAGAATACGTGGTTCTGTTTGATGCGCCCTTCGATTAAGCGCAAGCGAGCCTCCTTGAGAGCTTGAAGATCAACCAAATCGACGCTTTCTCGCATGACGTTGCGCATTAAATGGTCATCGAAGCCCGTGATGAAGGCTCTGTGGCGGCCAACTTCTACGCAATCAACAGAACTCCGATAGCGCTTCACACACTCGGAGCTGATTGGACAAGGGCAGGGGCCTATCGAGCGTGGCACTGGAGCAACGTTCCTTTCTTGGCCCCTGCGCTCATGTTAGGTTAGTCTGCTCCGCCCCAAGGCCTACTGCACGAAGCCTGGATTCTAGCATTTCAACGTCCTTCACGTCTGCGAACGGCAACGATCTGAAATGCGTAAAAGGCAGGTCTATTCCATATATCATTTTTTTGAACTCTTCGGTCTTGGTGATAGAAGAATTAACAGAGGCTGCGGCAGCATAGACCATTGCGTGCCATGAGGAATCCGGCAAGCGTTCATAGGCGTCGCTTGCAAATTGAATTGCGGCAACATCGTCGCCCGCCAAGATCCACGCCAATCCGATCAACGACTGAAAGTATGCATATTGACGATCGATCTTTGTCAGGGAAACGAAAGATCTTATGCGGTCAATTCCAGCGATATGCGCCCCTGTTAATATTTCACTGGTTGCGAGCGTCAGATGAGTCAAATAAAAGTTCGGGTTAATCGCCAGCGCCCGGACGCAATCGGTGCGGCACCCCTTATGATCCCCCAACAACCAAAGTCTCAGGTTGGCACGGGTGCGGAATGCAAAAGCTGATGTTGCGCCGAGTGCGACGGCCCTATCCGCCAGTGACAACGCCCAAATTGTCTCCGCTTCATTGTCCTCAATGCGAATGTATGGGCGCATCTGCGTGGTTGAATGTGCCAACATCGCAAGTGCTTTCGGGTCGTCAGGCGATCTTTCGACGGCGACCTGCAATGTTGTTCGAGCGATCGCGGTCGCAGGGACTGTAATGCGACCGTAAAAGTAGTGCGCCTTGGCCATCAGTTGTTGGAAATCAAGTTGTCCGTCTGGCTTATTACCATATTTCTCGCCATCATGATTAAAGACGCTAATACGCAAAACACTTGAAATCTTTCGCGCGACATCTTCTGCCAGCTGATCTATTTCCGATACGTCTCTCTCGAAAGATTCGGCATAGAAATGGCCGTGCAACGTCACCTCGGAAAGAGACAAAAAAAGCTTGACGCAGTCGCCGCTGACATTCGCTCGGCCCTGCACGATGTAGTCTGTCGCCGTTTGGTTTCCGGTGCTGGTGAAGACCCTCACTTCGGTGCGCGGCGCCATGACCAAAACGAGTTTGTCCCGAAGATTCGTAGCAAAAACCTTGGATATTTTTCGATTTCCGGAGGACTGAATGTTTTCGATAAAGATACTGGGTTTCTGGTTCGTAGTGAATGAGGGGACCGGTTGGTAAGTATCCAGACGATAGCCTATCCTGGCGACCGTTCGCACAAGTTTACGATCATTGTCGCACAGCGCTTTTCGGATGTCCTTGATACACTGCACAAGACTGTCGTCGCTTACAAATGTCCCGCCCCAAACGGCACTTACGAGCCTATCCTTCGACACAGTTTTGCTTGGTGACTTTGCAAGTTCGCATAAAACTAATGCCGACTGATGGCGTAAAGACACTGGCTGCCATTCAATATCGAAAAGGGTCAAGCTTCTGACATCAAATCGAAAGTCCCCAATGATCGCAATTTCAGAATATTTCGGTTCTTTTTCGTTTGGATTTCCTGACATCTCTTTGTCTCCGCGAAATACTCTTCCTTACTAACACAGTTCAAGAGTGCCCTGAGGCACATTTTTCAAGGAGCGAACCATGAAACGACCTATCATCACGGCTTTCACCGCATTCGCGATCCACTTGGCCCTAACTCTGGCGCCAGTATCGGCGGAGACGGTAATCACACCGGTGCTGACAACCCCCATCGAGGGCATGCCAGATACAGAGGCAAAAGTTCTACTGTTCGACGTCGATCCGGGTTGGAAAACCGACCATCATATCCATCCAGGACAATTATTCGTCTACATACTTGAAGGTGGATTGCGTCTGGAGGTTGATGGCGCAGAACCTGTTGACTATGCGGCCGGTGAAGCGTTTTACGAACTGCCCGACCTCGGAATGACCGGTGCGAATCTGAGCGCTACCGAGCGCGCCAAATTTGTTGTTTTCCAATTTGGCGAGGCTGGAAGTCCACTTATGGTGGCGCAATAGAGTGTGATAGTGGTCCGCAAACATGATCATCGTTTTCAGCCCATAAGTCAGGATGCGGATCGCAAGTCATGATTATATCATAAAACATGCTTAATCCAATTTTTGCATAGGGACTAAGATTTGCATTCAATATCGGCACATAGCCGCTGTTCGCTATGCTTGCCCCCATTGGTAATCGTGGCATTGACGCGAGCGGCCCTTTGCTGAACTTCGTGAAAGTTGCAGCTAACTGCGGCTTTGAGCCTATCCTGCAAGTGTTCCACACCACAGCGAAAGGCGGATACTTGCAACGGATCAATTTCACCATGCCGTAAAATTGTGTATTTAGATCAAGACCGCGCACTCGCATCCCTATAGCCATTCCCCCATTCACCCACTAGAGAAACTGCATGAATAGTCATGATCAGGAAAGCCGAACTGTGGTGAATGTCCTTGTTGTCGGAGCTTATGGCCTCATTGGTTGTGGGATAGCGCAGCGTTTGGAACGAGATGGCCACAAGATCATTGGGCTTGGCAGGGATATTGCCGCCGGAGAACGTGTTCTTCCGACGATCCGTTGGCTTTCAGGCGATCTACGTTCTTTGACCGAGGCGCATGCTTGGCAACCCTTCCTGAGAGACATTGATGTTGTCGTGAATTGTTCGGGTGCCCTACAGGACGGGCCAAAGGATGATCTTGAGGCGGTTCATCATCACGCCGTGTCAGCTTTGGCCAAAGCCTGCGTTTCGGCGGACATTAAAATCGTCCAAATTTCTGCGATTGGGGCTCGTTTGGATGCGACGACGCTGTTTCTTACATCCAAGGCAAGGGGCGATGCGGCAATTCAGAAAGCGGGCGTTCGACACACTATTTTTCGCCCCGGACTTGTCTTGGCGAAACATAGTTATGGGGGCACGACCATGCTGCGCATGCTTTCGGCCTTTCCGCTAGTCCAACCCTTGGCGGTTCCTGACGCGAGCGTTCAAACCGTTGCACTGGATGATCTTGCCGCGGTCGTGAGCGCCGCGGTCAGGGGCGATATTCCCGACGGCTTTGTCGGCGACCTCGTTGAAAACGAAACGCATTCGTTGCGGGAAGTTGTAGCCTCTATGCGCGGCTGGCTGGGCTTTGCACCCGCGAGACGCGAGATCACCATTTCAAGCTTTTTGACCCGCTCAATTGCCAAGGTCGCGGATGGTTTGGCAATGCTGGGGTGGCGTTCTCCGTTGCGCACGACCGCACTTAGAGTATTAGCCGATGGTGTTACCGGTGTGCCCTCAGACCTTTCGTCGTTTGGCATACCTGCGGTCAAATCGCTCTCGCAAACTTTGGCGCATATGCCCGCACGGGTCGAGGATCGCCTGTTTGCGCGGATGTCTTTACTCACCCCTTTCATTATTGCCACGCTCGTCACATTTTGGTTCCTGTCCGGTGCCATCGGTATCATACGCGCAAACGAAGCGGCGCTTGTTCTCGAAGACGTTGGTTGGCCCCATGTATTGGCTCTCGGAAGTGTCCTTTTCTGGGCCGTTGTTGACATTGGGATCGCTGCGGCCTTTGCCTATCGCCCCTCTGCAAAATTGGCCTGTTGGCTCGCGGTTCTTGTCAGCCTTTTCTATTTAGTAGCATCGACGCTTTTTGTGCCGCACCTTTGGTTTGATCCTCTTGGCCCCTTGGTAAAAGTCATACCCGGCATCGCTCTTGCAATGATCGCACGCATTGCGTTGGAGACCCGATGATCGACTGGATCGAAATTGTCCGCCTGCTGCATGTTCTGGGCGCCTGCGTTTTGATCGGAACGGGGTCGGGTATCGCCTTTTCATGGTCATGGCCCATCGCACCAAAGACCCCGCCAGCATCGCCCATACCGCCGCCATCGTGGTCATTGCCGATATGTTGTTCACAGCAACGGCTGCGATTGCACAGCCCCTCACTGGAATCACTCTAGCGCTAAATCTTGGATGGCCGTTGTCGGAAGGTTGGATTGCTCTCTCGCTTGCGCTCTATGTCTTTATTGGGCTTTTCTGGCTACCGGTTATAGTCATCCAAGCAAAGATGCGAGATGAGGCCCGCGCATCCGCACAAACCGGCGCACCACTCACGCCACGATACATGCGCCTTTATCGCATATGGTTCGCGTGCGGCATCCCGGCCTTCTTGGCAATTGTGATTTTGTTGTGGCTTATGACCGCTAGACCCGAGATCATGATTTGGGCTGGATAGCCTTTCTGATACCTTTAGAAATCACTTTGTTGATGCATTTTGTACGCGCATCGCAGAAACTGCGGAATTGGAGGTACACCCATGGTTGAGCCAGAAACATTTACGTTCCTAACGGATCTCGGACAGAACAACCGCAAAGTCTGGCTGGATGCCCACCGCGACGCGCGCGATGACGCCCTGCGCAATTTCGCAGGCATTGCCATGACACTGCACGACTACGCGCATCGCTTTGATCCCTTCGTCGCTGAGGCGATTTGCAAACCCAAACAAAGCTACACCAAATTATTCCAAGAGCCGCGCGACCGCATTGGGCGTGATCTGTACCGCTCCGGTGTGGATGTTTTTGCCAACGCAGGTCATCCCTCGGAAGACTTCGGATACTATCTCCACATTGAGCCAGGAAACTGCCACGCAGGTGCCGCGCTTTTTCAACCCTCTAAGCCAGCGCTCGCACGGATGCGATCCCGTTTGGTCGATGATCCGGAAGGCCTGACTGACGTCTTGGCCGACGCTGCGTTCAAGAAGACTTTCCCAGAGGGAGTGATCACACGAAAGACGTTGGGCGCTGTGCCGGACGGCTTTGAGAGTAGCGGTCCCGCTGAACCCTATTTGAAAATGGTCGGCCTTGGATGCCGCAAAGACCTGTCGGACGCGCTCCTACTCGACGACGAAGTAATAGATTTGCTGATCGAGATATTTCGCGCCAGCACCCCGTTGGTACGCTACTTCGATTGAAGGCGCGCAAGAGAGATATCCGAAGCGGAGTCGCCGCCCTTCATGGGGCTGCGCATTAGTATGGTCTAGCTGTATAAGCGAACCTCGCGTTTCTCTCACCAGATTTTTCCATTAATAGAATGAGGCGAGCTTTCCATAAGGGCCAGCCTCCGGAAGAAAGAGCCGAAGTCTGGTGCTGAAATTGGGCCAAATCATTCCCCCATCAATGTCGCTAACGGCCCGTAGCCGACCTTGCTGAACTTGGCGGCGACGGTCTGCTTTGAGCTGTGATTGTGATATTAAAAGCAGTTTTTCCGCAGCCACGATTGAAGCGGATCACTTGATTTACCGCCAGAGTTTTAACTATTCCCCGATGAATGCCCGCGCTTCTCTGTGTGGCACTTAGCAGTCGCATAACGCACCTCATAAAGTTGACCTTGAGACCTTCACCAATGATGCGAATGGCAACATGAAGCAGGGTCTGCATGGCAAAACCATGACCTGCGATGGCGAGAACCGGCCCAAATCGGTCACCATGGATGGCGTCACAACGGCCTATAAATATGCAGCCGACGGCACGCGCTTATCCAAAATGGTGGGCGGCGAAGTGACCTTCTATTTTGGCGGCGTGGAGCTGCGCAAGTCGGGGACAACGGAAACCATCCTCGCCCCCTCAGTGGCGTCCGCCTCTCCTATAAAACGGGCCAAACCGGCGCCAAGGTCAGCTATATGCACGGCAATCAACTCGCCTCCGTGCGCCTTGTGACGGATAGCACGGGCAGCATTGCCAAACGATCGATCTATGCACCCATTGGTGAAGCCGACGATATTGTCGCTTCCCTCGATCCCGCGGAAACCAAAGGCTTCATCTGCGAACGCTTTGATGCCGACGCCGGCCTGCAATATCTCAACGCCAGATACTACGCCCCCGAACTTGCCATGTTCATCCAGCCAGACTGATTTGATCCTACGCTGCCAGGTGTGGGGACCAATCGGTATTCGTATAGCTTTAACGATCCGACTAATAAAATCGATCCAAATGGGAATGAAATTGTGTGGTTCGACCAAGCCGTCAACATAGGTGCAGGAATTGGTGAATTTGTTTTCAACGGAGATTTAGATGGGTTGTCAGGTACGGCAGAAAGAGCAAACACAATTGCAAATAAGACTGCAGATGTTGCGAAAGTTGTGGTTCCAAGGATGCAACGCTCCGCGGACATGACAAGGGCAAATGAGGACGGCCGCTACGTCGGCAGTGTGGCGGGTTTTGGTTTCGCGGTAGTAGAAGTGGGTCTGGGCTTCATCACTAAAACACTGCAAGCAATCATGAGCGTGACAAAAACGATTGGAAACTCTGCAATTAAAAAAGCTGCAAATAGGGCACTGACTTCTACCCAAAAACAAGGGGTATTGCGTGAAGCTTCCCAACTAGGGCAAGGTAACCTTACATTGGCCGGTAGTGCCACAAGAGCAGAAGCGGCTGAAAATGGGCAGGCGTGGGTTGGGCCAGGTTATCGCGTTGCAAGTGACATTAGAACACTCGTGAGTGCGGACAAAATGAGGACTTTCTGCTCCCCAATCCCAAAGGATAGTCCGTTTACTAACACTGGCCTTCAAGTAAATTTTGAGACAAGGGTACTTATTAAGGGGAAATGGATCGTAAGATCAAATGCGCACCTCGACGTATCCGAATAGGAATATAAATGTGAAAGCCGAACTCAAATCACTTGCATCGATAGATATCGATGAACGCACATATTGGCCAGATATCGAAGATACGTTCGGTTTCAACATTGAAGCTTCGATTGGGCCAGAGAAAGGCAGCTCTTTTGATAATTTCACCTTTTTCGTTTGTACACCACAATGGATAGCTTCCAAGTCAATCAACCAAGATTTTGGGGATTTTGGGGTATTCGGTAGACACATGCTTGTGGTTGCAGAATACTATTGGGAAAAGATTAGGTCTATGATCGAAAAACTATGCGCGGAAACGACAGGCAAAGGCTGGGACGAAGTTGCACATAGACTAGCGCGGTTTGGAATGTGGGAATACGAAGACCACCAAGAAATTTCTTAAGCAGTTTAACGGATGGTCTTAAGATTAGCAGTTCTTACCATGATCGGCTTCGGGCAACAGGCCGAAGACCTGCACCGTTCTTGCAAGATAGATCTGTGTTGGACAGTAATCCGAAAATCACACTAAATCCGCCCCGCGCACCAGGTTACTTAAGATTTTAGGACGTAGAGTTTTCCGATGAAATGAAGAAGATGTACCAAGATTAGTCTACAATACGACCAGATTGACCAGTATGCAAAACACCCAAGCTCCTCCCTCCACGACTTACCACAAAATTCACTCGATTAGGTTTCGCATGAAACTGCGGCGCCACAAGCTCGGCAAGCTCCTCCAATGTTCCGCGTCTCCCCGTCAAAACCACCAAAACCGCAATCGGCACAAACTGAACCGCCACGCCGCGGGGGCAAAGCTAACCGGCATGGAATAGATCGATGACCGGCGGATCATCTCGCGGCGTTCTAACGGGCACATTGCTTTAGACCCTGTGACAAAAATCGTTCTCTACCCGTTGGCCGGCAGGGGGGGGGCACCCCGAGAAGCGCCAGCTGACCAATCTTTGCGTGAAGGTTTTTGATCTCACCATCCTTGTTCTCAGCCTTCCTAACCTTATTTGAGAAGACGCCTGCCATGCCCTCAATCGCCTGCCGTTTCCACGTACTCACCTGTGTAGGATGCAGCTAGCGCTTGGCTGTCTTGTCCCCGCGCAACGCTTCAAGCGCCACAGCAGCCTTAAACTTGTCTGAAAAATCGCGTCGCTTCGTCATTCGTGTATCCATTCACTCGTGTGGGATACACCTGAGCACGCTGTCCAGTTGTGCCGGACCCCTTCAGTTTATACTGCTAGTCATCCAAATTGCGCACCGTTGGTTGGCTTCCAGCACTATAAAATGCCATTAAATTTTCGCTGTTTAGAAGTTGTAGAAAAAGCCCTTGAGGATAGCATTCATTCGTTTTGGCGATGGGATAGTGCGGATAGCAGAAAGAGAGTTCATTCACTTATCGAACTTCGGATACATGAACTGTCTGCGCAACTCAATGTCGTGCTCGGGGCGCCAATTCCAGAGGCGGGCTGGAACGTACCTCTGACTTTAGTAAAGCAACGGATGTTAGAAACGGTGCCTGAGGGTGAGTTGACGACATCGTATGAGCGATACTTGGAGCGGAGTTCTCCCATCGTGAATTTGTTTGAAAAACGTGCTCGTGGAAACGACAGGATACGGGTTGTTTCTGTCGCAGACGCGCTCTGTGATGCTAATACAAGAAGGTGTTTCATCACTTTGAAAGGTGTAAACCTTTACCCTGATGATGACTATTTATCGGTAAAAGGTGCCCGATTGATTGCACCCCTAACAGCCGAAGTCGTGCGTTTTGATCGTGATCCGGCGCGTGAAAGCTCTCTTCTCAGCAACATTGAATCCAAATAGGGGGGACAAATGCGGCCTATCACATTCCTGATTTATTTCCGTTGTGCCCTGATAATTTTAAACGCTAAGTGGTTGAATGTAATTATATATCATTACATTTCGGTTCTGGCGCATTTTGGGAGGGAATGAAATCGCTTCCCCCAAAATTTAGATGTTGAAGCGTCGCTGTAAAAGTTATTTCGCGAGCCTTCCCCGTTTCTGAATGTCTTAAACGACGGGACAATTCACTAAAGCGTGCACCAAAAGGTGCGAGAACGAGAGAAATAGAATGCTAATTGCGATAGACGATAACGATTTTCACCAAATAATTGGAGGCGGTTCGCCGCGCGGTTTAGGCCTCCCTGATAGTCAGGTGGCTCCTGTGGCCGTTCTTGAAATGTTGCGCTCACTCGCTTCTTCCATCGCTCTCGACTTTGTCCCAGCGGCCTGGATGTTCGTCGAAGATGGTGAAGTCGTGGGCATTTGCTCCGTTGTGAAGCCACACGCAGATGGACGTCTCGAGATCGGATTTGGCATTGCCCCCACACGTCAAAGGAAAGGCGCAGTCAGTCGTGGATTGGCTGAGCTTTTGACATGGGCGAGGGACGACGACCGGGTTCGAGAAGTGACAGCGGAATGCAGTATCGACAACACCGCTTCCCAGATCGTCCTTGCTCGAAACGGTTTAGTGGAAACAGGGCAAAGGCTGGATGAGGAAGATGGAAATGTCATATGTTGGACCGCGACAACAGTCAGATGATTGCTTCCTCACACAGCTCACATTAGACTTTCGCTTCATCCGCACAGCTGAAGCTGAAACCTAACGCAGCTTACGGGTATTGGATGAAAATTTGTTGGAGGATGCTATGTTTAGGATAGGTGGATTTTGGGCTAGGCTCTCCCTGACAGTTCTTGCCGTGGCTGTGCTGAATGCCTGTGTGCCAAACAGTACCGGAACTCCTGATCTCAAGGTCGTTGCGCCCTCTGAAGTCTCAGACCTATATCCTGGGACCGAAGGCTTGAGGTCAGAATTGGAACAAAGGCTGCCCTACTTTCCATTTGGCATTCAAAAGACCTGTGGAAACACGTATCCGCGCTTGAGACTGGCGGATGTTCCGGGCAATCCTCCGCAAGGAAACATCGCTCTTTGGGACACAACTTCTAAAACGGCAGGCAAAGTACGTTATGTGCTTTGGAACGAAGTACGTGAATGTGGCTTTCTTGTTGAAACTCTGGCGCCAGACGGTGAAGGCCCGCTGATTGATGAGGCTTATATAGCACTGACTAACAAAACTGGGAGTATTACTGTTCCGCTATCAAACACAATCGTTGATGGGATGGAATTTGATCGCACGACTTACAGTGACGCCGTGCCTCGCGATAAAACGATAATGTCAGGCATATATCGGGAGAAATTTCTTGAGTGCCATGCGCAGACTAAACGTTCGAAGGATGCGTGCCGAGATTCGGTCCAAGAATGGGTGAATGATAACACCGTTGTCCTACTCATTGCCGTTGGGGATCGTAGAGAAATCGCTAGAGCCAGCCTATTCATGATCGATGAGCGCCTGTGGTGGGCGGGCCGCGAAATAAAATAGGGCGGGAGAAACGGCTTTACCCTCATTTGAACTTTACGGCGGTTGAGTTTGTCCTGCCATTTGGCGCTTGAGGCTGGCCGCTTCTATATGGATTTGATAAAGCTGGGCAATCGCGTGTTTTCGCGGTATTGACGCGAAAACCATCACTTAGACCTAAGAGGCCCCCGTGGATATTGCTCAAACCGAATTATCAGGTGTACTCGTGATCACGCCAGATCGTTTTGGCGACCATCGCGGCTTTTTTAGCGAAAGCTATTCTAAACGTGCATTCGAGGCGGCGGGGTTGGCGTATGATTTCGTCCAAGACAATCATTCGCTTTCATCGCAAACAGGCACTGTGCGCGGGCTGCATTTTCAAGCGCCACCCCATGCGCAAGACAAGTTGGTCCGCTGTGGCAAAGGTAGCTTGTTTGACGTGTCCGTTGATATTCGCAAAGGCTCGCCGACCTATGGCCAGTGGGCATGCGAAATATTGAGCTTTGAAAACGGCAAACAGCTTCTTGTACCGGCGGGTTTTTTGCATGGGTTCATGACCTTGGAGCCGGATACGGAAATTGTCTATAAATGTACTGATTATTACGCGCCCGAATGTGACGGCGCGGTGCGGTGGGACAGTTGTAGCGTGACGTGGCCCCTTGATGTGGCGGCTCCGGTTCTTTCGGAAAAAGACTTGGCTGCACAGGTGTTTAGCACCTTCGACAGCCCATTTGAATATAAAGGTTAGAGCATGAAAATTTTGGTTACGGGCGGCGCAGGTTTTATTGGCTCCGCAGTTGTGCGCTTGGCGGTTTCGCGCGGCCATGAAGTTGTGAATGTCGATGCGTTGACCTACGCGGCCTGTTTGGAAAACGTCGCAAGCGTATCCGAAAACCCTCTCTATGCCTTCGAGCACGCCGATATTTGCGACCGCGCCGCGATGGATCGCATTCTGGTTGCGCATAAGCCCGACGCTGTGATGCATCTTGCCGCCGAGAGCCATGTTGACCGCTCGATCGACGGACCTGGGGCGTTTATCCAGACCAATATTACTGGAACGTATATCCTTCTTGAGGCCGCGCGGGCCTATTGGGAAGGGGCGGGCAAGCCCGAGGGCTTTCGTTTTCACCATATCTCAACCGATGAGGTTTTTGGCTCGTTGGGGGCCGACGGGCAGTTCACCGAAGACACGCCCTATGCGCCAAACTCGCCGTATTCAGCGTCTAAGGCCGCGAGTGACCACCTTGTGCGCGCATGGGCCGAAACCTATGGTTTGCCCGTTGTGATGACCAATTGCTCCAATAATTACGGCCCGTACCACTTTCCCGAAAAGCTGGTTCCCGTGGTGATCCTGAAGGCGCTCGCGGGCGAGGCGATCCCTGTGTACGGCACGGGCGAAAACGTCCGCGACTGGCTCTATGTTGAAGACCACGCCGACGCGCTTTTGTGTGTGTTGGAAAAGGGCGTGCTAAACCGAAGCTATAATGTCGGCGGCGAAAACGAAGCCACGAATTTGGATCTCGTCAAAATGATTTGCGGGGTGCTCGATCAACGCCGCCCCTCAAACGCGCCCCATGCCGATTTGATCAGCTTTGTTGCCGATCGCCCCGGACATGATTTGCGTTATGCGATTGATCCAACGCGCATCCGCACCGAACTCAACTGGCGCCCTTCGGTGACCGTTGAAGAAGGTATCGCCAAAACCGTTGATTGGTATTTGGATAATCAAGACTGGTGGTCGGCGTTGCAAAACCGCGACGGGGTTGGCGCGCGCCTTGGGACAAAATCATGATTTTGGTTTTTGGCAAAACGGGTCAAGTCGGGCGCGAATTGTCGAAACTTGCGGGGGTGGTTTGCCTTGGGCGGGACGAGGCCGATCTCAGTGATCCAGAAGGCTGTGCGCGAATTATTCGGGACCGTGCACCGCTTGGGGTGATCAACGCTGCGGCCTATACGAATGTGGACAAGGCTGAGGATGAGCCCGAAATCGCACAGGCGATCAACGGGACAGCGGCAGGGGCGATGGCCGTTGCCTGTCGTGATTTGAATATTCCTTTCGTTCAAATTTCGACGGATTATGTTTTTGATGGCGCGGGCGACAGTCCTAGATCGCCAGAGGACACCACCGGTCCGCTAAATATCTATGGGGCAACAAAACTTGCGGGCGAAGAGGCCGTGCGGGCGGCAAATCCGATCCACGCAATCCTGCGAACAAGTTGGGTTTTCTCCGGGCATGGCAGCAACTTTGTGAAGTCCATGTTGCGCCTTGGACGGGAACGCGACAGCTTAAACATCGTGGCCGATCAGGTCGGCGGCCCCACCGCCGCACAGGATATCGCGGCGGCCTGTTTTGACATCGTTCAACAACTAGCGCAGGACCCAAGAAAATCTGGGACCTATCATTTCGCGGGGGCCCCCGACGTAAGTTGGGCGGATTTTGCGCGGGAAATTTTCCACCAAACTGGCATCACCTGCGCGGTTCAGGATATTCCCTCAACGGCCTATCCGACCCCCGCAAAAAGGCCGAAAAACTCGCGGATGAATTGTTATGATTTGTCCGCTTTCTCCCTTGAGCGCCCAGATTGGCGCGCCTCATTGACTAAAACACTAAATAAATTGGACCAGTAATTATGACAAAACGTAAGGGCATTATTCTCGCGGGCGGTTCCGGCACGCGCCTTTACCCCATTACTGTTGGAGTCTCGAAACAACTTCTACCGATTTATGATAAGCCGATGATTTACTATCCGATGTCGGTTTTGATGCTCGCGGGCATACGCGAAATTGCGATCATCACAACGCCGCACGACCAAGACCAATTTATCCGCACGCTTGGCGACGGCAGCCAGTGGGGCCTATCGCTGACCTATATCGTGCAAGAAAATCCAGACGGGTTGGCGCAGGCCTATATCCTAGCTGAGGACTTTCTTGCGGGGGCGCCATCGGCTTTGGTGCTTGGTGACAACATCTTTTTTGGCCACGGGCTTCCGGAAATTCTGGAGCGCGCCGATGAGAAAAACACAGGCGGAACTGTGTTTGGTTACCACGTCGCCGATCCTGAACGCTATGGTGTTGTTGGGTTTGACGCGGATGGAAACGCTAATGAAATCATCGAGAAGCCAAAGAACCCACCGTCGAACTACGCGGTGACGGGCCTGTATTTCCTCGATGGTGATGCGCCAAAGCGTGCGCATCAAGTACAACCCTCCGCGCGGGGTGAATTGGAAATCACCAGCCTCCTTGAGACCTACCTTGAGGACGGCTCGCTGACGGTTGAAACCATGGGGCGCGGGTTTGCGTGGCTCGATACAGGCACCCATGGCAGCCTGTTGGACGCCGGAAATTTCGTGCGGACCCTACAATTGCGCCAAGGGATGCAGGTGGGATGTCCCGAAGAGATTGCATTTGAGAACAAGTGGATTGATGCTGGGATGATGGCCGTTCACGCCAAGACCTATGGCAAAAATGCCTATGGCACCTATTTGGCCAGTTTGATCCATTAACGTTTCACCGGCGAGAATCACAACGGGGGTCCCATAAGGTGCCCCCGTCTTGCGTCGTGTGAGTTCAAAACCCAAAGTGATACTAAATTAGAACAGATTTTAGAGAGAACTACCCTAGTTGGTAATCATTTTTTAGGAATCAATCGCGAGAGGGGCGCTTCGGCCATCTTTCGAATTTGGGCTTCTGTTAATACTCTCTGCTGTGGATAACTTCACCCAGTTTCTCAGTCCAATTCCCTAACTCAGCCGATCTATTGAACAATTCCAAAACCGGCTCAATAAGCGGGCAAAAAATAAATTAACCATTAGAATCAAAATGAGGCCACCCGTCCCGAAAATCCGCTCAGGTCAACGAAAAAAACCAGTGGATAAGTCAAATATTTGCGTTGACCGAATGGCTTCAAATACGCCACCTTGTGGGTGCCGGTCGGGGATGCCACAAGATTTAGTGGCAGAGCGGCAAAAGGGACAGAGACAAGTTTAAGAGCGAAATTAAATTTTCAAATCGCGCTTACGCCGTTGATTGCATGATCATTGGCGGGTTTTCACTCCTTTTTCTTCACCGACCAGCACGAATTTGGGATCAAGCTTCATCACGGTGTGTGGGTTTGGTTTGCACTTTAAAACGAGACCGCAGGGTCAGCGACGGGGCAACGACATGAAAATCGAACACAAATTTACCAAATCCGGAAAAGACGCTTATGCGGATATAGAATTCACCGAAACACTGTCGGAAATTCGCAATCCAGATGGTACAATTGTGTTCCAACTCAAAGACATTGAAGTGCCCGCTAAGTGGAGCCAAGTCGCTAGCGACGTCATTGCCCAGAAATACTTTCGCAAGGCGGGTGTGCCGGTTGCTCTGAAAAAAGTGAAAGAAAAGGGGGTCCCTGAGTTTCTTTGGCGCTCGGTTCCTGATGAAAAAGCGCTCGAAAAACTCCCTAAATCCGAACGCACAACCAGCGAACTCAGCGCCAAGCAGGTTTTTAACCGTCTGGCCGGGGCTTGGGCCTATTGGGGTTGGAAGGGTGGCTATTTCTCAGCTGAATCCGATGCGCGCGCCTATTACGACGAAATGCGCCATATGCTCGCCAGCCAGCGCGCCGCCCCCAACTCTCCACAATGGTTTAACACGGGCCTGCACTGGGCCTACGGTATCGACGGACCGGGCCAAGGCCACCATTATGTCGACTATAAATCGGGCGAATTAACCCTCTCAACCTCCGCCTATGAGCATCCGCAACCGCATGCGTGCTTTATCCAATCCGTGGCCGACGATCTGGTGGGCGAGGGCGGTATCATGGACCTTTGGGTCCGCGAAGCACGTCTGTTTAAATACGGCTCTGGCACTGGCACCAACTTCTCGTCCCTCCGGTCGGCGGGCGAAAAACTCTCGGGCGGCGGCAGTTCGTCTGGCCTCATGGGTTTCCTAAAAATCGGCGACCGCGCCGCAGGGGCGATCAAATCCGGCGGCACAACCCGTCGCGCGGCCAAAATGGTGATCGTCGATGCGGACCACCCAGATATCGAAGAATTCATCAACTGGAAGGTCCTTGAAGAGCAAAAAGTTGCCTCCATAGTCGCTGGCTCCAAAATGCACGAAGAGAAGCTGAACGCCATCTTCGCGGCAATTAAACTTTGGGATGGCGCCGTCCAAGATGCCTATGAACCCAAAAAGAACGACGCGCTAAAAGACGCCGTGCGGGCCGCGAAAAAAGTTGCGATCCCAGAGACTTATGTGAAGCGCGTTCTGGATTATGCCCGCCAAGGCTATGATAGCATTGAATTCCCAACCTACGACACAGACTGGGATTCCGAAGCCTATAGCTCCGTTTCTGGCCAAAATTCAAACAACTCGATCCGCGTCACGGACGCCTTCTTGAAAGCGGTCGAAGTAGACACGGATTGGGACCTGATCAACCGCACCGACGGCGCTGTCACCAAGACCATAAAAGCCCGCGACCTTTGGGAACAAGTTGGCCATGCCGCATGGGCCTGTGCCGATCCGGGCATCCAATACCACGACACCGTTAATGCTTGGCACACCTGCCCCGAAGACGGTGCGATCCGCGGCTCAAACCCTTGTTCCGAATATATGTTTCTCGATGACACGGCCTGTAACCTTGCGTCGATGAACTTGCTCACCTTCCTTAAGGACGACGAATTCCAAGCCGAAGACTATATGCACGCCACGCGTCTTTGGACCATCACGTTGGAAATTTCCGTCACCATGGCGCAATTCCCCTCCAAAGAAATCGCGCAACGCTCCTATGATTTCCGGACGTTGGGCCTTGGTTATGCCAACATCGGCGGTTTGCTGATGAACATGGGCTTTGGCTATGACAGCGACGAAGGCCGCGCGCTTTGCGGCGCTTTGACGGCGATCATGACGGCGGTTGCCTATGCGACCTCCGCCGAAATGGCGGGCGAACTGGGCGCGTTTTCGAAATACGAGAAAAACTCCAAGCATATGCTGCGCGTCATCCGTAATCACCGCACCGCAGCCTATGGCAAGGTAAACGGCTACGAAGGGCTTGATATCAAACCCCTCGCGCTCGATCACAAAAACTGTCCCGACATGCGCCTAATCGACTTGGCCACTTCCGCTTGGGATGAAGCTCTGCGCCTTGGCGAGAAGCACGGCTATCGCAACGCGCAGGTCTCGGTTATTGCGCCGACGGGCACCATCGGCCTCGTTATGGATTGCGACACCACGGGGATTGAACCTGATTTCGCGCTGGTGAAATTCAAGAAACTCGCGGGTGGTGGCTACTTCAAAATCATCAACCAATCTGTTCCCGCGGCCCTCGAAAAACAAGGCTATGGCACGGCGCACATTGAAGAAATTATCAGCTATGCGGTTGGCCACGCCAGCATCGGCAACGCCCCAAGCATCAATCACACCTCCCTCATTGGGCACGGTTTTGGTCAGGCCGAATTGAATAAAATCGAAGCAGCGCTGCCAAGCGCCTTTGACATCCGGTTCGTGTTTAACCAATGGACTTTGGGCGAAGAATTCTGCACCAAGACGCTCGGAATTCCAGTCGCAAAGCTCAATGACTCAAGCTTCGATCTGCTGCGCCACCTTGGCTTCACGCGGGCGGAAATCGACGCAGCGAACGACCATGTTTGCGGAACAATGACCCTTGAAGGCGCGCCGCACCTCAAAGAAGAACACTACGAAATCTTCGATTGCGCCAATCCTTGCGGAAAAATTGGTAAGCGTTTCCTAAGTGTTAACAGCCACATCTATATGATGGCGGCGGCACAAAGCTTTATCTCGGGTGCTATTTCCAAAACCATCAACATGGCGAATGATGCTACGATTGAGGACTGTCAAAAAGCTTATGAATTGAGCTGGTCCCTCGGAATCAAGGCAAACGCGCTATACCGTGATGGATCCAAACTGTCGCAACCTTTGGCCTCTGCTTTGGTTGAGGACGACGAGGAGGCACAAGACATTCTTGAAAGCGGTTCCCAACGGGAAAAAGCTGCGGTTTTGGCGCAGAAAGTTGTCGAAAAGATCATCATCAAAGAGATCATCAAAAGCCACCGCGAAAAGATGCCTCAGCGGCGCAAAGGCTATACCCAAAAGGCCAATGTCGGCGGCCACAAAGTGTATCTGCGGACTGGCGAATATGAAGACGGCAATCTTGGTGAAATCTTTATCGATATGCACAAAGAGGGCGCCGGCTTTCGCGCAATGATGAATAATTTCGCCATCGCGGTCTCGGTTGGCCTGCAATATGGTGTGCCTCTCGAAGAATTCGTCGATGCCTTTACGTTTACGAAATTCGAACCCGCTGGCATGGTTCAAGGCAACGACAGCGTTAAAAGCGCGACCTCGATCCTAGACTACATCTTCCGTGAATTAGCTATTTCCTACTTGGATCGCACCGACCTCGCGCATGTCAAACCAGAGGGCGCAAGCTTTGACGACATTGGTCGCGGCGATCAGGAAGGCGTCTCAAACGTACAAACTGTGAGTGAAGCTGCAGCATCCAAGTCCTTGGAAGTTTTGAAACAAATCAGCTCTACAGGCTATTTGCGCAAGCGGTTTCCCCAAGAGTTAATTGTCCTTCAGGGCGGCGCGGGGGCAACTGCATTGAGCGATTTCGCCGATCCAATCGCCACGTTGAGGTCACTTGTTCCAGAGGTTTCCACGGCGACAACGACGTCGATTTCGTCCGGAACTGTTTCAACCGGCTTGGGCCAAATGGACCTGCGTTCGAAAGCAAAAATGCAAGGCTACGAGGGCGATCCCTGTGGTGATTGCGGAAACTACACACTGGTGCGCAATGGCACCTGTATGAAATGCAACACCTGTGGCGGAACATCTGGGTGTAGCTAGAAAACCTCCTCGACCTTCGGGTCGGGGGAATTCCGGGGCGGGTGCGCTCGCCCTTGACGCGGATCAGGCCGCAGGCAGAATACCGGGCGGTACGAATGATGAGCCTGATAAGCGAAACTCGGGGAGCCTTTGGGCTCCCCTTTTTCCTTTCCACGAGTGTGAATTCGAGGAAAATGCAAAAAGCCGAGGATAAAACCTCGGCTTTCTAATGTTTAAAATCTTTAAAAACGCGGCTGTTTTTTGTTTAAAGAGTTTAAAAAAGCCAGCTTATTTTTCCCCGCCACGTGCAAGGGCGGCAACACCCGTACGCGCAGTTTCAACCAACCCAAGCGGGCGCATTAGCTCTGCAAAAGCGTCAATTTTTTCACTTGTGCCGGTCATCTCAAAAATGAAACTGTCGAGCGTGCTGTCAACGACATTGGCACGAAAAATATCGGCCAAACGTAAGGCTTCAACACGTTTTTCGCCATTTCCAGCCACTTTGAAAAGCGCCAATTCGCGCTCAACACTCGGGCCTTCGACTGTCAAATCATTGACACGGTAAACGGGTACGATACGGCCAAGTTGCGCTTTGATTTGCTCGATGACCTGCGGGGTTCCCGAGGTGACAATCGTGATCCGCGAGCGGTGAAACTCGTGGTTAACTTCGGCCACTGTGAGGCTGTCGATGTTATATCCACGCCCCGAAAACAAGCCGATGACCCGCGCCAAAACACCCGCCTCGTTTTCAACAACACAAGCTAGAGTATGCGTTTCTATGACATCAGCATTCGGGTCTTTTAAGTCATAAGCCGAGTGCTTGGATGCGCCTTTTTTAATCTTTAGAACAGACATTTATCGACCTTTCTTAAACGAGAACCGCGCCAGTGTTTCCAATAGCATTTTGCGTGTCAGCATCACCCATCAACATTTCATTGTGCGCGGCACCAGACGGAATCATAGGGAAACAGTTTTCGTGCTTCTCGACCATACAATCGAAAATAACGGGCCCGTCATAGGCCAACATTTCCATGATCGCTTCGTCCAAATCCGCAGGATCGGAGCAGCGAATACCCTTGCCCCCGAAGGCTTCGGCCAGCTTCACAAAGTCCGGCAAGCTTTCACTCCATGAGTGACTATACCGTTCGCCATGCAGCAATTCCTGCCACTGGCGAACCATGCCCAAACGCTCATTGTTGAGGATGAACTGTTTGACGGGCAGGCGATATTGAATTGCGGTTCCCATCTCTTGCATATTCATCAACCAACTCGCTTCGCCCGCGACGTTAATCACCAGACTATCGGGATGCGCTACCTGCACGCCAACTGACGCTGGTAAACCATAGCCCATCGTGCCCAATCCGCCGGAGGTCATCCAACGGTTTGGATCCTCGAATCCAAGGAATTGTGCGGCCCACATTTGGTGCTGACCAACTTCGGTGGTGATATAGCGGTCATATTTTTTTGTAAGCGCTTCAAGGCGTTGCAGCGCATATTGCGGCTTGATGATGGTTTCAGAATTTTTGTACGTCAGACAACTGCGCGCACGCCATTTGTCGATCTGTGCCCACCAAGTCGCCAATGCCCCGACATTTGTTTTACTGCCGCGCGCTTTCCAAATTTTCAAAGCATCCTCGAGCACATGGCCGATATCGCCTAAAATGGGAACGTCGACACGGATCACTTTGTTAATCGAACTCGGGTCAATATCGATGTGAACCTTGGTACTTTTTGGGCTAAACGATTGGAGACGGCCGGTGATCCTGTCATCAAACCGCGCACCAATGTTGATCATCACGTCGCAATCATGCATCGCCATGTTGGCTTCATACAACCCGTGCATGCCCAACATGCCGAGCCAATTTTTGCCTGACGCCGGATAGGCACCCAGCCCCATGAGGGTGGACGTTACAGGAATGTTTGCGGCCGCAACCCATTCGCGCAGCAGCTGACTGGCGGCGGGGCCTGAGTTGATAACGCCGCCACCCGTGTAGAAGATCGGGCGTTTGGCGGTTTCGAGCAGTTCAACCATTGCCGTAATGGCCTCTTTGTCGCCTTTTAGGTTGGGTTGGTAGTGATCAACCTTCGCCTTCTGCGGCGGCGTATAAGTGCCAGTCGCAAATTGAACGTCCTTGGGAATGTCTACAAGCGTCGGTCCTGGGCGACCGCTGGTCGCGACATGGAAGGCTTGGTGCAACGTTTCTGCGAGTTTGTCGGTGTCTTTTACCAACCAGTTGTGTTTGGTGCAGGGGCGGGTGATGCCAACGGTATCGGCCTCTTGAAACGCGTCGGTTCCGATCATGAATGTCGGCACTTGGCCGGTCAGAACCACAAGTGGGATGGAATCCAGCAAAGCGTCCGTCAAACCGGTTACTGCATTTGTGGCCCCAGGGCCGGACGTTACCAAAACGACACCCGGTTTTCCGGTGCTGCGCGCATATCCTTCGGCGGCGTGAACCGCGCCCTGTTCATGGCGCACCAGAATATGTTGAATGTCGTTTTGTTGAAAAATGGCATCGTAGATTGGTAGGACGGCGCCGCCGGGATAGCCAAAGACGGTATCTACGCCTTGATCCCTAAGGGCTTGAACAATCATTTCTGCGCCGGTCATCTGCCGTGTCATGTTTCTCTCCGATGTTCACGCGATCTGCGTGTATGGTGTTGCAACAAAAAAGCCCCCGGAAATTTCCGAGGGCGCATGGGTTCCATAATGGTGTACCGTTACCGGCCCATGCGCATCTTTCTGACTAGAATGACAATAGAAAACATTGCCTAAGCTCCTTTGCGTGTAGAGAGACATTAATCACGGGAAAAGGGGGCGTCAACACCGAAAACGCGATTAAAGTGTCGCGGCAATGTTAAATAGTTGCGTAAAGTTGCAAAATGCGATGGTAAATTGGAATTTTAAGTAAGGCGAGGTTAGTTGATTAGGGTGCTAATCACGCTTTGCGCGTTGTCTGTGGCCGCTTGGATACCTTCTGCGTGGGTTTTTACTTCACTGGCAATGACCGAAAATCCCCGCCCTGCATCTCCAGCCCGTGCTGCTTCTACGGACGCGTTAATGGCTGTCAGGCGAATGGAGGTGGAAATTTTGCGAATATCGTTAAACGCGGAGGTGAGCGTCTGACGTGCCCCGTCGATGTCGCCTTTTTTCAACTCTAGATCGCCCCAAAGAGCCTCTGTAATCACGTTCATACTTTCATATGTAGCTGGAAAAATGGCTTCATAGAACTGGGAGGCTTCGCGATAGGTTGGAATGTTCCCTTCCGCAAGACGCGTTCCCAACGACTTGATCCGTTCTCCGCACGACAAAACACGTTGGCGCAACTCGCCATCCTGTGAGGCGATTTGTCTAATCCAGTCGAGTTTATCTTGGGGAAGGTCAAGGATATTTTCTTTGCCAAACAGAAGCCCCAGCGTCTTAAGATACTTTTCTTGGTAGGCGTTGAATTCCTCGATACTCACGTCGCGATCTTTACTTGATGGCGCGGCAACGATGGCCATCACGCGCAGACTCATTTGCAGAGCCACCGAGCGTGTCAGGGTAATTTGATCCAAGATTTCGCGATCCTTTTGAAAGGAATCGGCGTTCTTCTTGGACCGAGACCCATCAGAATAGGACGTTATTTTCGAGGCGTTTGGGGGCGAAAATTTTTGCGAGATCGACATAAGGGTGGCATCCTAACTGCATACGTTTTCCACAATCTATGTCGTTATAATGAAGGCTCCATTAACGAAACTCGCGACCTCAAAAAGTTATGGTGCACACATGGTATTTTTTAGCCCGCAACGGAATGACAGCCGTTTTAAGCGTTGAAAAAGCTTAGAACGGCACGCCTGTCCCTTGCAGGACGCCTTGCTCCATGGCGTAGCGCGTCAGGCCAGCGGTCGAACTAATCCCCAGTTTTCGTTTGATATTCTTGCGATGCGTTTCAACAGTGCGCACGGAAATATCCAAGCTGATCGCGACCTCTTTGTTACTGCGCCCTTGGGCCAATTCCAACAGGATCGTTTGCTCGCGACTGGTGAGGGGGACGCGGCCATCGGTGGTTTTAGGCTCAATTGACGATGTTGCACCGGGGCAAAGATACTGGTTACCTGCCATCACCGTATCTATGGCGACTTTGATTTCTTCGGTCGGGACATCCTTGAGAATATAGCCTTTTGCCCCCGCAGAGAGCGCGGTCGAAATATACTCGGGCGTGTCGTGCATCGACAGGATCAAAATGCGGGTGTTCGGGTGCGTTTCCAAAAGGATTTCGGTGGCGGATAGCCCGTTTACCTCGGGCATATTAAGATCAAGCAGGATGACGTCTGGCGAGAATTCATCAATTTTCTCAATAACTTCTCGCCCATTGCTCAGGCAGCCTACAACCGTAATATCGTCATAGGTCTCAAGAATAGACTGAATGCCCTCCGCGACCATCGGGTGATCGTCGACAATCAAAACGCGCGTGGGTGTAACTTGGGGCGTGTCGCTCATTTGGACTCCTAGGATTATCGGTCTGGGGGCAATAGGTGGCTAAAGGGCACCTGCACTTCGATCGTTGTGCCATCGCTGGTTGAATTCATCATAAAGGTGCCATCAAGTTGATCCACACGTTCTTGCATATTACGCAGGCCGATACCGTTTTCAACTCGGTCCTTGCGCGCTTCTGGGATCCCTTGGCCATTATCGGAGATCACGAGAGAAGCACCGTTTTTATGGCCACCTACGCGTAGGCTAACATGCGTAGCCCCCGCATGTCGCTCAATATTTGTCAGGGCTTCCTGGGCGATACGGTAAAGCGCGATTTTGCTTTCTTGGTCGAGGCGGTTGCGAAAAACAGCGGTTTCGATCTGGGTTTTGATACCGGTGCGCAGACTGAAGTCTTTAATCAAAGATTGCAGCGCGGGACCTAGGCCAAGATCATCTAGCATACCGGGGCGCAGATCACGACTAATTCGGCGGACTTCTTGGATCGCGCCGTTAAGGTGCGACACGCCCTTATCGAGGCTGTCGGCGGCATCGGGATCACCGTTATTCATGCGGCGACGGGTCAGTTCCAGCGCATAGCGCACACCAACAAGGATTTGACTAATGGAGTCATGCAATTCGCGCGCCACACGGCCGCGCTCTTCTTCTTGGGTGTCAAACACCCGTTGGGTGAGCTTTTTAAGCTTCACATCGGCCAAACGGCGTTCGCGAATATTGAGGGTCAATCCTGATAAAAACACCAAAAGGAGGGCGCCAAGGGTGATCGCCCCGATATAGAGAAAGGTCTGGCGAATTCGGTCGCCGACCTGTGCGCGGGCTTCTTCGGTTGTTTTGACCACATCGTCAATGAAAACGCCTGTGCCCACGGCCCACCGCCAGTTTTGCAGCCCAATCACATAGGTGATCATCTGGCTGGTTTCGCCAGTGGAGGGTTTTTCCCACGTATAGGTGTGATACCCCGCGCCCGTGCGCGCCAGTGAGATCAACGCGTCGACAATGGGGGTGCCTTCGGGGTCTGTCAGTCCCGCCCAATTGCGCCCGATTAGATAGGTTTGGCGTGGTGAGACGAGGTTATTTCCGTCGTAGTCGAACACAAAATAGCTGCCATCGTCGCCATAAGTCATCGCCGAAAGGATTTGGGTGACCCGCAGTTTTGCCTGATAATCGTCGGGCGCGGCGCGACCATAGATAAAGAAGAATGCGGAGCGGGCGAGGTTTACATAATTTTTCAATTCGGACTTCTTGGCTTCAATCAGTTCGCGTTCCAACTGTGCTATCTCGTATTCCGCCAGTTCACGGGACTGGTTGGTTACCACAACTGCAATCGCCGCCGTCGCGAGAATAAGGGGCAGGGTGGCCAACATAAACAGCTTTTGCCCATAGCCAAATGAGAGGCCATATACGAAAGCTGACAGTTTTTGGAAATGCGGGGGTCGCAACGGGGGCAGTTATCCTAATTAAGCGGCGAGTCACCTCGCACGTGAGATAGAGAATGAGGCCAAGTCGCGTGATGGTCAAACACCCTTTCAAGGGAATGCGCGGGAATCAATGTTGATTAAAAGGTCAAAATATTGGTTTTGGTCATTTTTTCTGACCGTCTGCGTAGGACTGGGTATTGTGGCGTGGCCTTAACTAAGTAGTCTGCACCTACTATTAACGAATGTCCCGACCAAAGAGTCGGACATTATAAAGGGGAGGAGACCTTTATGGATCGCCGTTCATTCCTACGGACATCTGCACTTGGTGGCTCTGCTGCTGCCGCTGCATCACTCGCAACACCCGCGCTCGCTCAGGGCACACGCGTTTTGACAATGGTAACATCTTGGCCACGTGGCTTTGCTGTTCTTGACGACGCTGCGAGCTACTTTGAGAACGCTGTTAACACCCTTTCGGGTGGCGACCTCATCATCGAGAAAAAAGCACCGGGCGAGCTTGTTGGCGCGTTGGAAGTGTTTGACGCTGTGTCTTCGGGCCAAGCTGATCTTTATCACTCGGCTGACTATTATTTCTTGGGCCAACACCCAGGTTATGCTTACTTCACTGCGGTTCCATTTGGCGCCACAGCACAAGAACTGACCAACTGGTACCTTCACGGTGGCGGCCAGGACCTTCACAATGAACTGGGTGAAATCTTCAACCTGCGTTCCTTCCTTGCTGGGAACTCCGGTTCGCAATCTGGTGGTTGGTTCCGTTCCGAAATTAACTCCGCAGAAGATCTCAACGGCCTTAAGTTCCGTATGCCGGGTCTTGGTGGTAAAGTTCTGGGTAAATTGGGCGCGTCTGTTCAAAATATCCCCGGTGGTGAATTGTACCAAGCTCTGTCGTCTGGCGCTTTGGACGGTCTTGAGTGGGTTGGTCCGTTTGCGGACGAACGTGCTGGCTTCCAAGAAGTTGCCAAAGTGTACTACACAGCGGGCTTCCACGAGCCGGGTTCCGGCCTTGCGGTTGGTATGAACCTTGACGTGTATAACTCCCTGTCGCCAACACATCAGGCGATCATTGATTATGCAACACAAGCCACAACACACTATAACTTGAGCGAAACGCTCGCAAACAACGGTGCCGCTTTGGCCCGTCTTCAGGCGCAGGGTGTTAAAACCCTTCAGTTCTCTGATGATGTTTGGGATGCATTTGGGACGGCTTCCAAAGAAGTTATGGACGAAAACATGGATGACGCATTGTTCCAAAAAATCCGTGCGAGCTTTGAAACATCCTTGGCGTCTTCGTCTTCTTGGATCCAAAAATCGGATGGTTTCTACGTAGACCAACGGACCCGTGTTCTGGGCAACGGCTAATTTGCCCCACTAACACTATCGGAAGGGCCTTTTGCGATCTCGTGGAAGGCCCAACCCGAATCTGACCCGCAACCAGCGGCGTTATCATAGACATTAAATTAACAGGGGGACTTCGATGCTTAATGGCATTGTCTGGTTCTTTCAGAACATCCTAATGGCGTTCTACAATTTCGGGTTTGCGGTAACGCATCCGCAAATGTGGCTCGATTGGTCGGACCAAGCATCGCTTATGCGGTTCATCTACTATGGTGGCTCGATTGAGTTTTTCTTTGTGGTCTTCACCGGCTTTCTCGTGCTCACAGCCTTCGGGATGTGGAAAAATCAATTCATGTGGGGCTGTGTGCGGGTGCTCGAAGGCATCTCTAACGGTGTCGGTCGGTTCTTTGCTTGGGCCGGCCTTTTGATGGTTCTGCAACAGATTATCATCGTGTTCGTGCAACGGATTTTCACTCAAGCCCAAATCACGTTTGGCTTTGGTCCCGCACTGGCCCTCGACATCAGTTGGTGGGCCGAAGAGTTGAAGTTTTACAATGCTTTGGTCGTGGCTCTTTGTGCGTCTTACACCTTTGTTCAGGGCGGCCACGTGCGTGTGGACCTTGTCTATTCGGCCGTGAGTTTCCGCGCTAAACGCGCAATTGATATGTTCGGGTCGATCTTCTTTATGATGCCCGTCGCGGTTCTGGTTTGGATGTACGCATGGTTCTTCTTGTGGCGTCACCTCGTGACCCCGAAAGTCTCGGCGACCGACACCATCGAATTGCTCTCGAGGAAAGCCAAAATCCTCAAGTGGAACGTCGAAACCATCGGGTTCTCGCCCAACGGGTTCAACGGCTATTTCTTGTTCAAAATCCTTATCGTCGCCTTTACCGGTATGGTTTTCCTCCAAGCAATCGCGTTTTTCTATCGCTCCTATCTTGAGCGCAAAGAAGGACCCGAAAGTGATGGGAAATACCTCGACCGTGACTCGCTTGGCGCGGGTGAAGAAGCCTACGAAGGCACGCATTAATTTTAAGGGGCACTACCTATGTTATTTGGACTCGATGGCGTCGAAGTCGGCCTAATCATCGTCTTCCTCAGCCTCTTTGCGGGCATTCTCTCGGGCTTTCCGGTGGCGTTTGCCATCGGTGGGGCGGGGGTGATATCCTTCGGGATTATCGCAGCATTAGACAGCGCAGGCATCTTGATGCACGCCTCGGTGGACACCAGTTCGGTCGCCTATCGGGCCTTGATCGACTCAGGGTTACACCAAGACGTGATCTCTTTGTTCCGATATCCGGATTTGCCCGTTATTGAGGTTCCGCTGTTCCCAAGCCAATTAGACCCCTCTGTGGGCGGTGGCTGGGAAATCGCGATGAACCGCAACTTGTCGTTCATCGTAAACCGTATGAACGAACGGGTGTTCGCGGGGCAATCCATTGAAACCCTGCTCGCGGTTTTGATGTTCGTCCTGATGGGGATCACACTTGAACGCTCCAAAATCGCGAACGATCTTCTGACAACTATGGCGCGGGTCTTTGGCCCTTTGCCTGGCGGTTTGGCGGTTTCGGTTGTGGTTGTGGGCGCGTTTCTTGCCGCGTCAACGGGGATCGTGGGGGCAACAGTTGTCACCATGGGCCTCCTGTCACTTCCCACCATGTTGCGCCACGGCTACTCGCCGGAGCTTGCAACGGGGGTGATCGCAGCCTCTGGGACGTTGGGGCAAATCATCCCGCCGTCCATTGTTATCGTACTTTTGGGCACGTTGGCGGGGGATCTCTATTCCGCCGCTCAAGAAGCCCGCGCAATGGAAGCTGGCTGTACGGATGCGCTGACTTATCTTGGCGAAGCGGCCGTGGTTTCGGTTGGGACCCTGTTCCAAGCGGCGATCCTTCCGGGGGTCATGCTGGCGGTTCTTTATGGTGGCTATGCGTTTATCTATGCGCTGTTTAACCCGTTAAAAGCACCTGCGGTTGTCTTTGAGGGCGTTGCCAATACGGAAGGCAGTGGTCGCAACAGCCTCACATGGTTCGTAGCGATGCCTGTGATTGCCATCGGTGGTTTGATCCTTTTGAGCCAAGCGAATATCGTGGGAAGCCAAAATACCAACGTCGACAGCTATTCCGATGCGTCCAAAGCAGCTAGCTTGCGCACAAATGTCGGGGACAGCTGTCAGGCGGCGATGATTAACTTGCACGGCCAAGAAGCTTGGGATCTTGCGATTGATCAACAAGAGGCGATTAAAGAGTCCGGCGGGGCTGTTAAAAGCCGCGAGCTGACACCAGAAGAGTATGAAGCAGCAACCGTTGCGAAAATCTCTAGCATCGCACCAATTGGCACAGGCATTGCAATCTTCTTTGTGTTGATGGGGCTTGCGCTCACTACGGCGCGCGGTGTGGCACCATATGCCAATACACGTCCCTTGGTTATTGGCGGCGCAGGGGTGCTTCTCGCCTTCATTATCGACGCATTTTTGATCGCGCCGACAACATCCCCCGGGGGGGCAACAATCCTGTTGGCCGTTCCCGGGTTGATGCTGGCCTACGGTGTTCGCTATGCCTCTGGCTTGTTGGCGCGCAATGAACTTCTGCGGGTGGTGTTCCCACCTTTGGTTCTGATCATTGCGGTTTTGGGATCGATCCTTGGCGGGATCACCAACCCAACACCGGCTGCGGCGCTTGGCGCGGGTGGTGCTTTGTTGCTGGCGGCCTATCGTCGCCTGCAAGAGCAGGGCGGTTCGGGTAAAATCATCTTGGTTTCGGCCTTCGCCGTAGTTGTGATGATCCTCGTTGGGGTGAACTTCGATCTTCGGATTACACGTTCCAGCGTTCCGTTTGAAGATTGGGTTGCCTACTTTGTGGCGCTTGCAGCTTACTTGATGGCCATGTTTGGCATCCTGTTCGCCTGTTATGTTTTGTTCCGCAACAGGGTGCTTACCCCGATTGTGCGCGAAACGGCCAAGGTCACGAGCATGGTGTTTACCATCCTTATCGGCAGCCAAATGCTCAACCTTGTGGTGATCTCCTTTGGTGGTGAGCACTATATCCAACAATTCCTGCGCAGCTTTGATGACGAGTTCAAAGTGTTCTTGCTGGTGATGGTGGTGTTGTTCATTCTTGGCTTCGTGCTCGACTTCCTCGAGATCATTTATATCGTGATCCCGATTGTTGGACCGGTTATTTATGGCGGCACGATGGACCCAAAATGGGTAACGATCATGATCGCGGTGAACCTGCAAACAAGCTTCCTAACGCCGCCCTTCGGTTTCGCGCTGTTCTACTTGCGAGGGGTCGCCCCCAAGGAAGTCACGACGCGACACATCTATCGCGGGGTCGTACCGTTTGTCCTGATCCAAGTCGGGGCGCTTGCGGTTCTCTACTTCATACCGTCGATTGTGACGATCGTTCCAAACCTTATCGGAAAATGATCAGGTTCAACGGACACTAAAACAGGAAAGGGCGTCTCGATTGAGACGCCCTTTTTCGTTTAAATCCACAGATACCGTGAGGAACCGAGGCTAGACGTCACTCTGTATTTGGGTGGCGTGCCGCGGCGTTGCGGCTGTTTGGTAGGGTGATCTGGGCCACTTGGTCGGCCAATTGATCGCCAAATTCTGGGCCGTCATCTTGGCTGAAATCTTCGGGGTCAACGACTTTGACCCACGCCCCGTTTTTGTAAACTTCCAAGGCTGAGAAACGTCCCTTATAGCCCATTTTCGGGCTGTTAGGGACCCAATACCCCAAATAGACATAGGGCAGGCCAGCCTCGCGGGCGATCTCAATATGGTCTAAAATAATGTGCGTTCCCAAACTGTTGCGCGCCAAATCTGGGTTGTAAAAGGAATAGACCATCGACACGCCGTCATCAAAAACATCGGTCAAACACACGGCTGTTAGGCCGGTGTCCACATCGGGGGTGTCTTCGGGCGTTACATATTCCACAACGCGGCTGCGAATGGGGGTTTCCTCAATCATGGCCGCGAATTCAAAGACGTCCATTTCCGCCATGCCGCCATCGGAATGGCGCGTTTCAAGATAGTGTTGAAACAGGTTGAACTGTTCTTCGGTGGCCCAAGGGGAGCGCGCCTGGCGTTTCAAATAAGCATTTTTGCGTGTGACGCGCTTCTGGCTCTTGTTGGGTTTGAAATCTGCCACACGGATGCGCGCCGACATACAGGCCGAACAATCCGCACAGGATGGGCGGTACAAAACATTTTGACTGCGCCGAAATCCTTGTTTGGAAAGGCTGTCATTGAGTTCCTGTGCGAACTCCCCCTGAAGCGAAGTAAATAACTTACGCTCGCGGCGCCCCTCAAGATAAGGGCAGGGCTGGGGGGCCGTCACATAAAATTGTGGGGCTACTGGAAGGCTATGACGCATATACTCTCGCTCGTTTTCCTACCTATAAGGATAGCAAGCCAAACCGTCTGCGCCAAGCCCATGCTGAACAAAGGGTTAATATCGCGACATCGAGTTAATCATCGCGGTCCCTAGAACCATATCCGTAAGGCCTTTTCCGCGGTTGCTGGTCAACATAATACCAACCGACAGAAGCTGAACGAGGAAGATTGTAAAGGATAGCGAATAGCCCAAAGTGTGCAAAACCGCCATTGAGCCGTCCAACTGGTTGCCATCGCTGTTACGCAATTCAATGCCCATCATCCGCATTCCAGGGGTCGCGGAATGGTTGGCAATGGAAACAGAGCGATAAAGGAAACCGATGGCGAGGAAAATAAAGGGCGCAATAAATACTGTCAAAAAGGCTGTAAAAATAAGCACAAGCCCCGTCAGAAGACCGATGGCAATGGTATCAATAATCCACGCGCCAAAACGTTTTTTAGCGACATCCGCGTAAAATCCGGCATGGAGCTCAGGATCAGGGAGACCCGTCGCCTGTTCGCGGTTTTGGCGGCGGTTGGACGTATCTGCACCCGGTTCAAAACCATAATCGCGGGGATCAAAATCACTTGCCATTTGAGAACTACCTATTGTTAAGACGTTAAGTTGCGGACTTGCCAGTATTTGGGAGGTGGCAAGTCCGCGAGGAGACAGGGATGCGGCGTTAATTACAACTCGATGGGGGCATCTTTGTCGGTGTTTTTAGGCGACTGTGCCTTTTTGGCGCGTTCATCCATAAACGTGTCGAATTCGGATTTGTCTTTCGCTTCACGAAGACGCTCTAGGAAGGATTCAAAATTGACTTGCTCTTCTTCGAGGCGCGACAGCGTATCGGCTTTGTAAGCGTCAAAGGCTGAGTTGCCTGTGCTGCTGAAGCCATGCGAATGACGGTGTGAATGTGCGCGGCAACCGCCACGTGATTTTGATTTGAACATACGTTTACTCCAGATCATATAGGCAAGTAGGGCGAGGCCGACGGGCCAAAAAAAGATAAATCCAAGAACCATAGCGGCAATCCAGGCGCCTTTGCCTTTTTCGTCAAGCCATGTTTCTGCTTGTGAGGGCCATGCGGTGGCGGATGTCATATCTGTCTCCATTTGTTGGGGTCGATGTTAATGTGTTTCACATCAATAGAAATGGGGAGTTTTGCGAAAAACGCAAGACCTAATGTAAATCTTTTTTACATTAACTTGATTTACTGAATTAAATCAGCATGTTGCGCGTAGGTAATTTCTTGTGATTTTGCCGAGAAAACATGGTGCGGTGTACCTGCGACAGCCCAATTTGTTGTAGCTCGATGTAGCTCGATGTAGCGTGACAGGGATTCTTGCAGTGATTGACAGAGATATCTGCAGCAAAACGTTTTTCTGATTAATAGAACCGTTTAAGTGGCCCGTCGACCCGCAAAGTTTAAACGGGCGTTAAACAGGTGGCTGCGGATCGATCTACAGTTCGGCATCTGTTGGCCTCTTTGAGCGCAGGGGGATGCCCTGCGCCCCGCAGATTAAACCACGATTGTTGTGGGCGATCCGGTGCCCTTGCGAGTAATCGCCGACACGCGATAAGTGCCAGAGGCCGGAGCGACCCAAGAGCGGATATATTGCTTTGTATATCCAGCAGCCGAGCCTTGCGGTGTTTGCGCAACCCAGCTCCCCGTGTTGCGCTCGATTTTATAGCCAAGGATTGGGCTGCCCCCGTCATTGGCTGGCGCGGCCCATGTGATTGTCGTCCCTGCCGTCGCAAGGGTTTGCACAACGGTTGGCACAGTGATGGTTCCTTCGAGCCAGCCGAAATCAACCAAGGCCCCGTAAGCCGCTTTGGCATAGATCTCGCGCCCGGCTTCGGTCGGGTGCGTCCCGTCGCCGGTCAAGCTGCTCGGCCAAAGGCCAGTCGCGATTTGCGCAAGATCGCCCGCGCTGCCGTCATTGCCGCAAAACATTGCCTCAAGCGTATAGACAAAACGGGTTCCAATGACATCGCGCACCCAGCCCATTGCGTCCGACCATTCAACGTTCCGACTGTCGCCCACAGGGTTCAACGGGTTGCTTTCGAGCAAAATATATTGCTTTGGCGCGCCGTTATATTTGAGTTTTTCCAAGACACTCATAATCGATGTTTTAATCACCAATTCGCCGCGCCCATCGGTTTCGTAAAAGGCAAGGCCGCCGATCCCGTCGAAAGACGTCATAACGTCACCAAGGCCGTTTTCAGCGAGCAAATCATGCAGAACATCGGGAAACTCTTGCACCACAAAACTATCGCCTAAAATATGCACCGCGCTGGCATCCCCCATCCGCAAAGCCTCGTAAAGCTTTTCGTCATCCAGCGCGCCTGCATGGAGCGCCACGCGGTGCGTTGTCCACCCTTCTACATCGGTGTCAATCGTTAGGCTGTGAGGCAGTAAAGTAGGGAAACAGAAATGGTCCGAGGCGTTTGTAACATCGTCACCACTTGCATAAACCTTGATCGGTTTTCCCACCTCAACAACGATAGCAACACGGCACCGATCAAAGTTATTTGTTAGAGTTGTGACTAAACCGAGAATGTATTGCTGGAAAAAACTATCAGCACCAAAATAATTCAACCGCAAACCGTCCTGCACAGAAATCAATCGCCCCCAGATCAACCGCCTGTTGAATTGCACCTTGCACAACGCCCATCTCGAAGGTTTCCAGCGGGCGTAGAACTTGCACCCTCGCCATTGTCCTCGGACCAATGGCGGACAATGGCTCGATCCCGCTTTCCGGGCTTGACCATTCTGGCTTCAAGTAATCGGTGCAGGGTGGCAAACACATCCGGAAAATTCTAACCCTGCAAAGGGGTAGCCTGATCCAAGGCCCCAACCTTTTGCTCAATCAAGGGCATGAAGTGCAGCGGATCAAAGATCATATCCGCTTTGGCATAGGACCGCTGATGCCGCGCAATCACCTCAAAATCGCAGCCAATAATGGCCTCATGCACAAAGCCGCGCACGTGGACGTCGTGATGGGCATAGGCCACCGGCACAGAGTAATCATTGCTACGGTAGCGCACCATTGAGATTGATGTGGCCCGCGTGCTGACATGGTCGCAGGCCTCATACTCTGCGACAGGCAATCCCATCAGGGCATCAATATCGGATACCAAACGCTGGCCAATAGTTTGGCTGTGGCCGCGCCATGAAGTTGCGGCGGGTATATCCGACCATGCCTTCGACATTGCCGCTCGTCCATGTCTCTCGGACCAATGGCGGACAATTCCTCGCTCGTTCCCTCGCGTAGGCCTGCCGAACTTGTCATCAAACAGGCAATGCGATTGCAACTCGGTAAAACTCGGTGTCCGCACACGGGGTCGGACTCAAAGGATACGCGCAACAGCGATCTTGGTATTGTCATAAAGAATGGACTGCGGGATGCCATCAAAGAACGCAAAGGCAGACACATGGCCATCACAGAACGGATCGGTTGTCTCCGCAGGGTATCCCTTCACAAACACTGCGTTAGAATGCGGCAGGCTCATCCCGCAGGCGCTCAAAGATGCGCTTGGCTGTGTTGCGCTGTTTTTTGATTTGGGCTTTGTCTATGCGCAGCATCTTCGCTATCGTCTTACGGTCCTTGTTGAAATAACGCGCGGCTTCTCGAGCAGACATACCGTCCTTCAAACAAGCACGGCTTACACGACTATAAGTATACGCAGAGTACATCCCCCGCTTTCCGAATAAACGAAGGACATAAACTGGCGAATTTTACTCCGCTACAACTGCGCCTTGCAGCCGCTTCGGTGGCCCAGTTTTGCTCTGCGTCTTACAGGCAAATGAACTTGGCCTTTCCAAATCGTACGTGTCCGAACTGGAAAATGGGTCCATCCATGGATGTGATCCAGACGTACTCGGAGAGGTTTGGGATACCATCTTCCTAGATATTGTTCTTTGCAGAGAACTTAGAAAATCCGGGGAAGGCCGCAAAGACACGGACTGCAATCGCAGGAAATATCTTACAGTTCATTCAATTTTTTTTGGCGAAAACTGATCATGCCAAAACCTAAGTATGACCAGAAATTCAACCCTTTCTTTCGATTGCGCACGAAGGCAAAACGGGCAGATTTATTGCACGTATCGCTAGCAAAGCTGAAGAAACTGACAAAGCTAGAGGGCGGTTACTTCGCCTTTCAGAAACCTAAAAAAGACGGAACTTTGGGGGATATATGCGTCCGATCTTTTCGGTTGCTCGACATCGAAGATTTTTTCCAAGCTGCACCTTTAATAAGGTGCTGTGGTTTTTTCGTTCGCAGATGCAGTGCGCGCCAGTTGTTGCATTGATCTAGGCAAAGATTGCGACTGAAAATGACGTGTTGCCACAGGGAAGCCCATGTAGCCCTATTTTAGCATTCTTTGCTTATATCGACATGTAGACCGAGATCGAGATCGATGAACGGGTAGCTGCCGACGGTTGCAAGCAAAGCGTTGATGCTGGTGACCTTACAAGGTCGAGCGATACAGTCCACGAAAGTGCTGTTTGGGACATAAGTAATTCTTAATCGACTTGGCCATCTTTCCAAGCTGCGGGATGATATTAATAAATCCAAAGCATCATCCCCGATGAAAATTAAACTTGAAGCTCAGTCGCGTGGACGACTAGCTCAGATCAATCAAATTGACGCTGGCAACGCGCGAATAGGTTAAACGGCAAAGTAGCGTAGAGGCTGCACGTGGTCCACAAACGCTCCTTTCACGCACTATCGCCAACAAACCCGATTGACGTCACTAAACACTATTCAGAATCCGAATAGTTGTTGAAGGTTTTTGCCCCTGCTGCGTTGCGGAACCCTTGCAGTTTGAGCTCTAAGCCGACCTTCGCTGCGTTTGCATCCATTGGCAACCGTGGGGTCAAATTAATTGATGCTGCATGCTTCACCAACAAATGCTAACCGCCACCTCCTGAACTATTTGAGAACGTTGATGCCTACCTAACGACCTTCAGGGATTGAACGATAGTCTGCGGGCGAGGTCTTTTACCAGTGCGACTATGTTAGCGCGCGCCACGCCGGGGGACCCTCCGTCGACGTAGAACCGCAACAGCAGTGCTTCTTTTTGGGCAGGTTTCGTTTGCAGACGCAACCTTGCGCCGTGGTTGGTCTTGGCGATTACGGTCACGCGCACGTCGCCCACGCCCTTAAGATTGATTGTGCCGACTGTGCCCAGAGGGTGCCCCAGCCCTTCATAGCGCAACGTGTCTTGCGTCAGCGACTTGATGAGAACGGGTAAGGGCGTTCCAGCCACAATCAGAGAGGTTTTCTCCGGAGCGTCGGCGATATGCTTTTACTCACGCGGTAATTCGACAAATGCTATCAACGTCATCGACAAGACGAGGACATTGTAGAGCGTCCAGAACAACACCACAGATTTTCCCTGTCCCGCGTCATTGAATGAAAACCCGTCGAAGAATATGCCGATCAGCAGGCCCCCGATGGTCAGCAGCAGCAGGATTAAATAAGGCCTCAGCAGATCCCACTGAATGATGATACGGCTGCGATCGCCGCCTTTCGCCGTCACTTTAAAGGGGTGGCCATTGGGTTGGATCAGGCCGACGATGGCCGAGCGGGCGATGGGGATGGCCCCGAGGATCTGGCTGACGTCGTTGAGAATAGGGATGACCATGCCCCGCGCGACCACATTCATCGCCAACAGAACCCACATGTAATAAACCCCGAAATAACCGATCACATCGGCAACTTCGGCATTCACGACTGTGATGTTGAAATACCAATACAGCAGCGGATAGGTCAGCGCCGCCAGTCGGAACGGGAACGTACTGAGCCAGTAGAGGACGGCGTCGATCACGCTCCACCTATCGCGCAAACGCAGGTTGTTGCGGGCAAACGGCCCGACGCGGCTACGCGCGATTTGCATCATACCCAGACACCAGCGGGACCGTTGCGTGACGTATTCTTTGAGGCCCTCGGGGGCGAGCCCCTCCGTCAGCGGTTCGTCCAGATAGGCGGTGTCCCAGCCGCCATCGCGCAAGACCAGCGTCATCATGAAATCTTCGGTGATGCTTTCGGTGGGAAAGCCGCCAACGTCCTGTACCGCCTGCCAGCGCATGACAGACGATGTGCCACAACAAAACGCAATGCCCCAAGCATCGCGTGCGGGCTGTAAATGATCAAAAAAGAACCGCTGTTCGTCGGGATAAGACCGGCTTAGCCCAAGATTATGCTGGATCGGATCGGCGTTAAAAAAGTGCTGTGGGGTTTGCACCAAACCAATTTTCGGGTCATGGAACAGTGCAAGTGAGCGGCTGAGAAAACCGCGGTGCGGCACAAAATCGGCGTCGAGCACGGCAATGTAATCGGGCGGCACCGCGTCCTGCGCCAACACCCGTAGCGCATTGTTCATATTGCCTGCTTTGGACCCGACATTGTCGTCGCGCGTAACATATCGGACACCCTGCGTGCCGCAATAATCGCGCAACCAGTCGCGGCGGCCATCGTCGAGAACCAGCACCTCTTTGTTGGGATGATTCAGTGCTTTGGCCCCGATGATCGTGCGTTCAAGGATTTCAAGCTCTTCGTTGTAGGAGGCAATCAAAATGGCGACACGTGGGGGGGACGCGGCGTCCCACCAGTTAATCTGCGCTGTCGCTTCGTCCCCGCGATGGCGGATGCGTGACATAATCACGAATGAGCTAAGCGAGCTGATAATCGACAGGGCCTCAAGCCCCAGCAGCGACCAACTGGCCAAACAGTCCCAAGTTAATCCCGCCGGAGCGATAGTTTCGGTCGCGCGCCACCACAGATACCGAAGCGCCAACACTCCAGCAACCGCGAACATCGTGCTGCGATGCCAGTGGTTCTTTTCGTCAAACCACAGCGGCAAAATAATGGCGATCCCCAACACCAGCATGACACGGATGAGGCTGCTTTCGATGTCACTCAGATATAGGAACTCGTGCATTTACTTCAGCAAGTCCCGAACCCAGTCCAAGGGGCGCGTCTCAAAGAACACTCGACCTGTTTGGCCGACCGTGCAGCGCAATTCCGTATTCTTGCGCAACTCCGGCACCAGCAAGGCAATGTCATAGCGTTCAAGGTGTTTGATCGACGGTGCGACCGCCAAGTTACGGTAGATCGTTTCAGCACCTGCGCCGGCGATGCGCGTGATCGTCCCGTCATACAGCGTTTCGACACCTTCCAGCCGGAACTTGGCGGGTTGGCCGACGCGCAGGCGGTTATAGACGTTGTCGGGCACCGAAAGAGTGACCAAGGCTGAATCGCAGACCATCAGTTTCAAGATATCCTGCCCGCGTTGCACGACCTCATTGTCATCGGCGAGAACTTCCCACAAAAGACCGTCGGTCGGGGCGGTAAGGTTGGCACTCGAAAGACGGGTAAGCCGCGTATTTTCCTCAAAAAGGCGCGCGTCAATGGCAGCAAGTCGGCTGCGGGCCTCGCTTAAATAGACGTTGAGGTCCGAATGCCCAATGCGCGTATCTGTCCGCGGGCTGCGGTTTGCCAAAACCTCCGGATCGGCGGAGCTGTCGCTGGTGTTGGCTTCGACCTGATCTGCACCGAAAGCCACGAGGCGCTCAACTTCCGCCGCAGCAAAGGCAAGCTCCATGCGCAGGTCGTCACGCCGAACACTATCGACCAGCGGATCGTTCAGCGTCGCCAATGCCTCACCTTCTTGAATAACCGTCCCGAAAGGACGCATCGGCATATCCAGCGTTCCCGCAATCGGCGCGCGTACCGTCGACAATCGTGCGTTCACGACCGCGTCTGAACTGACGCCCGTGATTTGTTCACCAACAATAACCCAGAGGGCAAACAGGATCACTATCAACCCCACCAAAAGCCTACCAAATCGCATCTCGCAACCCATTCATTTTGTGGAAAACTGCCCCATGCAGCAGACGAATCAACTCTTCGTAAAGACGAGTTTCTACGTCATCCTTAGTCTAGAATTATGGCAGAGTGAGAGAATTTTTCATTACGTATTGTCCAGCGCCATAAAAATTTCGGGCTGAAGATACACAGGTGGCAAAGCAGCCGTTCTCACGAAGTTTAGACAAAGAATGGTCTCCGGCAGAAATGATCCATGGATCAAAACCGCATGCCGCTAATCGCTCTGTGGCCACTAATATTCATTTCGTCTGCATAGCAGACCCTGGTGCATTCCGTAGCGAACGGATCCTTTCCGCCCTTAGTGTTTAATGACACGAACGGCCGATAACTGCCCTTCATATAGGTAGCGACTAAAGGCAGCTTCCAACTCAAAGCGGCACTAGCACCAAAATTCTGGTGCGCTGACGTTGCGATAGCCGCCCGCACGATCTATCTCTGTATTGACTGTAATAACGTGTTCAGTCTGGAGAAAATTCGAGGAAATGAATGCATGATACCTCTCTTTGTCTATCCTCTGCGAGGAGATTGACAAAGAGGGCGACTCGTTCGTTGTTGCTTTCCCGCTTCCTTCAAAAAGTAGTTCCCAAAATTGCAAATGGGGCTACAATTAGAATCTAATAGCGAAGTATTTTTTTAAACTTTTTGATTAATAAGGGGGGGTAGCAATGAACCTGAATTCAGCAAAGTTCAAGTTTACATTGGCCGTTGCAATTGCGGCGGCGTCACATTTTTCGGTCACAGCATCCGCGCAAACAATCACAGGTACTCCGGGAACGCCGTCGGCAACGACGACCATTAATGGTTTACAGATTCCGGTGCCACCTCCAGAATTCAAAGGCAAGATCGAGCGCAATGCGACGGCATCAGAGCCTTACTGGGCACCGCAAATTGCTCCGGCCAAAGGGTCGCCAAACGTCCTTTTGATTATGACCGACGATACGGGCTATGGCACTCCGTCGACGTTCGGGGGTGTGATCCCGACTCCTGCTCTGGATCGGGTCGCCGCGATTGGCGTCAGTTTCACAAACTTCAATTCGACGGCTCTGTGCTCGCCGACGCGGGCGGCGCTTATCACGGGGCGCAATCACCACTCCGCCGGATTTGGCGTCATCGCCGAACAAGCCACCGGATACCCTGGTTACAACAGCATCATTGCCGATGACAAAGCGACCGTCGGCACCATCCTAAAAGACAACGGATACCGCACATCGTGGTTCGGCAAGAACCACAATACACCCGCCTTCCAAGTCAGTTAGAATGGCCTCTTTGATCAGTGGCCTATCGGCATGGGTTTTGAGTATTTCTATGGGTTTATGGGCGGCGACACCAGCCAGTGGACACCAGGGCCGTTGATGCGCAACACAACTCCGATTTATCCTTATGTAGGCGACCCGGACTACAACTTGATCACGGCCATGGCGGATGAAGCCATCGATTATATGAACCGGATTAATACGCTGGCACCTGAGCAGCCTTTCTTTGTGTATTATGTTCCGGGCGGCGTGCATGCGCCACATCACCCAACCAAAGAATGGATCGACAAGATCAGCGATATGCACCTGTTTGACAAAGGGTGGAATGAACTGCGCGCGACCATCTTTGCCAATCAGAAAAAGCTGGGCGTTATTCCCCAACAGGCGGAGTTAACTCCTTGGCCAAAAGATTTGCTGAAACCTTGGGATACTCTCACGGACGACGAAAAGAAGATGTTCATTCGTCAAGTTGACGTGTTTGCGGCTTATGTTGCCTATACCGACCACGAAATCGGCCGCGTCATTCAAGCCGTCGATGATATAGGCAAACTTGATAACACGATTATCATGTACATCAGCGGCGACAACGGCGGCAGCGCCGAAGGCACTTTGATCGGCACCCCGAACGAGGTCGCGGCGTTCAATGGCGTGAATGTTCCAATCAAAGATCAGCTGTCTGAATTCTACGACGAATGGGGCAGCAACGAAACCAACCCCCACATGACAGTTGCATGGTCTTGGGCCTTTGACACGCCGTTCTCATGGACCAAACAGGTAGCGTCACACTTTGGTGGCATTCGTCAAGGGATGGCCATCGCTTGGCCAGATGTGATCAAAGACAAGGGCGGTATTCGCCACCAGTTCCACCACGTTATCGACATTGTTCCGACAATCCTTGAGGCGACGGGCATTACCCCACCTGCCGTGGTCAATGGCGTTCCACAAAGTCCCATCGAGGGGGTCAGCATGGCGTATCTGTTTGATGCGGCCAACACCGACGCGCCCTCAACACACCACACCCAGTATTTCGAAATGATGGGCGATCACGCCATCTATCATGACGGCTGGATTGGCAGCACGAAAGTTGTGCGTCCACCGTGGGAAATCACCGGTCCTGTGAACCAAGACCCCGCAGGCACACCGTGGGAACTCTATGACCTGAATAAAGACTGGACACAGGCGCACGACGTGGCGGCGGAAAACCCAGAAAAGCTCAAAGAAATGCAGGCGCTTTTCTGGAAAGAGGCCGAGAAATATCAAGTCCTTCCCTTGGATGCGTCCGTGGCGACCCGCTTGGTCACACCACGGCCAAGTTTGACGGCTGGACGCGATGAATTCGTCTGGAAAGGAACCTTTACCGGAACTTCGAACGGCGATGCTCCTTCGGTTCTGAATACCTCCTACACGATCACGGCAGAAGTGGATGTACCCGAAGGTGGCGGCGATGGCATGATCCTCACACAAGGTGGCCGTTTCGGCGGATACGGCTTCTATCTTCTCAAAGGCAAACCCGTGGTGACTTGGAACCTGCTGGACCTTGAGCGGATTCGCTGGGAAGGCGCTGATGCCCTTAGCGCTGGCAAACATACCGTAGAGTTCGACTTTAAATATGACGGACTTGGTATGGGCACTCTGGCTTACAATAGCATGAGTGGCATTGGTCGATCTGGGACTGGTGAGTTGAAGGTCGACGGTAAGGTTGTCGCCACGCAAAAAATGGAAAAAACCATTCCATTGATTTTGCAGTGGGATGAAAATCTGGATGTCGGGGCCGACACTGGCACCGGCGTCGACGATAAGGATTACCAAACCCCGTTTGCGTTCACTGGTACGCTGGAAAAAGTGACCCTAAAGGTGGCTCCTCCGGTTCTAACAGAAGCTGACAAAACCAAGCTGAAGGAAGCTATGGTTACCAAAGACTAAACGGCAACAACAGTTTCCACACCCCGCAGTCTATCGCTTCGGGGTGTGGAAATACTGAAACGTCCTCAACGATTGGTTGGGGAAATTGCTATAAAAACTCCCTAAATATGGCCAAAGTAGCTCGTATTTTTGCTATAAAACCCCCTCACCAGAAACGAGCCCTCCCAAAATCGACTGACGGCGCTCAAGGACGCCAGTTGGTTCTGTCGCAAAGTTTTCCCATGGCAAAGCAATGCGGGTGGCTTGCCTTGAAGGAATTTGTTTTTTTGCGAACCCTAAGCGCAGTTTTAAACCCCGCTAACGTTGCCGCTGCTCAATAAAACGTCTTTAGGCCGAGCATTGGCCCCGCTCTTGTTGGTTGCACTCTGGTCTGGCATTCCGCCGTCGTCAAAGTCGAACGTTTTTAGTCTAAATCTCGTTTCAAATTGCCAAAAGCCATCCAACTAAACGTCGAAAACGAGCAAATATCGAGTGTTCAAAATTGATCGATGAACGAGTGTTTCATTGAGTTTGTTCCACCTCCAAATAAATTACTCGTGGTCGAACTAACGAGTGACAATGTAAAAGGTTTGGTCTGATGAAAACAGTTGGCAATCGAATATGTATATCAAAAGCAACAGGCCAATATATGGTATTTGGGTCACTTCCTTGTCTGCAAAGCAGACATTAGCGCTTGAAAGAGCGAAGGTCTGCATCCCGCCCTAAGTCGATATGTGCATGGTGCAGGATTCGGGACATTTCCCTTTCCCATCACGGTCGCGAACTGCCCAAAGCTGCCGTTTGCAGTCTGTGCTGATGCCGCATTGCAGCTTCACACAAGCGGACATTGAGGCATGCAAGTTCTTGCGCTCGCGAACCGGTATGCTCAGTTGGACCTGTCGAGTTACATGAGCGTTTTTGTGATTATTTGCATAATGGCGTCGAACCAATAGGGGTATTGGGTTGTGACGGTTTCGTAGAACTTGACGATCAACAGTTTGTTGTCAGCGATCCAACTAATGACGTCGGCACTGATCACCGCATTAACGGCGACTACAACCTTCGACGATTAAATCGCCCAGACCTTCCGAGCAATCGCACTAATGATATTTTGATACGGTTCTGTAAGGACACCTCGGCGATCTGTGCAGAGGGTCCTTCACCCTTTGCAGCGTCCTGATCGAGTAGTGATAACGGAACTGCAGCTTCGGCTATTAGCACTGTTGTCGCGCTTGTTCGTGTATCGGCAATCCTATCATCTACTTTTTGCGCTTCTGGGTCGCGTGGCCCATTTAGGTATTCACGCATTTTCCGCTCAACCTCTGAGGCTCCTAGATGGCTTAAAAAGAATATTCCATGGGGTTCAAGCAGTCTTTCAGACCAGCAGCAGTGATGGTCGGGAGTTCGTCATTTAGTCGACCTTTGTTAACAGCGCTGCCATGCGCTTCATGCCGTGACCTAAGGGTGTTTACTGCGGACCAAAGGGAACTAACGAGGATATCTATTTTTGGTCGATCAAATTGCGAAATTTTGAGGCAGTTTCGACAAGGGAGGCTCGTTCGTTATCGCCGTCGCGGACCGATGCCATGAGAGCGCGGACTTTTTGGCGACATTTTTCCTGCAGAGATCGCGGTTCTCGGTCGTTCGGGCCAAGAGGTTTGCGGTTTGCGCCGATGGGGCCGTCATCGGGCAATAAATAGGTCGGGGCGTTTGGTCGTTCATCTGGAATAGTCTTAGATTGCGGCCATTCAGTGAGTGAATTCAGGTAGTCGAGGGTTTATTTGTACGCTCGCACGTAGCGACAATTTCAGAAAAAGCTTAGAGTTTGTGGTCGAGGTTTTCTACTGCGCAATTTGCGAAAAGTAGGCCATTATCAAATAAGCTGTCTCCCTGTATTCTCAAATCTTTGATCGGGCGCAGGTCGCTGATACGCGAGCCGCGAAGATCCAGCGTGGTCAAGCTTAAGAGGGAAAAAAGAGGATCTGCGGAAGCGATTTCTGTGGCGTTGAGATCAAGCTCAGTCAAGTTTGTGAGGGTATTGATTTCCGGTGGGATAGCTTCAAGATCTTTGTCCCAAAACTAAAGTTGCTCGCGTCGAAGTTACTGGCGATCAGAATTTGGACCCTTTTAAAGGCGTCTTGGGCTTTGGACATGCATCAGCTCCCTTTGTGGGTAAACTAGGAGCAGTGCTATGGGATAGAAAGGGCGTGGGTCTTCTGGAACTTTTCAGCCTTTCCAGCGGGTTGCTCCCAGTTGGGACCGTCCTTACCTGTTCACCATACTGGGGAGTTCGGAAGGGCGCTTCTGGCCGGTATTCGTCGGAATTGCAGCAAAGGCCCGCAATCCATCCGTCGTGGCGGTTTCAACTTAGCTCTGTATGGTCGAGCGGCGAAGTTCTCTTTTGGCGCTCTGTCGATCAAAATTCTCTAATCGCAGCGAAAGTCCGGTTCCCGCCGACAGAGTTGATCCCCTTGATTCGTGCCACAATAAGTCCAAAATTTCTTTCCAGTTCAGAAGGTTTTATCAACTTAAATTGCCGGTCAAACGGGCGCCTGAAGCCCCGTGAACCCCATAATTAGCGCCCTTTGAGCGTAACTGTGGGGTTTGCAGCTATTCTTTGATTTCGCCAATACGGGCTTAAACCGCCATTTTGACACTCGAATGATAGGCTCTATGGAATGCCAATTTTGGTTGCACAACTTTTCGCCGGGCCCTTTAAATAAGGCCTGTCACGGCATCATCCCACTTGTTCCCGCTTACTGCAGGTTACGGTGTCAAACTACATTCTAGGAGACGGGGATCAAAAAACGCACGTGGTTGGGAAAGGTGCCCAATCGGAGAGACGCCGCCAATCGCGAACCCTGTTTGGGCGCGAATGAGTTTTGCGTCCGCTTTTCCCAACGTTCCCCCGACGAGGGCGCTCGCCGTAATCGCACAGATTTTCTTGCCGCCCGCCGTGATGAAAAGCACTGCTGAGCCGTCTTCCTCATTTCGGGAAATGATAGATTTGGCGATTTGATCCACCTCACAACTCGCTGCATTTGCTGCGGCTTGAGCGGTGCGCGTGCCTTTGCTCACTTCAAGAATTTTGACTTTCAGGCCAGCGGTTTGGAGGGCCGCTCGGACAGGTTTTATACTTTTGTTCATTGGGGAATGCCTCAAATCTCTTCAGGGTCCACAAGGCTTATTGACCCTCCCGTCTTTCCCCCGCACGATCAAAAAATGACATTTCAAAATCGTATGACCCGCGCGCCGATTCCTTTTGACCCTGATCGCGGAATTGACGCGCGCGCGGCCTTGCCAGATGTGACGGGGCCCCTTGGGGATTTGATCGCAGGGGCGGCGGGGTGTTCGCCTTATTTGTTTAGCTTAATGTGCCGCGAAGCCGAGTGGATTTCGCCCGCGCTCAATGGTGCGCCAGAGGAGGCTTTGGCACTGGCTTTGGACGACTTGAAAGCCCTTGCGCCCGATGAAATGGCCGCTGGATTGCGCCGCGGGAAACGCCGTATTGCGCTGTTGGCGGGGCTTGCGGATTTGGCCGGCGTTTGGGATTTGGCGCAGGTCACACAGGCCCTCACGGATTTGGCCGATACCGCCGTCGACCGCGCGATCCGCACGACAGTTACCCAAGAAGCGCGGCGCGGAAAACTCCCCGGATTTGCGCGCGATTCCGAGGAAGTTACGGGCGGCATGGTTGCGCTCGCGATGGGGAAAATGGGCGCGGGCGAGTTGAATTACTCCTCCGATATCGACCTCATTTGCCTGTTCGACGAAAGCCAATACGAAGATGACTCCTATTTTGATGCTCGCACCAGCCTTATTCGCGCGACTCGCCGGATGGCAACGCTGCTTTCGGAGGTCACGGGCGACGGATATGTGTTTCGCACTGATCTGCGGTTGCGGCCTGATCCGAGTTCGACGCCCGTGTGTATGGCGATGGACCCCGCCGAGCGTTATTACGAGAGCATGGGGCGTACGTGGGAGCGCGCGGCCCATATCAAAGCGCGCCCTGCAGCGGGGGATATTGATGCGGGCGAGGCCTATCTGGAACGACTGGTCCCTTTCGTTTGGCGAAAGCATCTGGATTTTGCCGCGATCCAAGACGCTCATGATATTCGCCTAAAAATTCGCGCGCATAACGGGTTTACGGGCGCGATTACCCTACCGGAACATAATATGAAATTGGGTCGCGGGGGTATTCGCGAAATCGAGTTTTTCACCCAAACCCGCCAGTTGATCGCAGGGGGGCGTGACCGTGAATTGCGCGGGCGGGGCACTGTTGCGATGCTCGGGGAGTTGGCAAAAAAGGATTGGATTCCGTCAGAGACGGCCAAGATTTTGGCCACACATTATAGGGCCCATCGCGAAGTTGAACACCGTTTGCAAATGATTTCCGACGCCCAAACCCACACCCTCCCAAAGACCGAGAAAGGGTTTCAACGGTTGGCAAATTTCATGGGGCAGGGCGATGTCTCTGTTTTGAAACGCGAAATTCGTGAGCGGTTGGAAGAGGTCCATGACCTGACCGAGAGCTTCTTTGCGCCCACGCAAGCCCGCGCGGCCCCCGAAGTGAGCGCCGAGATGAAGAATGTGATGGCAGGGTGGCCGAGTTATCCCGCGTTACGGTCCTCGCGTGCGGTGCATATATTTGAACGCTTGAAGCCCGAGATACTGTCGCGCGTGATGGCTTCGGCGTATCCTGAGCAAACCTTGGGGCAATTCGATGGGTTTTTAGCGGGATTACCTGCTGGGGTGCAGTTGTTCTCGCTCTTTGAGGCCAATCCACAACTCATTGACCTTATTCTGGATATCTCCAGCATTGCCCCGAATTTGGCCAAATATCTGGCCAGCAATGCACAAGTTTTTGATGCGGTTATCGGCGGAAGTTTCTTTGATGCTTGGCCGGGTTTAGAGGCGCTTCAAGGCGACCTTTCCGTCTTGCTCGCGGGCTATTCCGACTATGAAAGCCAGTTGGACGCGGTGCGCCGCTGGATGAAGGAATGGCATTTCAGGATCGGTGTGCACCACCTGCGTGGATTGATTTCGGCAAACGAAGCAGGTCAGCAATATGCGGATTTGGCGCAGGCAGTTTTGGCCGAGGTTTGGCCCGTCGTCGGGGTGGAATTCGCGCGCAAACATGGCACGGTTCCGGGACGTGGGGGCGTGGTTTTGGGGATGGGCAGCCTTGGCGCGCGCAGGCTTCATGCCGCCTCTGACCTTGATCTCATCGTGATTTATGACGCGCAAGATGTTGAGGAGAGTGACGGGCGGCGGCCTTTGGCGGTGCGGACCTATTTCGCCCGTTTAACGCAGGCTTTTGTTACGGCGCTTTCGGCTCCAATGGCGGAGGGGCGTTTGTATGAAGTGGATATGCGGTTACGGCCCTCTGGGCGCGCTGGCCCCGTTGCCACTAACTGGGCCGCGTTCAAGTCCTATCAACTTGAGGAAGCTTGGGTTTGGGAGCATTTGGCCCTGACGCGGGCGCGACCTGTGGCTGGCAACGAGGCACTGGCGGCAGAGTTTGAAGCTTTTCGGGCGGAGGTTCTTGGGCAAAACGGTGCTGCGGATCGGGTGATTCCGCAGGTTGCCGAAATGCGCGCGCGTATTTCTGTCGCAAAAACTCCACAGGGGGACAACGACGCAAAAATCGGCGAAGGCCGTTTGCAAGATGTAGAACTTTGTGCGCAAGCGGTGGCCTTGATGGCAGGATTTACCGGCTTTTCCGTCGCCGAGCAAATTCAGGCAGGAAATCTATTACCTGCGCAAAAACAAACTCTTATGGAGGCGGGACAATTAATGTGGCAGTTGCAAGCGGCGGCGCGTCTTTTGAATGAGGGGCCATTGAATGTTGAGGACATCGGAGTTGGCGGGGTGCATTTTCTTTTGCGGGAAACAGGGTGTGAAAGCCTCGATGACATGAGAAATCGCCTTGCGGAAGCCGCGAATTCCGCCCAAATGGTTATTGAAGACCTGTTTGGCCAACCAAAGGAGCCCCTTGATGACTGATGCGAGATTTGATCCCAAGGGATTGATTAAAGATTGTTTTTCGATGGATGGCATCACGGACGCGGAATGTCGTTCGGTGTTTGTCGATTGGGCGTTGAGTGTACCAGCTGATGTGGATACGCGTGAGGCGCTTGAGGCGCTAAATGTGCAATATCAACAGGGTCCAGAGGGGCATCCCATGCTCACGGTTCTCAAGGAGAGTTTGTTGGAACCCGCTGTCACAGGACGCCGTGGCGGCTGGTCGGGGCGGCGTACTGGTCGCACGTAACGTGTCAACGATTGAAGCGTTTGCCGTCGCGACTCCTGCGCGAGGAGCGTTTTTTATCATGCCACATCCAGCTGAGAGTGCGGCATTTTCTGTGTTGGCAAAAAGAGGCGTTCAGTCGATTGTTTCCCTTTTGGAAGCAATCGAGGCGGACAAGCTAGGATTGGCCCGTGAGGCGGAGCAATGTACCGCAGAAGGAATTGAGTTTCGCAATATGCCGATTGCCGATTTTGCCTTGCCGGATGGTAAGCAATTCGCTGATATCTTGCGCCTGATTTGCACCGATTTAGAGGCGGGCAAATCGGTGGCAGTTCATTGCCGCGCAGGAATTGGTCGCTCGGGGATGGTGGCATGTGGGGTGCTGATGCGATTTGGTGCGACGGCGCAGGAAGCACTTGTTCAGGTCTCAAAGGCACGGGGTGTGGATGTGCCAGATACTGCAGAGCAACGCGCCTTTATTGAGGATTTTCGGCCCTAGTAAAAATCCCGCCACATATACGTAGCGGGATTTTTGAATTTAGGGTCTTAGCGGGAAAGCGCTGCGGCTTCGCGGGCGAGGGCTTCGATGCCCTCCCAATCGCCAGCTTCGACGAGTTTCTTCGGCGCGACCCAGCTTCCGCCGACACAAAGCGTGTTGGAAAGGCCGAGATAATCGGGCGCATTCGCAAGGGACACGCCGCCCGTTGGGCAGAATTTCACTTGCGGGATCGGACCGCCGATGGAGGCCAGCGCTTTGGCGCCGCCATTGGCTTCTGCGGGGAAAAACTTCTGGGTGGTATAGCCACGTTCCAAAAGGCGCATGGCCTCGGTCGAGGTCGCGATTCCGGGCAGGAGCGGCAAGCCCAACTCTTCACAGGCATCCAAAAGAAGATCGGTCGCGCCAGGCGACACACCAAATGTCGCGCCAGCTTCGATGGCGTTTTTGACGTCTTGAGGGGTGAGCAGGGTGCCCGCACCGACAACACCGCCGGCAACTTTTGCCATTTCGCGGATGACCTCAAGAGCGCAAGGCGTACGCAAGGTTACTTCGAGAGCAGGAAGCCCGCCCGCGATCAGGGCTTGGGCGAGGGGGCGCGCGTGGGCCACGTTATCGACAACGAGAACGGGGACAACAGGCGCCAAAAGGCAGATTTCGGTCGCGCGTTTGCTAGCGTCTTGTGGGGTCACTTTGGGGGTCTCCTAAAAGGAATTTTGGGCCGCTGGGCGGCTTATATTATGTCTCGAACTAAACGACAACAGCCGCGCCTTCAGTGGAGGAGCCAACGTTATCGCGGAACACCGAAAACAACTCGCGGCCAATGCCGTGGCCGTTGTCCGACAGATCGGGCTGTGCGGCGGGACGCGCGTCAAACCCTACCTCAAGGACGTTGAGCTTGCCGTTGATCGCGTCAACCTCGACGATATCGCCATCGCGCAATTTGGCCAGTGGTCCACCAACGGCCGCTTCGGGCGAGACGTGAATGGCGGCCGGAACCTTGCCCGATGCGCCAGACATGCGGCCATCGGTAACAAGGGCCACGTTGAGGCCGCGATCCTGCAGCACCATGAGGCAGGGCGTGAGGCCGTGCAATTCGGGCATACCGTTGGCCTTGGGCCCTTGAAAGCGCACGACGATCACCGTGTCGGTGGTGAATTCCCCCGCTTTGAAGGCGTCTTTTACGGCATCTTGGCTGGCGAAAACACGAGCCGGTGCAGTGAGGGTTTGACGCGCGGACTCCACCGCCGAGACTTTCATCATGCCAGTCCCAAGGGAGCCTGAGAGCCGTTTTAAGCCACCCGCCGTGTTGAATGGGTTGGTTGCGGGGCGCAAAATCTTTTCGTTTTCGCTCTTGCTGGGGCCAGTTTTCCACTCAACAATTCCGTCAATAAGCACGGGATCAAGCGCGTAGGGCGCAAGGCCTTGGCCCATGACGGTTTTTACATCGGGGTGGAGAAGACCCGCAGCCAGAAGCTCGCCAATAACAAAGGCAAGGCCCCCCGCCGCGTGGAAATGATTTACGTCGGCGAGGCCGTTTGGATAAACTTTGGTCATCAAGGGAACGATGGCCGAGATATCCTCAAAGTCTTGCAACTCGATGATAATCCCCGCCGTGCGCGCCATAGCAGGGAGGTGCAGCACAAGATTGGTCGAGCCGCCCGTGGCCATCAGGCCAACGATGCCATTCACAAAGGCACGCTCGTCTAGGATGTCGCAAACGGGGGTGTAGTCGTCCCCCAAGGCGGTGATTTCAAGGGCGCGTTTGGCTGCGGCATTGGTAAGGACGCCGCGCATATCACCTTCGGGTGGCACAAAGGACGCTCCGGGCAGGTGAAGGCCCATGAATTCCATCAACATCTGGTTCGAATTCGCGGTACCGTAAAACGTACAGGTGCCTGCGCCGTGATAGGAGGCCATTTCCGCAGCCATAAGCGCGTCGCGGCCCACTTCTCCGGTGGCAAATTTCTTGCGCACGGCGGATTTTTCGTCGTTGGGGAGGCCACTGCTCATGGGGCCAGCGGGGATAAAGACCGTTGGAAGGTAGCCAAAGGTCGCTGCTGCCATCACCATTCCAGGAACGATTTTGTCACAGACGCCAAGGAAAACCGCCGCGTCAAACGTATTGTGGCTGAGGGCAATGCCTGAGGCCAAGGCAATCACGTCACGTGAAAAGAGCGACAATTCCATGCCGACTTGGCCTTGGGTGACGCCGTCGCACATGGCCGGAACGCCACCAGCAACTTGCGCTGTAGCACCGACAGACCGCGCGGCTTCCTTGATCTGGTTAGGGTAGGTCTCAAACGGTTGGTGCGCCGAGAGCATGTCGTTATAGGCCGTCACAATCCCAAGGTTGGGCGCGCGATCGGCGGCAAGTGTATCCTTGTCATCGCCCATAGCCGCATAGGCGTGTGCTTGGTTACCACAGGAGAGGTGCGCGCGACGCGGCCCTTCACTGGCGGCAAGGCGCATGCGGGACAGATAAATGTCACGGCTGGGTTTGGAGCGTTGAATAATACGGTCGGTGACGGCTTGGAGTTGAGCGTTGACGGTCATGTCATATCCTTTGGGCCAAGGAGGAAAGGGAAGTGATAGGGGCAGGTAGCACATCCTGTTAGCGCTAACAATAGAGAGTTCAACTTGTTCACCAGATTTTGACAATACCCGCGCATTCCTAAGGTATTCGAAAAACGCAAGTCGGGCATGTCGAAACATCTGTAGTCACGCAAAGCCAGTTGGCCTAAATGGAAGGTAAGAAATTATCGACTTATCCGTAGGAGGCCTACCATGGCTCTAGTGATCAATAACAATACTAAAATCGACATGTTTGAAATTGAAAAACGCGCACGCGCCCTTCGCGCACAAGCAACACGCGATATGGTTAAAGCCATTGGCGCCTTCGTGAGCCGTCTTGTGCATAGCGGTGCAGCAAAGCCCGTCGCAACAAGCGCGTAAGACCTACTAAATCTACAAGATCCGTCGAGGGTTGCGTGAAAACGCGACCCTTTTTGGTTTTCTAAGGCTACGAATTTCACGATAAAGCCCCATCATGAGCGCGAAATTGCCCTGTATCCTGCGCATTGTCGCCCCAATTCACCTCCAAAGTTAATGTGAGCAGAAAACAGGGCAGAAGCCCAGAGGTGAAAGATGAAATCTATCAAAGCTATATGCGTTTTTGCCGTGGCCCTAACACTCTCAGCATGTGCTGGCACCGAACAAGTGAGCCGAGGCACAACTCCCGCGTTTCCAGTTGTTATGGCTCCAGCGGTTCTTACCGTTGATGCTGTCAACGTTATTGTACCAGAATCGCTGAAGGTCTCCGAGGCGCATCTTTTTTACCCATTTGCCGACATTGTATGGCGCGGTGATGTGCTTGGCGACCGCCACGATCAAGTTGCCTCTATCTTTACAACCGGAATGGGGCGCGGTGCGAAAGCCTTTAGCGGCAAGCGCCATGTCGTCGTTGACATACAAGTCCTTCGGTTCCATTCCTTGACCGAGCGGGCGCGCTATTCCGTCGGCGGTGTTCATTCGATCAAATTCGTTATGAATGTACGGGATTCTCAAACGGGCGCGCTTCTGATGGACTCAAAAGTGATCAAGGCCGACTTAAATGGCTATGGTGGCGCGCGGGCCGTTGCAGCGGAACAACGTGGTTTGACGCAAAAGGTGCGTATTACCTCCCATATTGCAGGTGTCTTGCAACGTGAGTTGACCCAATTGAGCACGCGACTTGAAGGAAATCCGGGTCAAATGTTTACCGTGAGCCCCTCCACGAACGTTTTGGACGACGCCGCATAGCACAAAGGGCGTAAGACCCTTTCCATAGCTGAAAATTACGCATAAGAGGGGGCATGACGCATCCCTCTTATCCCATTATCCGCCTTAAACCCAACGCCGAAGCTCGCGCAATCCGCCACGGCTTCCCTTGGGTTTACGCCAATGAACTCGTGACAGACCGCCGCACAAAAGCGCTGGCGTCCGGTGCTTTGGCCATTCTCGAAGACACAAATCGCGCCCCGATGGGCGTTGTGACACTCAACACAAAATCCAAAATCATCGCCCGTATTCTGGACCGTGATCCAGAGGCCACGATTGACGCGGCATGGTTTGAGGCCAAGCTTCGCCGTGCGCTTGACCATCGTGAACGGCTGTATGACACGCCGTTTTATCGGCTTGTGCACGCCGAAGCAGATGGCCTTCCAGGGATCGTGATCGACCGCTTTGGCGATGTCGCCGTGATTCAGCCAAATGCCGCATGGGCAGAGGAGCTCTTTGACACATTGAGTGCCGCCTTGATTAAGGTCACCGGTGTAACAACCGTTGTGAAAAACGGCACAGGCCGCGCCCGCAGTCTTGAGGGGCTGACCGAGGAACTTGTTGTAATGACAGGTGAAATCGACGCGCCAATCCCTGTGCCGATGAATGGTGCCACCTATATGGCGGACATTCTGGGCGGCCAGAAAACCGGATTGTTCTTTGACCAACGACCCAACCACGCCTTCACCCAGCAGCTCAGCAAAGGCGCAAAAGTCCTTGATATGTTCTCGCATGTTGGCGGGTTTTCCCTCGCGGCCTTGGCTGGCGGCGCGACATCGGCACTGGCCGTTGATAGCTCCGCAGGCGCGCTCGAACTCGCCCGCCAAGGGGCTGTTGCCAGTGGCTTTGAGGATAAATTCACCACCCGCAAAGGCGACGCGTTCGACGTCTTGGCCGCTTTGGCCGAAGAGGGCGAAACCTTTGACGTCGTCGTCTGTGATCCACCTGCCTTTGCCCCTTCCAAAAAGTCGCTCGAAGCAGGTTTGCGCGCTTACGAACGGATTGCCCGTCTTGCGGCAACCTTGGTAAAACCGGGAGGCTATCTGGTTGTGTGTTCGTGTTCTCACGCTGCAGACCTCCAGAAGTTCCGCAATTCAAGTGCACGTGGAATCGGCCGCGCTGGTCGACGTATGCAACTGGTCAGCACGAATTTCGCCGGCCCCGATCACCCGCTTTTGCCGCATTTAGCAGAAAGTGGATACCTCAAGGCGCTGACTTTCCGTCTTGATGTCTAAGATCCTTCTCGACGCTTGTGTCCTCTATCCTACCGTTATGCGTGCAGCCCTCATTGGGGCTGCGCGTGCGGGGCTTTATACGCCGCTTTGGTCGGAACGTATCTTGGAAGAATGGGCGCGGGCCGCGGCGCGGCTTGGCCCTGTTGGCGAAATGATCGCTCGTGGGGAAGTGACTGTTTTAAAAGCGGAATTCCCGCGTTCCTGCATCGCCGAGGCCAAGGGGCTTGAACGCCGACTTTACCTACCCGATGCCAACGACATTCACGTTTTTGCCGCTGCAATCGCAGGGCATGCGGATGCTATTGTCACGATGAATCGCAAAGATTTTCCGGGGAATATTCTGGCCGAAGAAGGGCTGGACCGCTTTGATCCCGATAATTTTCTGCGGGCGTTTTGTACGACACATCCCAAGATAATGAACGATATCGCAGCTGAGATAACAACAGAAGCACGCCGTCTGTCTGGTACGGATATCGAAACCCGCAAACTCTTTAAAAAGGCCCGTTTACCAAGATTTGGCAAGGCCGTAGAGCAAGTCTAAATGCTGTGCGATGGCAGAATTAGAAAGAGGCGGGGTGTAATCCACGCCGCCTCTTTTTCCGTTAAAGGGGTATTAACCAAGTCGCTTACCAATCGGCAATCTCGATCAATTCCGCAGTTGTATAGGACGCAGGGTCAAGGCCAAGGACGGCTGCAAGTTGACGTTTGCCAGGGCTCACAGCATTCGGTGCGATCTCACTGATTTCACCTGCAGCGCGCGCTTTGATGAACGCGATTTTTTCCAGATCATTCTCGTTTTCGGCTACAGAAAGCTCAATGAGAGTCGAAGCAGAGTATCCATTGGTGGATACGCCTTCGATAGCAGCCAATTCAGCGACGCCACCGCTTACATTTCCAGTGTAGTCTGCGCGCGACACGCGGTTTTCACCCAAGAGGTAAAAATTCAGTTTTTCATCGTCTTGAGTTTTGCGTGCTTGGTCGATTTGGATCAATTCCGCTGTTGTATAAACGCCAGCTTCAACTCCTGCAATTTTAGCGAGTTGATCGTTACCTGCATTGGCAGCACCAGCGAAAGGAAGGGCTACTGCAAGAGCGAGAGCGGAAAGAGTTATTTTGTTAAACATGATAGTCTCCATTTGGATGCGACAAGATCCTGATTCAGCAATCGTTGCCGCGTTTCTATGATAGACAGATATGCGGTGCTCGCAGCTTTAAAAAGGGGAGCTTCGTTCACAGTAAAATGATCTTAGTCTTTGGAAACTAAGTCATTTTTTCGTGAGGGGGTTGAAATAGAACGCCCTCGCACCGAATGAGTAAAATATCATAAAAGGGTGCTTTTTTCAAGGTAGCGCTGTGCAAGACCGCACCAAACATGCGCGGAAAGTTGCACAGGCGCGAATGCAGGTCTCATCTGCATTTCTGCACAGTTTGGGCGGGTTGACGTACTCAAAACGTCACAGGGGGGCTGTAGGTATAATTTTTGCCGCATTTCCAAGTGTATAGTTGAATATGCGATTTAGGGTCGGAGGTTTGTGTGAACCTCGAGCAATAAGTCGATGCGGTAAAATATTACAGAAATGAGGCCAAATTTCGGACAAAATAGTCGGACATTTTCCGCCTATGTCAGGATTTTCATCGCTTTTGTAAGCCCATCAAGACTCATTGGGACCATTTTGTCATCAAAAATATCGCGAACCATGTCGATGGATTGGGTGTAGGGCCAGTATTTCTGGTCCAGTGGGTTGATCCAGACGTGATTTGGCCATTGCTCACAGGCGCGTTCGAGCCACGTTTGCCCAGATTCGTCATTCCAATGTTCGTTCGCGCCACCTTTATAGGCGATTTCATAGGGGGACATCGATGCGTCGCCCACGAAAATACAGCGGTAATCCGTTCCATAGCGGCGCAGAATATCCCACGTGGGGATTTGCGCGTTCCAGCGACGGGAATTGTCGCGCCACACCCCTTGATAGAGGCAGTTGTGGAAATAATAGTGTTCGAGATGTTTGAATTCGCTCCGTGCGGCGGAAAAAAGTTCCTCAACCAGTTTGATATGGGCGTCCATACTGCCGCCGACGTCCAGAAACAGCACAACCTTGATCGCGTTGTGCCGCTCGGGGCGGGTGATTACATCAAGATAGCCGTTATGGGCAGTGGCACGAATGGTTCCATCGAGATCAAGCTCTTCATTCGCTCCATCGCGCGCCCAGTTGCGCAACCGTTTCAACGCGACTTTGATATTGCGCGTCCCTAGGGCAACGCTGTCGTCAAAATCGCGAAACTCTCGCTTGTCCCAAACCTTGACCGCGCGTTGATGGCGGCTTTCGGATTGCCCAATGCGCACGCCTTCGGGATTGTAGCCATGCGCGCCAAAGGGGGAGGTGCCGCCGGTACCGATCCATTTGTTGCCGCCTTGGTGGCGCTCTTGCTGCTCCTTGAGACGCTCTTTGAGGGTCTCCATCAGTTTATCAAACCCGCCCAAACCTTCGATTTCGGCTTTTTCCTCTGCGGTGAGGTGCTTTTCTGAAATTTTCTCGAGCCAATCAGCGGGAATATCAACTGCCTCAAGGACTTGGGCATCCGTAATCTCAGCGATGCCGTCGAAACTTAGCGCGAAGGCTTTGTCAAAACGATCAATGTGGCGTTCGTCTTTGACCATCGCGCTGCGCGCGAAATAATAGAAGGTTTCGATGTCATAGGTCGCGATTCCCGCCTGAAGGCCGCGCAAAAACACCAGAAACTCGCGCAGAGTCACGGGGACATTCTGGCTGCGCATTTCGGTGAAAAAGCGCAGGAACATGTCAACCCACGGCGCGTGCGAAAATCAACGTGATAATGACTGAAAGGAGGCCGAAAATCAGGGCGAAAACGGTTGCGTAATGGACATAATCCAAGGTTGCACCCTCGCGACGACGGGCAAAAAGCGCCCCGACAAGGGCACCGGCGATCAAGGCAAAAATTGTGTTCATATATTTCTCACTCTGGCATTGAACCGCGCTAGGACCGTGTTGAAACCAATCCTGAAATCTCGGCTTGGCGACGGCGGATCGCGTTTATATCGGCAAACCCATATCGTGCCCAGCCAAGGCTGTCGAGGGCGACGGCCTGTGCCTCTGCGTCGCGCCCCAAAAGGAGGAGGGCCTCTGATTTAATCATCAGGAGGGTTGAAAGCAAAATAGCGTTCTCTGAGGCGCGGGCGTCGGCCAGATGGCTGTCCGCGATTTGCAGCGCGGCTTTGCCGTTGCCATCGATCAAGGCAAACCCCGCTAATTGCATCCCGATATGCGCTAACTGTGCTTGGGTGTTGCCCGTCTGAATGTAATATTGGCGTGCTGTGAGAAATTGTTTGAGGGCATAATCCGTATTTGTCGACAAAAGCATACGGGAATACACATAGTGGGAAAAGGCGCGTCGTGTATCCGTCCAGCCATATTTTTGTGCTATTTCAACGGCTTGTGCGGCGGACTGTGTGCGTTTTTGTTTTGGATTCCCCGGTGAAAGCGCGGTCTCAATGGCGCGTTTCCACTCTACGGGCGTTTGAAGGGCAGGTGCCGGGCGCACAGCGCCTCCCGATGGATTAAGGCGTTGGAGAACCGTGGGAAGAGCGGCTTGAACCGCGCTACTGGTCATTCCGGAGCGCAATTCTGGCGCGTAATAGGTGCGCAGAATGAGCATGTCAAAGCCCGTAAGGATTGTATGGAAATTGTCATCGTTAAACACGCTGTCCGGCAGACGGTAGAGATCATTTAGTGGCCCAAGCGCTTGGGCCAGTTCTTCGTGCAGACAGTCCCGAAACTCTTGTGTACTCACATCATTTGGGATGAAAATCGCGGTGTGTTGACGCGATCTGAGGGTCGTCCAATCGGTGACGGCGCCACGCCGATTGCGCTTGTAATCGGACCAATTCGTAATGCGTGGCACCACAAAACAGGCCGCGTTTGGCAAGTATTTTTGCAGCGTCCTACGGGAAATGGTTTCTATATTGATCGACGCAGTTTTGTTCTGGGGAACCATCGTGATCTGAATGCCAGCCTCGCGCTGGATACGCGCCAAAAGGCGGGCCAATTCGTTGTCGGCACCCGGCGGGCGCTTGCCGCTCATGCGGACGGTGATCGGCCCCTCAAAGCGCGACAGGGTTTCGATCCGGCGGCCACTTTCCAGACGAAACGAAAGATCAAGGAAGTCTTGTGCGATCTGGCTATTGGAGCGATTGGCCCGTGGAATAGCGGTGCCGGAAAAGGTTTTCATCGCGGGAAATGTATTGCCGTCAAACTGGGTTCGAGAATCTCTGCGGGCGGTAGGTTCATGGACCGTTGGCGCTGCACAGGCTGAAAGAAGTAGGAGGAAGGCAATTTTTTTAAACATTTATGGTCCCTGATATTTGAGGAAAGGGGTCAGACTTGCAATCCTATCATAAAGCTGACGGGCTTGGGCATTATCTTGAGCGGTATTCCAATAAACGGACGGATTTCCCGCCTTAGCGGCTTTTTCATAGACGGCTTCAATGAGGGCGCGCCCAATGCCTTTGCCGCGCACATGCGGATCGGCCCAGAGGTCTTGCAGATAGCAAACGTCTTCAATTTTCCATCCGTGGCGGTGGAAAATATAGTGGGTTAGGCCAACAGGCTTACCGTCAATCTCTGCGATCAACCCGTTGAAATCGCGCGGGTCATCCCCCAAGAGGCGCTCAAAATATACGTCATAAATGTGGTCGGGAAGGGTGGTTTTGTAAAAGGACAGATATCCGCGCCAAAGGCGACTCCACTCGGATTTGTCCTCAAGTGTTAGGGGCCTAATATGGACGGTCATCGTTGCCCTCGTGCGATAAAGGCGAGGCGTTCAAAGAGAGCAACATCTTGCTCATTCTTCAACAATGCCCCGTGAAGTTTCGGAAGGGACGACCGCGCATCGCGTTTCAGGTCTTCTGCGGTGAGGTCTTCGGCAAGCAATAGTTTTAACCAATCTAATACCTCGGATGTGGAGGGCTTTTTCTTGAGCCCTTGGGTGTCACGGATTTCATTAAATTGGGTCAAAGCTGTGGTCAAAAGCTGTTCTTTTATGTTCGGATAATGCGTTTTGACGATCGCTTTTAGCGTGTCGAGATCGGGAAAACGAATGTAGTGGAAAAAGCAACGACGCAAGAAGGCGTCTGGGAGTTCTTTTTCATTATTGGATGTGATGATCACAATCGGGCGCAGTTTCGCGCTGATTGTTTCCCCTGTTTCATAGACGTTAAAAGCCATTTTATCGAGCTCTTGGAGCAAGTCGTTCGGGAATTCGATGTCGGCCTTGTCAATTTCATCAATCAGCAAAATCACCCGCTCAGGCGAGTCAAAAGCCTGCCAAAGCTTGCCCTTTTTGATGTAATTGCGCACATCGTGCACGCGTTCGTCGCCCAACTGGCTATCGCGCAGGCGACTGACCGCATCATATTCATAGAGCCCTTGTTGCGCCTTGGTCGTCGATTTGATGTGCCATTCCAGCAGCGGCATGTTGAGCGCTTTGCTGATTTGAACCGCGAGTTCGGTTTTGCCCGTTCCAGGTTCGCCTTTTACCAAAAGGGGACGTTCCAAAGTAATTGCCGCATTTACGGCAACCGTCAAATCTTGCGTCGCTACATAAGCGTCCGTACCAGTGAATTTCATAAGGTTTATCGTGGCCTATCTGTAAAGTGTCCGTTGAGCTTACCGTCATGGTGAAAATGCTTCAATGGGGGGCTAAATCGGGGTGACAATCGGTTTAGGATGCAATAAACCACGCGCAGTATGAGGGCGCCTGATAACCGACTCACTCAAAGTTAAGGTATCAGGACTGTACGAGGAGCAGGCATGAAAGCCACTGAAATCTTTTCCGAAGACTATAGTCCCACTGAGGACGAAGACTTCATGAATGACCGCCAAACAGAGTATTTCCGCCGCAAATTGCTGGATTGGAAACACGAGCTTGTCGCGGGAAGCAAAGACACCCTTGAAGGTCTCGCAGACGGAACGCGCAACATTCCTGATGTTGCCGACCGTGCGTCGGAAGAAACCGACCGCGCGCTTGAGTTGCGCACACGGGATCGTCAACGCAAGCTGGTGTCCAAAATTGATGCCGCTCTTCGTCGGATTGACGAAGAAGAGTATGGATATTGTGCGGTCACTGGCGAGCCAATTTCGTTGAAACGTCTTGAAGCGCGCCCCATTGCGACATTGTCCCTTGAGGCACAAGAATCTCACGAGCGCCGTGAAAAAGTTCACCGCGACGATTAAGCGCTCTTATAATAACCAATAATTAAAGCCGCCGCCGTATTCATACAGCGGCGGTTTTGCGTTAAGGCAGTTCTATGTTGCTCATTGGTCAAAAAATTAGCGTCCTTGGCGCGGGAATCGGCGGTTTAACCGTCGCCACAGCGTTGGCGCATCGTGGGGCGCAGGTTACGATCTATGAGCAAGCGCCCGAGATCAAAGAGGTCGGGGCAGGCCTTCAAATTTCACCCAACGGGTTTGCAGTTTTGCGGGCCTTGGGGATGGGGGACGCGCTTAGAAACGTCGCGCGACGGGGACGCCGCGTAGAGCTTTTGGATTTTCGGCGCGGCGGTCCTGTGTTCTCGCTTGATTTGGACGTAAACGGCGACGGGTTTCCCTATTATTTTGTCCATCGCGCCGATCTTATTGGCCTCCTTGAAGAGGCCGCCCGCGCTGCTGGTGTTGAAATTAAATTAGGACAACGCATTGAAGCCGTTGATGTCTCTGCAGAGGCCCCGCGTCTGAAGCTGGAAGATGGCACAGAAATTGCCTGTGATATTTTGCTGGGCGCGGATGGCTTGCATTCTAAGGTGCGCGCGGCGCTCAACGGTGAAGCGCCGCCAAGGTTTACGGGCCAAGTCGCGTGGCGTGCAATTGTGCCCTCTGCCGAAAACTCCCGAAACGAGACGACCGTTAAGGTCTATATGGGCCCCGGATGTCACCTCGTTTGCTATCCGTTACGCGATGGGTCAATGACCAATATCGTAGCGGTTCAAGAGCGAGATCTTTGGGCTGACGAAGGCTGGAATCATGCCGACAATCCGGATAATTTGCGGACCGCATTCGCTGCGTTTCGCCCCGAAGTTCAGGCCCTCCTTGCTAAAATTAAGACCACTCAACTTTGGGGGCTTTTCAGGCATCCGGTTGCGCCAATCTGGCACAAAAACAACGCGGCAATTCTAGGAGATGCAGCGCACCCGACTTTGCCTTTTCTGGCGCAAGGCGCGGTTATGGCGTTGGAGGATGCGTGGGTTTTGGCAGATGCGATGATTGCGGCGGAAACTGCGGATCAGGCGTTTGCGCTTTATCAAAATACTCGTTTTTCCAGGGTATCGCGAATTATTGAGGCCGCAAGTCAAAATGCGCGTAACTATCATTTGCGCCCGGGACCGTTTCGCACATTGGCACATGGGGCACTTAAACTCGGATCGCACATCGCACCCCAGATGGCCGCGAAAAAGTTCGACTGGATTTACACCCACGACGTCACAAAAAACACCTAAGCGGCGAGTTCAACCCAGACAGGCACGTGGTCCGAGGGTTTTTCTTTGCCGCGCACTTCGCTGTCGATTTGGCAATCGAGCAGCAAGTCGGCGCATTGCGGCGACAGCAGGAAATGATCGATGCGAATGCCGTTGTTTTTGTTCCACGCGCCAGCCTGATAATCCCAGAAACTATAGTGATCAGGGCCTTGCACGCGGGCGCGGAAAGCTTCGGTGAAGCCAAGATTTAGGATTCGACGCCAAATCGCAAGACTTTCGGGGCGGTAGGCCGCGTCGCCTTCCCATTGGGCGGGGTTGGCAGCGTCTTCGGCTTGGGGAATAATATTGTAGTCGCCGGTCATCAGAACGGGGATTTCTTCGGCCAAAAGGGCCTGCGCGTGGGTATAGAGACGCTCCATCCACCCAAGTTTATAGGCTAATTTACCGCCTGCGACGGGCTTCCCACCGGAGTCCAGTTCCACCGGATTGCCGTTTGGTAAATACAACCCGCAAACGCGGATCGGCGTGTCGCCCATGACAGTCGCTTCGATCCAGCGGGCTTGCTCGTCAGCTTCATCTCCGGGTAATCCGCGCGTGACATCTTCGAGAGGGTATTTGCTCAGAATCGCGACGCCGTTAAAGGATTTCTGGCCGTGGACTTCAACGATATATCCCATGTCCTCAAAAAGTTCGGAAGGGAATCCCTCGTCTACAGTCTTGATTTCTTGCAATAAAACAACGTCTGGTTTGGCCTCTTGAAGCCACTCGGGCAAGGCGTTGATACGGGCTTTGATACCATTGATATTGAATGTCGCAATTTTCATTTTCGCCCCGTCGCCAGTTTTTAGAGAGGTTTTACATGGAAAAGCTGGTGCCGCAACCACAGCTTGCGGTGGCATTCGGGTTTTCGATGGTAAAGCGTGCGCCAATCAATTCTTCCGAGAAGTCGATCACAGCATTCGCAAGAAACGGCAGGGAGACGCTGTCGACAACAACTTTCTCGCCGCCGCTTTCAAGGACCAAGTCCTCATCCAAAGCTTCGTCAAGTTTGATTTCATACTGAAAGCCACTGCATCCGCCGCCTTCGACGGCCACACGCAAAACTTTTCCTTCACCCGCAGCACCGATTTCGGCGAGGCGTTCAAAGGCACGGGGGGTCACTCGGGGTGGCAAAATCATTAGCGCGTTTCCATTCTGTTACCAAACACATATAAGGTGTCTAACGCACAGCGACAACAGGCAGAACATTATGCTCGCAAAATTTGCTTCCGATCCAGCTAGAAGTAGGGGACGCCTGTTTCCTGAAGAGGAAAGCGCCCATCGCTCGCCGTTTCAACGGGATCGGGATCGCATCATCCACGCCAGCGCCTTTCGGCGGCTCAAGCACAAAACCCAAGTGTTTATTGAGCATGAAGGCGATTATTTCCGCACGCGGCTCACCCATTCAATTGAGGTGGCACAGGTTGCGCGCACTTTGGCGGGAAGTTTTGGGCTTAATCAAGAACTTACTGAGGCCGTGGCCTTGGCGCATGATCTGGGGCACACGCCGTTCGGGCATACGGGCGAAGATGCGTTATCGGCGCTGATGGCGCCCTATGGTGGCTTTGACCATAACGCACAGGCCTTGCGGATTGTGACCGATTTGGAGCGTCACTATGCCGAATTCGATGGCCTCAACCTCACGTGGGAAACTCTTGAGGGTATTGCCAAACACAACGGTCCGGTCACGGGCAATTTGCCCTATGCGCTGGTTGAATATAATGCCCGCCACGATTTGGAATTGGATACCTATGCCAGCGCCGAGGCGCAATGTGCCGCCCTTGCGGATGATATCGCCTATAACTCGCATGACCTGCATGACGGGTTGCGGGCGGAACTGTTTTCAACTGATGATCTGTCTGAGCTCCCGCTTCTAAGCGATTGTTTTGCAAGGGTAGATGCTAAATATCCAGACCTGAATTATTACCGTCGTCGCCACGAAGCCCTGCGCCGGTTCTTTGGGGTTTTGGTCGAAGATGTGCTGGTTGAAAGCAAGGCTCGCCTCGCAGACCTCAACCCGCAATCCGTCGAAGATATTCGTGCCGCAGGGCGTTCGATGATCCAATTCTCGACTCCCGTTTGGAAAGACCTAAAAGAAATCCGCGCGTTCTTGTTTGCGCGGATGTACCGCGCGCCGATGGTTGTGAAGATGCGTGGAAAAGTGACGCAAATGGTGGATGAATTGTTTCCGCTCTTTATGACACAGCCAGATTTGCTGCCCAAACAATGGCGCAAAGATGTGGCCGATAGCGAAAGCGAAACCGAATTGGCGCGGATTGTGGCGGATTATATTTCGGGAATGACGGACCGATTTGCGATCCAAGAACACAAGCGTCTGATTGGCGGCGTGAAGCCCAATAATATCGTGACGGGACAGATCGAGTTTAAAGATTAACGCGCATCGGAATGGTTGAATGTTCCGTAGATCATGCTAAACCGCGAGCATAGCTATAGGAACCAAAGAATGAACCTTTTTGCCGAAATTCGTGGCCTCGTGATCGAGAGCCTTAATGCCATGACATCCGAGGGGATTTTGCCCGAAGGACTCGATTTTGCGAACGTCGCAGTTGAGCCTCCGCGCGATGCAGCTCACGGCGATATGGCAACGAATGCAGCAATGGTTTTGGCCAAACCCGCCAAAATGAAACCACGCGATGTGGCCGATGCTTTGGCGCTCAAGCTGACTGCGGATCCGCGCATTGACCTTGCCGAAGTTGCTGGCCCCGGTTTTTTGAATTTGCGTTTGGCTCCTAATCTTTGGCATGGGATTGTCAAAACGGCTCTTGCGGACCCAAATTTTGGCCGTTCTACTCTGGGCGCGGGCATTAAGGTAAACGTTGAGTTTGTCTCCGCCAACCCCACAGGCCCCTTGCATGTAGGCCACACACGCGGCGCGGTTTTTGGTGATGCGCTGTCAAGCTTGCTGGATTACGCGGGCTATGACGTGACCCGCGAGTACTATATAAACGACGGTGGCGCACAGGTTGATGTGCTCGCGCGGTCGGTTTACCTGCGCTATCTTGAGGCACTTGGCCAAGAAGTGGCATTTGAAGATGGCACTTATCCGGGCGATTATTTGATCCCCGTTGGCAACACGCTTGCCGAAGTTTATGGCGATAAACTCACCAAAATGGAAGAGGCCGAGTGGCTTCCCATGTTGCGCGATTTTTCCATCGACGCGATGATGCATTTGATCCGCGAAGACCTTGCAAGTTTGGGTGTTGAGATGGATGTTTTCTCAAGCGAGAAAGCGCTCTATGGCACGGGCCAAATCGAGGGCGCGATTGAGGCGCTTCGCATGCAAGGCTTGATCTATACGGGCACACTTGAGGCTCCCAAAGGCAAGCTCCCCGAAGACTGGGAACCCCGCGAGCAAACCTTGTTTAAGTCAACAGAGCATGGCGATGACGTGGATCGCCCCGTTATGAAATCAGATGGCGCATGGACGTATTTTGCCCCAGATATCGCCTATCACTATACCAAAATCGAGCGCGGATTTGACCAGTTGATCGACGTCTTCGGCGCGGATCACGGCGGCTATGTGAAACGGATGAAAGCTGCGGTCTCCGCACTTTCGGGCGGCGAAGTCTCTCTTGACGTGAAATTGACCCAGCTTGTCCGTCTGTTTAAGGATGGCGAGCCGTTCAAAATGTCCAAACGGGCAGGGACCTTCATTATGTTGCGCGATCTTGTCGAGCAGGTTGGCCCCGATGTGACCCGTTTTGTGATGCTCACCCGCAAGAATGACGCGCCTCTGGACTTTGATTTTGCCAAGGTTCAGGAGCAAAGCAAAGATAATCCCGTGTTCTATGTTCAATACGCACATGCGCGGGTGAACTCGGTTTTGCGCAAGGCGACAGAGGCGGGAATTTCCTGCGAAGACAAAGACTTGATCGCTGCCGATCTAAGTGGACTGATCCATCCGTCAGAGATTTCCTTGGCCAAGAAAATCGCGGAATGGCCGCGAATGGTCGAAATCGCAGCGCGTACAAATGAACCGCATCGCATCGCGTTTTACCTCTTTGATATTGCCTCCGAGGTGCATGCCTTGTGGAACCTTGGCAACGATGATGTGACGCTTCGGTTTATCCAAGAAGGTGAAGTGGCAACGTCGCAAGCTAAAATTGCGCTCATTCGGGCAGCAGGCGTTGTTATTTCTTCAGGTCTTGGTATTCTCGGAGTTACTCCGGTTCAGGAAATGCGCTGACGACAAGGGCAATTGAGCCGGATCTTAAGCAATACAGGGGGCATTTGCCCCATGTTAAGATTGTGGCGAGGCAAACATGAGCGAGCAGGAGCGCCCCTCTGGGCGACCCCAAAAACCCCAGGATTTTTCCCTGCCCTCCCTTGGCGAGGAGCTGGATTCTGACGGGCGTCCGACGGGCCGTTCTGGGGCGCGGAAAACTGCGTCTCGGCCTTTTGATCCCACACAATACGTCCAAGGTCGACCCGCAGGAGTGCAGGCGGACGATAGCCGTTCAACCCGTCGTGGCCCCCGTGAAGACATCGATTTGGAGGATTTGCCACCGCCATCTTACCAGCCACAAAATACACCTCAGCCCGAAGTTTCCAAACAACCTGAGGCGTTTGATCGTGTCTATTCCCGTTCGGAATCCCGATTGGATGCGGACGCCACTGAGGCTGAATCCGCCTATACCTTTGTTCCAGCAAACCGCGTGCAATCTGTGCCTGACCCCATTCCGGAACCTGAGCACAAATCTACGCGGCGCATGGCAAAAATACTGAATCTTGTCGGAGCGGCGACGTCCATTGCTTTGGTTTTAGGTCTTGGGTTTTGGGGATATCGATTGGCTGTGCGCGACGTTTCGGGCATTCCAATCGTGAAAGCGCTTGAGGGGCCCATGCGCATTCAACCCGAAGATCCAGGGGGCGAATTGGCGACCTATCAAGGACTCGCGGTGAACGCGGTTCAGGCCGCAGGCGAGGCGGAAGCGACAGCTGATCGGTTGGTTCTTGCGCCATCACCGGTCGAAATTCGGGAAGGGGATGGAGTGTTATCCGCCCCCATTATATCCCTCAAAGGTACCGAAAAAAGCTCGGAGCAGACACCCGAAACCCCTAAAAAACTTGAAGCAGTTGTAGCAAATGCCCCGCAAGCGTTCGATACTCCTTCGGTGCCCGAGGTTGATGAAATTGAAGAGGCCGTTGCGGAAGAAATCTCCATCGAAACGCCCAAGCAAGAGATTGCGATCAAAGCGCCTGCTGCGTTGGATGTTGTTGCGGCTTCAGAACAAGTGCTCTTGGATGATAACGAAGATCAAGCCCTTGCTACCGAGTTGAGCGGTGATGATCTCCAGCCGGATGCCATAGCCATTTCAGTACCGGGCGTTTCGAAATCGCCACGTCCTCTTGATCGTCCTGCGGATTTCTCGGATCGTGTTTTGGAGCAACGCATCATCGCGAGCCAAACCAGCGCAGTATCGTCGACACAGGTAGGCGAAGACGGGGAGTTGCAAGGATTAAGTGCTGTCGAAATAGCCCCTGAAAATCTACCCGCCGGTACCAATTTGGCACAGCTCGGCGCTTATCCAAGTGCCGAAATTGCCCGCGCGGAATGGGACAAGAAAGCGGCCAAATTTGAAGACTTTATGTCGGGAAAAATACGGGTCATCCAGCAAGCCGAAAGTGGCGGTCGCGCGTTCTATCGTTTGCGTGTGCACGGGTTTGACACGATCAACGAAGCCCGCCAATTTTGTGCCGCGCTTCAAGCTGAAGGAGCGGAATGTATTTCCGTTGTGATACGTAAATGAGCGAGAATACTGCTATTCAGACCGCGACAAGCGCCGTCATTTTCGGCTGTTTAGGACCAGAACTCCTGCGCGCAGAGTCCGATTTTTTTGCTCGGATCAAGCCCTTTGGATTTATACTGTTTGCCAGAAATATTGAGTCGCCCGAACAACTTTTAAAATTGACATCTGATTTGCGAAACAGTGTTGGTTGTGACGCGCCGATATTGATCGACCAAGAGGGTGGTCGCGTGGCCCGCATGCGCGCTCCACATTGGCGCGAATGGCTGCCAGCACTTGACGAGGTCGCGACGTCCTCTCACCCTGAGCGCAGCATGTATTTGCGTTCGCGGATCATGGCACAGGAATTACTGGCCGTCGGCATTGACGCAAATTGCGCACCCGTTTTGGATTTGGTTCGTCCGGAAACTCATGGTGTTTTGGCCAACCGTTGCTATGGCGAAATCCCTGAAATGGTTGTGAAAATAGGCCGCGCGGTTGCCAGTGGTTTGCGTGATGGGGGCGTTTTCCCTGTGGCGAAACATATGCCAGGGCACGGGCGCGCGAGTGTTGATAGCCACAAAGACCTCCCACGCACAGACGCAACAGCCGAGCTTCTGGCGGCGCATGATTTTGCTCCCTTTAAGGCGCTCAATGACCTCCCCATGGCGATGAGCGCTCATGTTGTTTACGAGGCTTATGACACGGTTCCTGCAACAACATCCCTAAAAATGATCCGTTTGATCCGTCAGTATATCGGCTTCTCTGGTCTACTGATGAGTGACGATTTGTCGATGGAAGCTCTCTCGGGAACGCCAGCCACACGCGCGGCGGCCTGTCGGGAAGCGGGCATTGACGTGGTTTTGCATTGCAACGGAATCCTGTCGGAAATGGAAGCCGTCGCCGAGGCCGCGGGCCCTCTGACAGATGTTGCGAAAATACGTGCGCAAAATGCCTTGGCGACACGCCGCGCCCCAGATGACGCGGATATTTCCATTTTAGAAGCTGAACATCGCGCACTTTTGTCTGGAGCTGGCCGTGTCTGAAAACCTGTTCGCATCAGAAGAATTGGCCAAAAAAACAGCGGATGACCTCTCTGTTGAGGAACGTTTGGCGGCGGAATCTCTGATTGTGGATGTGGAGGGGTTTGCCGGACCGCTCGACCTTTTGTTGTCGCTCAGCCGCACCCAAAAGGTGGACTTGCGGCGTATTTCGGTGACCGAATTGGCTGAGCAATACCTAAGGTTTATCGATCAAGCGAAGGCGTTGCGTATTGAATTGGCTGCTGACTATTTAGTTATGGCCGCGTGGTTGGCTTTCTTGAAATCACGGCTCCTTTTGCCCCCGATTCCCGGTGAAGACGGGCCTACGGGCGAAGAACTGGCCGCGCACTTGGCCTATCAGTTGGAACGTTTGCAAGCGATGCGCGATTGTGCAGCCCAACTGATGGCTCGGGATCAATTAGGGCGGGATTTCTTTGCGCGTGGCTTCCCAGAAACCGTGGAGCGCGTGCGCAAAGTGACGTATTCGGCGACGCTTTTGGACCTGATGCAGGGATATGCGCGCACGCGTACCCGAGACGATTTTCGCCCCTTTGTTTTGGATCGCCACTCGATTTTAACCATGGAGCAAGCCCTTGAACGCCTGCGCGGGTTGATTGGCTATGCGGGGGATTGGACGGGGCTTGAGACCTATTTGCCGGAGGGGTGGAACTTTGATCCCGCAAAACGGCGCAGCGCCACGGCCTCAACATTTGCAGCCTCGCTTGAGTTGGTGAAAGCGGGGCAAATCGAGATACGTCAAGGTGACGCATTTTCGGCCATTCAAATCAGAAAGAGGGCAGTTTCCAATGGCGATTGACCCCCAAAACCTCGCCGATCCGGCCCCACAAATGGAAGAGAGCCTGTTTGAGGCCCCTCCGCTGGCCGAGCAAGAGCGCATGGTTGAGGCCATTCTTTTTGCGAGTTCCGAACCCGTTACTGTGCGCGAACTCGAAGCACGGATGCCGCATGGGTGCGATGCGTCGGAGGCGCTTGTTTACCTTCGTAAACGGTATGAAGGGCGGGGAGTGACAATCAATCGGGTCGGGGATGCTTGGGCCGTGCGCACGGCGGGTGACCTAAGTTACTTGATGCAAAAAGAGATTGTGGAAACGCGCAAACTCTCGCGCGCCGCCATCGAAACACTGGCGATTATCGCCTATCACCAGCCTGCAACCCGCGCAGAAATAGAAGAAATTCGCGGCGTTTCGGTGTCACGTGGAACGATTGACCAACTTCTTGAGATGGAATGGATTCGGTTCGGGCGGCGTCGGATGACACCGGGGCGACCGGTAACTTTTGTTGTAACTCAAGGGTTTCTGGATCACTTTGGTCTAGAGAACGCGCGCGATCTGCCCGGCCTTAAAGAGTTGCGTGCCGCTGGATTGTTGGAAAATCGACCACCGCCCGGACTTATTCCAGGGATGCCAGACCATACTGAAGATGACGACGATGAATCGATAGATGGTATTGATCAAGGCGAAATGTTTTAAGATTACGCCACAGTTTCGCTGAAATTATGCGATACTTGGCCTGTGTGCACAGCAACGATGAGGACGCGAACATGAATATCGACCGGATTATTAAGATGATTATCAACCAGATTTTACGTCGCTTGGTTAACGGCGGTATTAGCAAAGGTATCAATATGGCCTCGGGAATGGGCAAGGGCAGCACGTCCAAATTGACGCCAGAGCAACAGATTCAAGCCAAAGAAGACGCCAAGCGCAGTCGCAAACTCGCACAAATGACACGCCGGAATTCGAAGTTTTAGACAACAGCGGTCGGAACCGCCGTTTTTCTGCGCGATTGTAGGACGTAGACCACGGCAAACAGGCTTAGTCCGGCGGAAATGAGACCACAAATCGCGAGGCCGTAAGGAGTAAAGCCCGGACGGTAAACGAGAGTTGCCACAAAAACGCTGAGGTACATTACCGCGGAGTTTAGGCCCATAATCGCGCCGCGTTGGGCGGGATCAAGGCGGGTCAACCATCCAACGGTTAGGTTGAGGCCGAGATGTTCCAAAATACCCCATGCTGGGATGATCAACAACAGCAACATATAGCTAGATGACGCCCAAATGAGCACCAGATAAAACCCTGTGAGCAGGGCGAAAATACCCGCCAATCCACGCACAACGGGGATCCGATCCAAGATCCCGTCAAAGGCCATGGCCCCTGCGAAACCGAGGCCATAGAGGAGCGTTAGGATGCCCGCATCGCGCACGGGGTGATTGAGGTTTACTTCAAGATGCGCACCTAAGTAGTTGTAAACCCCATAAAATCCGAGTCCAAGAAGCGCGACAGCAACGAGCGCTGGGACGATCCCATCAACCTTTAAAGCCGTGAGCGGGGAGGTTGCGGATTGGCTTGCTAATTGCTGAGGGAGGTCCATGCGCGCGAGAGGGACGAGCACCGCAAAAACAGCAAAGCAAAGCCCTCCGTAGACATATTGCCACCCAAAGAAGTCGGCCACATAGGCTGAAAGGGTGACACCGCCGACCATCGAGAGTGTCCAACCCGTCAAAACCGTGCCAATGACGCGGGCCTCTTGGCCTTTTGGCGCGATTTGGGCGGCAAGGGTATAGAGGGCGGGGATTGCTACACCGGCGCCGATTCCCGCGATACTCTGGGCGACACAGAGCATGAATACGGTGCTGGATAAGGCGGAAGCTGCAAGGGCTAGGGCAAGTAAAACGAGGGCGACGCGAAGAGATCGGGCGGCACCAAACCGGTCGGCGAGGGGGGCTAGAACCAACGCTGCCGCAGCGACTCCGAGGCCGTAAAGAGCGGCGGCTGTCATCACGCCTGCGGGTGAGTCTGCTCCAAGGGAGAGGGCGACTTTGGCGGCAATGGGCGACAGGACCAAAGAGTTGGACCCGACCACGCCAACAATGGCGGTCAACAGCAGGACAGAACGGTTCATGGCGGGTCTCGTTTGAATAGGAGTTTGAAAAACCCTATAACAACCGAATTGTATTCGGCGATAGGGATTCGACAGCATGGCGAAAAATACAGATAGGATTCAGGGGAATGGTTCAAGGAACGCCGAACTAGACCCCGTTGACCGAAGAATATTAGGCGAGTTGGCAGTCGATGCGACCCAGAGTTTCGCAACTCTTGGCGGAATCGTCGGCCTTTCGGCCCCTGCCGTACATGAGCGCGTGAAGCGGTTGCGGGCGCGTGGCGTCATTCGGGGAACGGTCGCCATGTTAGATGGAAAAGCCGTAGGCAAACCATTGCTCGCATTTGTACATGTCGACACCACAGGCTGGGGAAAGACGCCCGCGTTAATGCAGTTCGCCGACATTCCGGAAGTTGAGGAGGTTCATTCTTCAACGGGGGATGCTTGTCTTATTATGAAAGTGCGTGTGGCCAGTTCGGAAGCCTTGGAAGGCTTGCTTGCGCGTCTATACGCGACCGAGGGCGTGCGCGGCACACGGACCTATGTGGCGCTTTCAACGCATACCGAGCGCAGCGTCCAAGCCGGAATATCAAGCGAGCTTGAGGATACACCAAATATTTACTGACAAATATCTATTTGAAATGTTTGGATAGTTTTAGGCCTTGGCCCTGATAGTTGGACGCAATATCGGCCCCATACAACTGTTTGGGAACCTCGGACATACGTTCATACACTAGGCGACCCACGATTTGCCCGTGCTCCAAAACAAAGGGGGCTTCATGGCATCGCACTTCGAGAACGCCACGGCTTCCTGCGCCACCGGCGGGATCATGGCCAAATCCGGGGTCAAAGAAACCCGCGTAGTGGACGCGAAATTCGCCAACCATTGCGAGGTAGGGGGCCATTTCCGCTGCACAATCTGGCGGGATGTGAACCGCTTCACGGCTTACAAGGATATAGAACGCGCCGGGGTCGAGGATAATGCGTTCATCATGCGTGTGAATGGGTTCCCAGTATTCGGCTGGGTCATAGTGGCCGATTAAATCAAGGTCGATCACCCCTGTATGGGGTTTTGCACGATAGCCGACAAGGCCCGTTTTGCCCGCACTGAGGTCAACCGAAAAACCGAGGCCTTCGGAGATGACGGCTTCGCCTGAGACCAAGCCTTGCTCGGCGTGCATGACTGTGAGGTCGGCATCTGAAATCACGGCCTGTCCGGCGCGAAACCGAATTTGGTTCAGCCGCATACCGGGGCGGACAAGTACTGAGAAGCTGCGCGGGCATATTTCAGCGTAAAGGGGCCCTGTGTAGCCTGCGGGGACGCGATCGAACTCTGTGCCGCCGTCCGTAATGGTGCGTGTCAGCAAGTCTAAGCGGCCTGTGGAGGATTTGGCATTGGCCACCGCTTGGACGCCATCCGGAAGTGCGAGGCTTTCCATCAAGGGAACAACATAGACGCAGCCTTTCTCCAAAACCGCGCCGTTTGTGAGGTCTACACGGTGCATTTCAAACTCAGACAAACGCTCGGAAACGCGCGCGCCATGTCCGGTCAGAAACGAGGCGCGAACACGGTAAGCGACTGTTCCGAGACGTAAATCAAGGGAGGCGGGCTGAATTTGTGCTGCATCAATCGCAGGTGAACCGATGATTTCGCCACGGGCAATCATGTCAGCGAGGGCTTGGCTGGGAAGGACGCCGGGGTTGTTCATGAAGCTACCTTATGCTGCCAATCGGCGCGCTGCGGTCAAGGACCGTGGAAAACGGATGTCCGCGCGACGTGTGCGGATATGGAGTTTACAAAAACGTCCGCAGCCCCGAAAGGTGCGGACGTTTTTGAAATTGGTCGGGCTAGCAGGACTCGAACCTGCGACCTTCCGTCCCCCAGACGGACGCGCTACCAGACTGCGCCATAGCCCGACTTGTGCCTCTTCATAATGTTTTTCGCGGTGGGGGCAAGCAAGAATTACCATCTTGAACATCAAATTTTCAAAGAGGGTTTTGAAACGGTGCCATAGGTTTTGCGAAGGGCGGAGAGACGGGCCGTAAGTTCCGCCAGTTCAGACTTTTTGTCGGCCGAGAAGGGCGCTGCGCGTCGCGTGAGGCGGTGGCGAGATGTTGTGACAACAACGCCTGGTGCATCGTCTTCGGTCGAGTCAGCTTCGTTCGGAATGTCTGACGGTGCGCTGTCTTGCACAGGGGCGTTCTGGGAAGGCGCGGTGGCGTCTTCTTGGTGAATTGGAGCCACCGCAGGTTCCAAAGATTGCTCCTCCGGTTCGGGAGTGGTTTCCTCGATAGGAACACTTTCGGTTGTTCCCTCGGTAACTTCTTCGGCGGAATCGTCTGTGATATCCCCGTGAGCGATCTCTGTCGTTACCTCTGCAGTTTCCATTGCGGCTTCAGGATCGTTTTCAATATCGGGTTCAGGATCAAAGGTGGTTTCGTCCTCCGGTAGGGGCGCAGAAGCCGCTTGGAAGCTCGATGTTTCTATGGCGTCAACCGCAGTGTCGTCAGTTTGCTCAGGGTCTTGTGACGCGGAAAATGTGGGTTCGGGTGTGACTTCAACCGGCGTATCTTCGGTGGCTTCGCTTTCAACATGACTCGGAATTTCCGGTGAGAATTCGGGCGTTGTCTCCAAAGTGACGTGCGTGGCGGGGTCTGCGGATTCCCCCTCATCGGAGGACGCTTCTAAAGGAATGTTTTCAGGCTCCGGCTCAACGGATGTTTCCTGAAGACTAGTAGGGCTGTCAAATTTGGGAATATCAAGAGCCGCAAGATCGTTTAAGTCTTCCTCGCTTGGCGAGTCATCGGGCTCCGGATAGGCCGCATCGAATACGTTGTCTTCAACACTCGTCTCGGGGGTGCCCTCGATATCTGAGGTTTGGAGCGGTTCCGGAGTGGGCGTTTCGCTCTGCTCCGATACTTGCGTGTCCTCTTCGAGGTCATCGGCGTGAAAGGCAGAATACCCGCCCGAAACTTCGGGAATCTCCGAGGGATCAGGAAGCGAAAGCTGTGAGACGGACGTTATTTCGGGCGGCAAAGCCACAGGCTCTTGGGACGCGGGAACTATAGGGTCAATTCCCTCGGCTTCATCGGTCGCGGTGGTCATGTCGGGTTCGGTAGGTGGGTCTTGGGCGATGACTTCAGAAACAAGAGATTCTTCTTCTGCATAGCTTTCGACGTTACCTTCGGATTCTTCCGCAAACTCGGTTTCCAGCTCGATATTGGAAGTATCATCGGTAGCGTCGAATGAGGCGGGTTCCAACGCAACAACCTCATCCGGAACGGAGTCCTCTGGCGCAGAAACGGATCCAACCTCGGGAATATCGTCTAGGAAGGAAGCTTGGAGCGGCGGCTCGTTAACGGTTTGAACCGGTAGAACCTCAGGATTCTCTGGAGGAGTGTCCGGTGTTTCGTCCGGTATTTCTTCGGGCGCGTCGTCGGGGATTTCCTCGGGTGCCTCGTCTGGTACTTCGGGTGGTTTGGGGAACGAAATCACCTGATTTGTCGGCGCTATTTCTTCTGCCGGCGGGGCCGGGTTCGGCACAAAACTTGCCGCGCTGCGCGTGGCTTCAAGAATTTCGTCTGCTGTGCGCTCCGTTTGGGCGGGGGGAATGTCGATCCCCAAGTCATCCATGGGCAAGCCCAGTGCCGCGACATGCTTAATCCCTTCGGCGCGCAATAGTTTTTGAACGCCCTTAATCGTCATGCCATCTTCATGCAGAAGCTTTTTAATGCCGCTCAGCAATTCCATGTCGGCGGGGCGGTAATAGCGCCGACCGCCCGCACGTTTTACGGGCTTCACTTGGGTGAAGCGGCTTTCCCAGAAACGCAACACATGGGCTGGCGTTTCAAGCCAGTCGGCGACTTCTGAGATGGTACGAAACGCATCTTGTGATTTGGACATGAGTCAGACGCGCCTATTTATTGCCGTTTGAAACGCGCTCTTTCATCAAGTGCGACGGGCGGAATGTTAGAACGCGGCGCGGTTGAATAGGCACTTCTTCGCCGGTTTTTGGGTTGCGACCGATACGGGCGGCTTTATCGCGGACACCAAATGTTCCAAAAGACGAGATTTTAACAGACTCGCCCGCAGACAAAACGTCGGAAATATGGTCCAGAACGCCTTCAACCAGTTGCGCGCTTTCGTTGCGGCTTAGGCCGACTTCTTGAAAGACTGCTTCGCTTAAATCCATACGCGTTAGTGTTTTATCACTCATCATGACCCCCTGATTGATTGAAATTGGCACCGACGCGGGCCAATCCGAAAGTGACGGGACTTGGCAGAAACGCCCCGCGTGCTTGGCGTGTAGCATAGTGCGGGTCAAAATTCCGAGTCAATATCAATGACTTGCGCAAGGAGGTAAAAGTAAGATTATCGGCATTTATTTGTTGATAAATGTCGAGAAATGGTCTGGGCGTGCGAAAAATTGGATTTTGAACGGACGTCGCCTTACCAGCGCAGCACGACAGAGCCCCACGCCAAACCGCCACCGATGGCCTCAGTTACCAAGAGATCGCCTTGTTTGATCTGGCCACGCGCCTTGCCCACCGAGAGGGCAAGTGGGATGGAGGCCGCCGACGTATTGCCGTGATCTTGGACGGTAACGACAACCCGATCCATGGACACGTTCATTTTCTTGGCAGTGCCCGCGATGATGCGAATGTTGGCTTGGTGTGGCACTATCCAATCGACGTCGTCCCCCGCGAGGCCCGCTTTGTCGAGGGAGGCATGCGCCGTTTCGGCCAGTTTTTCGATGGCGTGGCGGAAAAGTTCACGTCCTTGCATCCGAAGATGGCCAGAGGTGCCCGTCGAGGTGCCGCCATCCACATAGAGGAGGTCTTTGAATCGGCCATCGGAATGCAAATCGCAGGAAAGAATGCCACGGTCGGTGTTTTCGCCGGACCCCTCTTGGGCTTCAAGGATCAAAGCGCCCGCACCGTCGCCAAATAACACGCAAGTTGCACGGTCGCTAAAATCAAGGATGCGGCTAAAGGTTTCTGCGCCAATCACCAAAACGCGTTTGGCTTGGCCGGAGACTATAAGCGCATTCGCGTTGGCCAATGCATAGACAAACCCCGCGCAGACGGCCTGCACATCAAAGGCAAAGCCGCGCGTCATGCCGATGCCCGCTTGCACCATGGTCGCGGCCGATGGAAAGGTGAAATCAGCGGTGGAGGTGGCGAGGATGATGGCGTCGATGTCGTTTGCGACCAATCCGGCGTCTTTGAGCGCGGCATTGGCGGCATTTATCGCTAAATCGGAGGTATTTTCCCCCTCGGCGGCAAAATGGCGGCGCTCAATACCTGAGCGCGTGCGAATCCATTCATCGGTTGTATCTACGGTGGTTTCGAGTTCGCTGTTAGGAACAATCCGTTCGGGCAGATAATGCCCGACGCCTGAGACGACGGCGCGTATTGTCATTCTTGGTTCCCATCCAAATTGCCCATTTCTTGAGCATCTTGCGGCGAGGCGGCAGAGGATGCAACCCGTGCAGCGAGTTTGTCGGAAAAACCGATCTCGGCGAGGGTAAAGGCGAGTTTGATCGCAGCAGCGATTCCGGTTTCATCGGCGGACCCGTGGGATTTCACCACAGTCCCATTCAGGCCCAAAAACACCCCGCCATTCACCCGACGCGGATCAATCCGTTTGGACAGACGGCGCAGGGAGGTGAGGGCCAATAGGGCAGCGAGGCGCGACAAGGGCGAATGTTTAAAGGCGGCACGCAACTGCTGTGAAATCAGATTTGCCGTGCCTTCGCCAGTTTTGAGCGCAATATTTCCGGTGAACCCATCCGTGACAATGACGTCAACCCGATCCGACGGAATATCGCCCCCCTCCACAAATCCGACATAGTCGATCCCTGCTTGTTCGGCGTGACTGGCGATTAAATCATTGGCGGCTTTGAGTTCTGCGCGGCCTTTGTGTTCTTCGGTGCCGACGTTCAGCAGGCCAATGCGCGGACGGGCAATACCCAACCCGTTGCGCGCATAAGAAGCGCCCATCATGGCATATTGCAGCAAATCTCGCTCGTCGGCGCGAATATCGGCGCCCACATCAAGCATGACATTAAAGCCGCTTTTGCTGAGCGAGGGCCAAAGACAGGCGATGGCCGGACGGTTCACACCCGGCAATTTGCGCAGACGGATCATTGAAATCGCCATCAACGCGCCCGTGTTGCCACAGGAAACCGCCACCGTCGCTTCGCCATTTCGGACGGCTTCGATGGTGGACCACATGGAAGTATCCTTACCGTTTCGCAAAACTTGGCTCGGCTTGGCATCCATGGTGACGACGCCCGGACAGTCGCGAATTTCGCAAACTGATTCGAGGCGGCGCTTTTTGATAAGCTTTTTAAGCACTTCGGCGTCACCATGAACGATGAAACCAATTGCCGGATTTTTTGATGCAGAAAGCCCAATACCGGCGACAACTGCCGCCGGTCCACGATCGCCACCCATGGCGTCAACCGAAATTATGGTGCGCGAAGCCCCCGAAGTCTGCAGATCTTTTGTGTTGATCGTCATGCTCAGGAGCCAGCGAAACCGCCGCTTAAGCTGCGTCTTCGTCGAAATCGACGTCGGCAGCTACAGCGATGATTTCACGATCGGCATAGTGACCACACGCGCCACAAACATGGTGCGGACGTTTCAGTTCGCCACAGTTGCCACATTCGTTCGGATTCTCTGCAGTCAGAGAATCGTGGGATTGGCGCATGCCGCGACGGGACTTTGTAATCTTACTCTTAGGGACAGCCATGTCTCAAAACCTTGGTCAATTCGGGGGGAGAAGCAGGTGCTAAACCCCAGTGTTTGTTATCTTCACGAGCTACATACCCGAGCTTGTCGCTCATGTCCAACCGTCTCGTAAATGAGGCCGGGAACATACTGCGATTCCACTAGGGTGCAAGCAAATTCTTTCTTGGTGCGCGAATCGCGAAGAGCCTTCGCAAATCTTTACACTGTCGCTCGTTATTTCTTATCGGGCTTGTCACCCGTTTTTAAAAGATTTGCAAGCCCTGCAAACGGTCTTGCGTCTTCATCTTGCATTGGTGTGGTTCCTGGGGCGGTAAATTGGGCCGATTCAAGCGCCGCACCGTCGGCCCGCGGATAGAGCGGAACTGCCAAAGCCAAGGCTTCGAGCATGATCTCCCCCAAATCGATCACCCCTTGGAGGGGCTCGCGGGTTTCGTCAGTGTGCATTTCAATCTCGCCGTCTTCATTCGGCTCGCCCTCAAAAACCGAGTGGTCGGCAATAAACACGCGTTGCACTGGCACGTCGACCCGCGTGTTCACGGGCACAAGGGTTACCACGCAATTCTGGGTGACGGTCGCACCGAGCTTGGCCACAAGGGCCCAGTCGGTCTTGCCGCGCGCCGAAAGCTTGCCTTCAAAGCGCATTTTCTTGAGGGTCAGTACATCAATATCCGCTGCAATCGCCTTCAGAACAGCCGCGCTGGGAATAATCGAAAACTTCGTTTCGGTGCGTTGAGCCAAGTCCGCGACGCGCATAGGGTGTGCCCAAGGTGCGAGAGCAGGCGATTGAGGCGTTGGGTCATTGGTCATGTTCGGAGCTTCCATTGTTGATAACATTTGCATCCTTCTGTATGTCGGATAAAAGCCAAGGACCAAGAGATCAAGAGGGTGGTAATGCAAATTAATACAGGCCTAGGCAAGAAAACGGCAAAATTGGTGTGCCTTGGTGCGCTCGTTTTCACAATTACAGCCTGTTCGCCTGTGATCCGGAAGCACGGTTATGTTCCGACCGAAGAAGTTCTCGATAACGTCCTTGTGGGGGTGGATACCGTTGATACGGTTGAAACCACGGTTGGGCGGCCTTCGGGGCGTGGCCTCTTGCAAGATGGTGATTGGTTCTATGTTGAGTCCATTTGGAAGAACTTTGGATATCGCGAGCCAAAGGAAATCGACCGTCAGGTTGTTGCCATTCGGTTTGACAACAAAGGCGTTGTTTCCAATGTTGAACGCTTTGGTATTGAAGATGGCAATGTCGTGGCCTTGTCGCGCCGTGTTACCGATTCTGGCATCTCGGGTGTCGGGTTCTTGGCGCAAATGTTCGGCAGCTTTGGCAACCTAACTGGCAGTACGCTGACCGGAAATCAATAACGTTCAGGCCAGACCGACAGGTTCCGTCGGTCCGGCCTTTTGCCTTAATCCGCTTCAAACTTAAGCGCTACGCCATTCAAGCAATAGCGCAATCCCGTGGGTTTTGGCCCGTCGGGAAACACGTGCCCCAAATGGGCCGCGCAGGTGTCACAATGAACTTCTGTGCGACGCATAAATAATTTGCGATCTTCAGTTTCGCCCACGGGCGCGCCTTCAATTGGGGCGAAAAAACTGGGCCAGCCTGTGCCGGATTCAAACTTGGTGTCCTGATCGAACAGGGCAGAATCACAACAGATACAGCGGAATACGCCCGCGTCTTTGGGGAAGTTGTCGTGGCTGCCCGCGCGTTCTGTCCCATGTTTGCGAGTCACCTTATAAGCTTCATCGCTCAGGATTGCGCGCCACTCCGCGTCCGTTTTTTCAATTGTAGCCACTTGACCCTCCGTAAATAATTTCCTGTCACGTCTTTTTCGTAAAGCAGTGGTATACCATATGGAAAGGGGTGCTCGTTATTTTAAGGGCCGCAATCGACAGGGGTGCTATGTTTAATCTTCACCGCGGAAAATATCGGGCGCGTTTGGCCGAGACTTCAGACGATGTCGCCTTGGCACAGGCGCTGCGGTACCGGGCGTTTTTTGGCCCAGATACAGGGTCGGACGCGGATGATTACGACCAACGATGCTCGCATGTTTTGATCGAGGATGTATCCTCAGATGCGCTGGTTTGCTGTTTTCGTATGCTCGATATGCCCAATGGGGCCGACATCGACACCAGCTATTCGGCGCAATATTACGAGCTTTCGGGCCTGCGTGATTTCGGTGGTCCTATGGTCGAGATGGGGCGGTTCTGTGTCGATCCTAACTTGAGCGACCCCGATATTTTACGCGTAGCGTGGGGCGCTATGACCCAATATGTCGATGCGCGCGGCGTGGAATTGCTGTTTGGATGCTCGTCTTTTAAGGGGGTCGAAGCGGCGACCTATGCAGATGCTTTTGCCTTGCTCAAGGCACGCCACCTTGCGCCAAAACGCTGGTTGCCGAAAATAAAAGCGCCGACGGTGTTTAAGTTTGCCCAACGATTGCGGCGCAAACCGAATGCGCAAAACGCAATGCGGGTAATGCCGCCGTTGCTCAAAACCTATCTGATGATGGGGGGCTGGGTGTCGGATCATGCGGTGGTGGATCGTCAAATGAACACGCTGCATGTTTTTACCGGCATTGAAATCGGCGCAATCCCACCGGCGCGAAAACGACTACTTCGCGCGGTCATGGGCTAAGTGCTTGACGTTTGCGCGGTAGGCGTTTAGCGCACTCTGATGGCACGTATACCTCTTCTTCAGCTCACGGATATTTCGCTCGGATTCGGCGGAGATCCCTTGTTTTCAGACCTTAGTTTGGTGGTGCAACCCGCCGACCGTGTGGCCCTTGTTGGCCGCAACGGATCGGGCAAATCAACCTTGATGAAGGTGATGGCGGGGTTGATCGAACCCGATAATGGCGCGCGCATCGTGTCGCCCGGCGTTCGAGTTGGCTATATGGAGCAGGACCCCGATTTAAGTGGCTTCGAAACGCTCGGCGATTTCGCTTCCAGTGAACTTGACCCTATCGAATCCTATAAGGTCGATATGGTCGCCGAAGGCCTTAAATTTAAGCCTGAAACCCTGATTTCTGCGGCTTCTGGCGGCGAGAAACGCCGTGCCGCCCTCGCAAAATTGCTGGCCGAAGAGCCGCAACTTATGCTGCTCGATGAGCCGACAAACCACCTCGATATCGAAGCCATTGCGTGGCTCGAAGATCAATTACGTTCCACCCGCGCGGGCTTCATTCTGATCTCGCACGACCGTGCCTTCCTCAATGCCCTGACCCGCGCGACCCTCTGGGTGGACCGTGGCAAAGTGCGTCGTCTGGAAGAAGGATTCGAAGCTTTTGAGGGGTGGCGTGATAAAACGTGGGAAGACGAAGACTCGCAGCGCCACAAATTAAATCGTCTGATTAAATCCGAGGCCAAATGGGCCGTTGAAGGTATTTCGGCGCGTCGCACGCGTAACCAAGGCCGTCTTCGTGCTTTAGGGGACCTCAAAGAACAACGTTCCGGACAAGTTAAACGTCAAGGTGCGGCCGCGATGGCCTTTGATGCCAGTCCGCAATCGGGCCGCAAGGTGATCGAAGCCGAAAACCTGACGATGCGCTATGATGACAAACAGATTCTCAGCGATTTTTCGATCAAAATTGCCCGTGGCGATCGCGTGGCTTTTGTGGGACCGAACGGCGTTGGCAAAACCACGTTGCTCAAAATCCTGATTGGCGACATTGAGGCCGATAGCGGCACAGTAAAACGCGGCACCAAACTTCAAACCGTTGTTTTTGACCAAAATCGGTCGCAACTTGATCCGAATATGACCCTTTGGGACAGCCTGACGGGCGATCCCGATATGCGTGTTTCGGGCAAAGCCGACCAAGTCAGCGTGCGTGGCGTACCGCGTCATGTTATCGGTTATCTCAAGGATTTCCTCTTTGACGAAACCCGCGCCCGCGCGCCTGTGTCCTCCCTTTCGGGTGGCGAGAAGGCGCGTCTTTTGCTAGCGAAAATCATGGCGCGTGAAAGCAACCTTCTGGTGCTCGACGAGCCAACCAACGACCTCGACGTCGAAACCCTCGACTTGTTGCAAGATTTGATCGGCGAATACGACGGTACCGTGCTTTTGGTCAGCCACGACCGTGATTTTCTGGACCGCGTGACCCAAACAACCATCGCCATGGAAGGCAACGGTAACGCCGTCGCTTATGCTGGCGGATGGAGCGATTATCGCGCCCAGCGTCAAGAAGAGGCAAAGGCTGCACCCGTCGCAAAATCTTCGGGATCGGGCGGTTCGAAAAACGCCTCCGCGAGCAAGTCAGCCGCAAAATCCAACGGCTTGTCCTTTGTGGAGCAACACCGTTTGGAAGCGCTTCCCAAGGAAATTGCGCGCTTTGAGGCCGAGATCACCAAGCTTGAAGAATTTCTCGCGGCGCCTGATTTGTTTACCGATGAGCCGGTAAAATTCCAAAAAGGCACTGACGCGCTTTTGGAACGTCACGATGCTTTGGCCAAGGCTGAAGAAGAGTGGATGAAACTTGCGGAACGGGCCGAGGCTTAGGCCCGCTCTGCAACTTTAAGCGCCTAGGCCATGCGCAGGCCACCGTCCAGACGGATTACTTCCGCGTTCAAATACGGGTGTGATATGATGAATTCTACGAGGCGGGCAAAGTCATGCGCGGTGCCCAATCGCTTGGGATGCACCACGTCTTTTGACAGGCCTGCGATGATCTCCTCGCCAAGACTTTCGAGCATCGGGGTCATGAATATGCCCGGCGCGATGGCCATCACACGGATACCCGTGCGTCCCAAGTCGCGGGCCATCGGCAAGGAAAGTCCCGCAATTCCCGCTTTGGACGCCGCATAAGCTGCTTGGCCGCGCTGCCCGTCAAAGGCGGCAACCGAAGCCGTGTTGATAATAACGCCACGCTCATTATCGGCGTTTGGGGCGTTGTCAGCCATGGCTTGGGCGGCGAGGCGCGCAACGTTGAACGTACCCACGAGATTGATGTCGATGGTGCGCTGAAAATCCGCGAGCGGGAAGGGGCCGTTTTTTCCCAACGTGCTCGCGCCAGTAACGATTCCCGCGCAATTCACACAAGCTGTGATGCCGCCCATCGCTGATTTGGCCTGCGCGATGGCTGCCATTACGGATGCCTCGTCGGTCACGTCAACTTCGACGAATGTTGCCCCGATTTCGGCAGCAACCATGGGGCCGCGTGTCGCGTCGCGGTCAAAAATCGTGACCTGTGCGCCTGAGGCCGCCAAGGCCCGTGCGCAGCCTTCGCCCAAGCCAGACGCGCCGCCGGTGATGATGGCTTTTGTCGTTGTGATGTCCATTGCGACCTCCCAGAAAATAATTGAACACTTGTTCAATAAAGGCCAGGGCGGTTTTAATCAAGCCTTTACCATTTACCTGAAGCACCGCCGCCTGAACTGCATCCGCCACCGAAACTTGACCCACCCGAGCCTGAACTATTGTTGTCGTCTGTGTCAGAGACGCGTGGAATTATGAATTGTGTGACATTAAAATAGCTGCAATTTGGGCAAGTGATGTTTGTTTCACGCAGACCCGTATCGCTTGTTGTGGCAGATTGCAGGGTGGTTATTTTCCTCACCATGCCTTTTTGCCCACATTGAGGGCAGGGTTTGCGTGCGAATTGAAAACCGGAAAGTTTGGGGCCAAGGACCGCCGCAACTACACTGCCACCAAAGAATATCGCCATGCCCCAAAAAATCAGATCCGCGATGCCGTTTGGATTTTTGGGGCGCTCAGGAGACAACTCGCCGCCATTAAAAGGCAAGGCGATCAGCGAGATCATTTTGTCCGCACCATCCAAGACACCGTCGTCAAAATCCCCGTCCTTGAAAGCGGGGGTGATGTAGAATTGGATAATGTCCTCGGATATATCGTCGTATATAGGGGGGTAGCCGCTGCCCACTTCAATGCGGAAGGTGCGGTCATTTTTGGAGATCACCAGCAAAAGGCCGTCGTTTCGTTCAGCTTTGCCAATGCCCCATTTGTTAAAAACCGCCGTGGTAAAATCCGCGATATTCGTCCGATCGCCATATGACGCCATGTCAGTGACGGTGAGGATGCTCATCTCGGTGCCGATGTCCTCCCTGAGGTAGTTGAGTTTGCGCCGCAGGGTATCTTGAATTTCGGGTGAAAGCATGTTGGCGTAATCATTGACATAGAGGTTTTCATATTCGGGAAGGGTTTGGGCTTGGCCGGGGAGGGAGACAGCAAGGAGGCCGAGGGCAACGACCAAAGCGGCTAACAAACGGGTCATTTCAGCTCCAAAAACACGTTGAACCAGAGTTTAGACCCGTTTTCATAGAAATCAAGCAATGAGGTCACGGATGACCGTGGGGATCATCATCACGTCATCGCGGGTGCAATCGAATTGTCCGACTTGGACGCGGATCACAAAGCGCTCGTCGTGGGTGGTTTGGGTCAGATAGATACGCCCGTCCGCGTTGATGCGTTCGAGTAAGGCGGCTGTTTCGACGTCATCGATATAGGAAAAGGTGAAAAGGGACAGCCGCGGCGAGGTTGTGAGGAGGCAACCGGGGATCAACGCGATGGCGTCGCGGGCCTCAAGTGACCATGCGACGTGGTTGCGGATGCGTTCGCGCAAGCCATCTAAGCCATAGGCCCGTAGCGTAAACCAAATTTTGAGCGCGCGGAAACGGCGGCCCAAGGGGACGGTCCATTCGTTGTAGTTGACGATTTCGTCTTGGCCTTGGGTGTTGAGATAGGCGGGGCGCAGGCCGAGAGTGCGGATTTGCTCGCTTGGATTGGGCATGAACTGGATGGCGCAATCGAATTGGACCCCGAGCCATTTGTGCGGGTTGAATACGATGGAATCCGCGCCTTCAATGCCCTCCCAAAGGGGGCGGAATTCCTCGCAGATCATCGCGCTTCCAGCCCATGCAGCGTCGACATGTACGAAGAGGTTGTGGGCTTTTGCGACTTTGATACAGGCGGCAATGGGATCGCAGGCGCCTATCGAAGTGCCGCCCGTGCACAGGACGACGCCTGCGGGGAGGTGGCCCGCCTCGATGTCGGCGCGAATGGCCGCGTCAAGCGCCGCGGGGTCCATGCCGTAATCCGAAGTTGTGGGGATTTTGACGAGGTTGTCTTGGCCGATGCCTGCCACGCGCACGGCCTTGTCGACGGAACTGTGGGTCTGGGCAGAGGCGTAAATGCGCAAGCGGGGTTGGCCGCTCAGGCCGTCGGTGAGGCCCGCCCAATCTAGCGCACGTTCGCGCATGGTGAGTATCGCCGACAGGGTTGTCGTGGTGGCGCTGTCGTGGATTGTACCGGTGAACGTGTCGGGCAGGCCCATCGCATTGGCGAGCCAGCCGATCATCACGGCCTCGATTTCATTGGCGGCGGGGGCAGTTTGCCAGAGCATGGCTTGACCCGCGATGGCATTGGCGAGTTGCTCTGCAAGCATGGAAGCCGGCGAGGCATTGGCGGGGAAATAGGCAAAGAAACGCGGGTGTTGCCAGTGGGTTGTGTTGCTGGGCACGAGGCGTTCGAAATCCGCGAAAATTGTGCTCATATCTTCGGGGCCGTCGGGGGCCTTGGCAGGGAGTTGTGCGGCAATCGAGCCGGGTTTTATATTGGGGCGTACAGGGACGTCGCGCAGACCCGCATGATAGTCGCGCGCCCAATCGGCGGCGATTTTTGACCAATGGGCCAGATCATCGTGATTCATATAGTTTCTTCCGATTACAGCCGCTTAAACGAGGAGGTTGTCGATAATATCGCTTGAAATTCCATTTGCGAGGGGCGAAAAATCCCCGTCCCGCAGTATTGTGTTTGCGGCGTCGTAAAGCGCACGATGGGTGACGCGGGCAAGGGAGGAGCCGAGCGAAATGCGCGCGACACCGATGGCGGCAAACTCGCTTTTGCGGCGTTGGGCATAGGGACCGGACGCAAGCGCGTTGACGGGTAAGGTGGAGCTGGCACAGATTGTCGCGAGGTCGTCCCATGAGGCGGGCATGGGTACATAGAGACTGTCGGCACCGGCGTCTTCAAACGCTTTGATCCGGATGAGGGCTTCGGCGAGATCATAGACTCCATGCATGATCCCGTCGGCGCGGGCCAAGAGGAAAAAGTCGTTTTTTAACGCGCGGGCAGCCGAGGCTGCGGCTTTGATCCGTTCCGTAGCGAGGGCGACGTCATAGGGCGCATCACTTGGGAGGGCGATATCCTCGATACAGACCCCCGCGAGACCAATTTCGCCCGCAAGACGGATGGTTTCGGCGACGTCGTCTGGGCTATCGCCAAAGCCGTTCTCAAAATCGCCCGAAACGGGGATGTCCAGCGCGCGAACGAGGTCTTGGGCGTGGGTGAGGGCCTCGTCGCGGGTAACGCCGTCGGGTTTTCCAAGGGTGAAAGCTTGGGCCGCGGAGGAGGTCGCGACAGCTTGCGCGCCGAGGTTCTGAAGCATTTTCGCGCTGCCGATATCCCACGCATTAGCAAGAATAAAGGGATTGCCGCGTTGGTGTAGCGCGCGGAACGTTTGGCCTAGATCTGTCATTTGGTCCTCCTCAAAGTGGGCCGAGGGTAGGTCAGGGGTATTGACTGGTCAAGCGCCTTGGCAGAGGGCGCACAGTTTGCTACACCCACGTTATGAGACAATTTTGCGCCATTATTTGCATTTGTATTCCTGCTTAACATCAAAGCGGGCCGTCTTCTCATTTCCAATTGAAACCAAAGTTGATATGCCCGCGGCAAGCACCCGCGTGAGGACACTATGGTTGAGATAAAGTTACACAATACAAGAACCCGTCAAAAAGAGGTTTTTGAACCGATTGATGCCCAGAATGTGCGCATGTATGTCTGTGGGCCGACGGTCTATGATCGCGCCCACCTTGGCAACGCGCGGCCAGTGATTGTGTTTGATGTTTTGCAACGTTTGCTGCGGCATGTGTATGGGGCGGAGCACGTCACCTATGTACGCAATTTCACCGATGTTGATGACAAGATTAATGCGCGGGCGGCGGAAACTGGTCGCTCGATTGGCGAGATTTGTGACGAAACTATTGGCTGGTTCTTGGACGATATGCGGGCCGTGGGGGCGCAAGATCCTGATGAAATGCCACGGGCCACGCAATATATTCCCCAGATGATTTCGATGATTACCACGTTGATCGAAACGGGCCACGCCTATGCCGCCGAGGGGCATGTGCTTTTTGCGGTGGAAAGCTATGACAAATACGGGGCTCTTTCGGGGCGTTCGCTGGATGATATGATCGCGGGCGCGCGGGTCGAAGTGGCACCCTATAAGCGCAATCCGATGGATTTTGTGCTTTGGAAGCCGTCGGATTCTGCGACGCCAGGGTGGGAAAGCCCTTGGGGCTTTGGTCGTCCGGGGTGGCATATTGAGTGTTCGGCGATGGCCTATGAGTTGCTTGGGGATGCGTTTGACATCCACGGCGGCGGCAATGATTTGATGTTCCCGCATCACGAAAACGAAGTGGCGCAAAGCTGCTGTGCGCATCCCGAGGGGGCGTTCGCCAAGGTTTGGATGCACAATGAAATGTTGCAGGTTGAGGGCAAGAAAATGTCCAAGAGCCTTGGCAATTTCTTCACGGTGCGCGATTTGCTCGACCAAGGGGTTCCGGGCGAAGTGATCCGCTTTGTGATGCTGTCGACGCATTATCGGAAACCGATGGACTGGACCGAAAAAAAACGGGACGAGGCCGAAAAAACGCTTACGAATTGGAAACAAATCATTGATGAAGAACGTGACGATGTTGCTCGTCTTTTGCCGCATACCCGCCCACCAGTAGAAGTTGTAGAGGCACTTGCATCTGACCTGAACACATCAATGGCCATTTCCCACCTGCATAAATTGGCTGCTAAAGCTAAAAGTGACCTGACTTCAAAAGTAGAACTTGCTGCCGCACTGAATTTTCTCGGATTTGACTACAAACATATTTGGGTGACTACCTTCGGATCTTCGTTGGATGCCATACTCGTTGATCTTGGCGAATACGAGGCGTTGTTGGACAACGCGCGAAAAATTGGCAAAGAAACAAAGGATTTTTCAGAAGTTGATCGTATCAAAAGTGCTTTAGTTGAAGCTGGATTAGAAGTGAGGATGTCTAAAGACGGCGTTACACTCGATTTTAAGGAGAACTTTGATCGCTCCAAACTGGAGGCTCTAAAATGAGTAAAACCCGCCTTTATCTCTACGACACAACATTACGCGACGGACAACAAACGCAGGGTGTGCAATTCTCGACCGACGAGAAAATCCGGATTGCCAAGGCGCTTGATGGTCTCGGTCTTGATTACATTGAGGGCGGCTGGCCCGGGGCAAACCCGACGGACAGCGCCTTTTTCGACGATGCACCAAAAACGCGCGCGATGATGACTGCGTTTGGCATGACCAAACGCAGTGGCCGTAGTGCTGAAAACGACGACGTGCTTGCGGCGGTGATGAATGCGCGCACGCCTGCGGTTTGCCTTGTTGGCAAAAGCCATGATTTCCACGTTACCCGCGCGCTTGATATCCCTCTTGAGGAGAATATCGACAATATTTCCGCCTCGATTGCCTATATCGTGGCACAGGGGCGCGAGGCCCTGTTTGATGCGGAACATTTCTTTGACGGCTATAAAGCCAACCCCGAATATGCCCTCGCTTGTTTGCGGGCGGCATTGGATGCAGGCGCGCGGTGGGTGGTTCTATGCGACACCAATGGCGGCACTTTGCCAAGCGAGATTGGGCGCATTGTCTCGGCTGTGATCGCCACCGGAATTGCGGGCGCGAACGTCGGAATCCACACCCATAACGATACCGAAAATGCCGTCGCGGGGAGCCTTGCGGCGATTGAAGCGGGGGCGTGCCAAATCCAAGGGACGCTCAACGGGTTGGGCGAGCGCTGTGGCAATGCCAACCTGACAACGCTGATTCCGACACTGATTTTGAAGCAGGATTATGCGGACCGATTTGAGACCGGAATTGAACGTAAGGCCCTGCTGGGGCTGACGAAGCTCAGCCGGATGCTGGATGATATTCTTAATCGCGTTCCTATGCGGCAAGCGCCCTATGTCGGGGCCAGCGCTTTTGCGCATAAGGCGGGATTGCATGCTTCAGCGATCCTGAAAGACCCGACGACTTACGAGCACATCGATCCGGAACTTGTTGGAAACACACGGATAATACCGATGTCCAATCAGGCGGGGCAAAGCAATTTACGCAGTCGTTTGGCGAGTGCCGGCCTTGAGGTGGACGTCAAAAACCCGGCGCTGGCACGCATTCTTGAGGTGATCAAAGAGCGCGAGGACGAGGGCTATTCCTTTGACGTCGCACAGGCGAGTTTTGAGCTTTTGGCGCGGCGTGAGTTGGGCCTTTTGCCAGAGTTTTTCGAGGTAAAACGCTATAAGGTGACGGTCGAGCGGCGCAAAAATAAGCGCAACAAAATGGTGAGCCTTTCGGAAGCCGTGGTGGTTGTGAAAATCAACGGCGAGAAGAAAATGTCGGTGAGCGACTCGATGGACGAGGGCGGCACGGATCGCGGCCCTGTGAATGCGTTGATGCAGGCTTTGCTCAAGGACTTAGGCCCTTATCAGGACCTAATAGATGACATGCATCTGGTTGATTATAAGGTGCGCATCACCAATGGTGGCACCGAGGCTGTGACCCGCGTTGTGATTGATAGCGAAGATACGCAAGGGCGGCGTTGGTCCACCGTTGGCGCTTCGTCCAACATTGTGGATGCAAGCTTTGAGGCGCTTTTGGACGCGATTCAGTGGAAGCTCGTGCGCGATGTGAAGCTGCCATGATGGATTATGCAGTGTGTGCGGCGCTTGTGGAAAAGGGCGATCCAGATCGGTTTTTAGCGACAATGGCGGCGGCGCCTGCGTTGCGTGGCGGTTTGTTTACTTTGGCGGCCTATAACCTTGAATTGGCGCGTGCGCCGTGGGCGAGCAAAGAGCCGATGATTGCCGAAATGCGGCTTCAGTGGTGGCGGGATTTGATTGACGAAATCGCGGCGAAAGGTGTGGTGCGTACACACGAAGTTTCGGCTTCTTTGGTGCAATGTGTGCAGGAATTTGGACTTTCGGCCCAGAATCTAGACCAAATGGCGGCGGCGCGACTTTGGGATGCTTACACTGAGCCCTTTGCCGATCAGGATGATTTTGACGAATATATTGATCACACGGCGGGGCATTTGATGTGGATGGCTTGCCAGACGTTGGGGGCGCAGCCTGACGATGAGAAATCTGTGCGGGCCTATGCTTACGGTGTCGGAGTTGCTGCGTGGCTTGCGGCGGTTGCTGATCTTGTGGAACGGGGGAAAATCCCGTTGCTCGACGGACGTGACGAAGGCGTAAAATCCCTTGCGCAGCGGGGGTTGGAGCGTATGCAATCAGCCAAACCATCGCGCAATTTTGCCCCCGCTTTGCGGTGGGGATGGCAGGCGGAACCCTTGTTGAAGTTGGCGATCAAAAGCCCCGAACGGGTGGGCGACGGTTCGCTGTATTTGCCAGAATTTTCCCGCAAAGCGCGGCTATTGCGCAAGTCGGTACTGGGGCGGTATTAGGCCGTTTGTTTGGGCTGCATCACCAGCCAAATCAAAGCCCCTCCTGCGAGCACAAGGAAAGGAATCATCGCGAGATTGACGCTGGTCCAGCCCTCAACTGGGGTGCCGCCGGAGCAATTCATCAATCCGCCAGATGCCAGTGACGCCACGGTGACAAAGCCGAATACGATCATATCATTCAAGCCCTGCATCCGCCCGCGTTCCTCGGGGGTGTGGGCCGTGGCGAGCATGGTTGTCGCGCCGATAAAGCCAAAGTTCCAGCCCATGCCGAGCAACACGAGCGCGACATAGAAGTTCGTCAACTCGACACCTGCAAGGGCGACAACGCCCGCTAACGCGAGGATCGCGAGGCCCGTTGCGACGATTTTTTCAACACCGAACCGCACAATAAGATGTCCCGTGAAGAAGCTGGGGGCGAACATGGCCAACACGTGGCCCGTCACGACATTTGCCGCGTCGTCATTGCCAAACCCGCATCCAACCACCGCGAGGGGGGTGGAGGTCATTACTAAGTTCATCAAGGCATAGGAAACCATTGCGCAGATCACGGCAACAAGGATGCGCGGTGATTTGATCATTTCCCAGCGCGTGCGGCCTTTGACATCGTGCACGTTTGGTTTGGGCGGCGTTGGGATGTCGAGCGCGAAGAACAAAAGCGAGCCGACCAGATTGAGTACGATGACCGTTAAGTAGACGCCCATGAAGGGGATCGCGGTGCTGTCAACGGTGAGTTTGCCCAATTGCGGTCCGATGAACGCCGAAAGAAGTCCACCGGCCATAACCCACGAAATCGCCTTGGCGCGGAAGTCCTCGGGGGCTGTATCGATGGCGGCAAACCGGAAAAATCCCTGCGAAGACATATAGATGCCGGTAATCAAGCTGCCCACGAGGAGGAGGGCGAAAGTATCGAAATATAGGCCGTAGGCGCTGATGGCCGCGCCAATCATGCCGCTAAACGCACCAACGAAAAATCCGATTTGGCGGCCAAATTTCTGCATAATGGCTGAAAGCGGCGATGCGGCCAGCATGGACCCCATGACAATCATCGAAATCGGCAATGTGGCAAAACAAATGTTTGTCGCCATGTTTTGCCCTGCAAGGCCTGCATAAGTGAAGATCATCGACATCTGGGCGCCCAAAATAGCTTGGGCGGCAACAAGGACGAGAACATTTTTACGGGCGCGAGACAGCGATTGAATTTCGGTCATGCGCAATTCGTAGCGGCGAAACTCCGCTGGTGAAACCCCAAAAAGTGCAATTCAGTTTTTATCAATTATATGGGCAAAAGATCCGCAAATGTTTGCCTGAAGAAGGCCCATTGGAGGCAGGGCGTTTCCTTCGGCATCCGTTGCTTTAAACAGGGGTGTTCCTTGTGCGCGCAACGTCGTTGCATAGTGAAACTCATGTGCTTTGAAATGGCCGTTAAATGGCCCCGCGTCGGCATACAGGTCGCGGTAACCCAGATGCAGTTTACGGGTTTCAAAGCTTGTCTCAACGGGCAAAAGGCCGAGCATTTCATGACGCGCGCCCTTTGCATCAATCAAGCCTTCCCCCAAAGCCATATAACCACCGCATTCGCCGTAGATTTGGGTGCCTTTTTGGGCGGCAGTTCTGACGGAGGCCTTGAAAACATCTGCATTCGCAAGGGTTTCGGCAAAAATCTCCGGATAGCCGCCAGGTAGAAAGAGGAAGTCAGAGGCGGGGGCCGCTTCGTTATTCAAGGGTGAGAAAAACGTGATTTCTGCGCCAGCAGAACGCCAATCCGCCAGCATATGGGGGTATGCAAAGGCAAAGGCGCGGTCCTGTGCGACGGCGATGCGCTGCGCTGGCGGGCGCAGGCGCGGTGCCGCTTGAGAGGTGCATGGTGGGCGTGCAAGGGTGAGCAGGGCATTGAGGTTAACGGCCCCCCCGATTTCAGCAGCAGCGATTTCAAGAAACGCTTCCAAATCGGGGTGTTCGCCTGCTTGTACCAAACCAAGGTGGCGCGAGGGGCGCGAAAGCGCATCCGAACGATGAACCGCGCCTAATACGGGCAAGCCCAAAGGCGCGAGCGCTTGGCGCAACATAGCTTCGTGCCGCGCGGACCCCACGCGATTGAGGATGACGCCCGCAATGGTCACGTCGGGCGCAAACCCTGCGAAGCCTGCTACCAAGGGCGCGACCGATTGCGCGGTTTTCGAGGCGTCAACGATCAAGACAACGGGCACGGCGAGGATGCGCGCGATGTCGGCACTAGACCCTTTACCGGAGGGCGGCGCACCGTCGAACAGGCCCATTGCGCCCTCAATCAGAAGCGGCCCGTCGCCGGTGGCCAAGTCGCGGATTCGGTCGGGGGACATGGCCCATGCATCAAGGTTCAGACAGGTTTGCCCTGCTGCGGCCTCGTGAAAACGGGGGTCAATATAATCTGGGCCGGATTTCGCACCACGCACAGGAATGCCCGCATTTCTGAGTGCCCGCAGAAGACCTAATGTGATCGTGGTTTTTCCCGCACCTGAGGTCGGAGCGGCGAGGAGGATCGCGCCAGATGTCACCGTTCTTCGGCGGGGCGACCGCGCCCGAGCGGATCAAGGTTGCGCGCGGGCTTGCCCTCAAGCATCCCTTGCCAATCCAAAACTTGCCGCATCTTAACCGAACGCCCAATGCAAATAATCGCGGGCGGCTCAAGATCGCTGGCTTCAATATCGGCGACCACATTTTCAAGCGTGGTTTCAAGGACCTGTTGGTTTTTCGTCGTGGCTTCGGTGACGACGGCAACGGGTTCATTGGCCGCGCGCCCCGCATCAAGAAGGGCGCCTGCAATCCGTGCGATATGTTTCATACCCATATATATCACAAGGACTTGGGAGCCTTGCGATATGGCTTTCCAGTTCAGATTTGTCGTTTCGCCGGTCTGGTCATGGCCCGTCACAAAGGTTACCGATTGGTTTACATCGCGGTGCGTCACGGGGATGCCCGCATAAGCCAGCCCGCCAATTCCCGCCGAAATGCCTGGGATAATGCGCACGGGCACATCGTGTTGCACCAGTGTTTGCGCCTCTTCGCCACCGCGTCCAAAAACAAAAGGGTCGCCGCCTTTAAGCCGCAAAACCCGCCGTCCTGCTTTGGCCAAATCAACAAGCGTCAGGGAGATATCTTGTTGTTTCGCCGAGGGTTTCCCACCCCGCTTGCCCGCGTAAATCAATTCGGCATCGGGGCGTGCCCACGCCAGAATATCCTTCTGCACAAGCGCGTCATAGACAATCACGTCGGCCTGTTGCAGCGCGTTCAAGCCATGCAAAGTCATAAGGCCAGGATCGCCGGGGCCAGCGCCACAAAGCCAAACCCATCCGGGCAGAAGTTCAGGCCAGTCTCCTGTCGGGAGAACAGCAGAATGGGAAGCGGCGCGTGGCGTTGAATCAGTCATATCCCCTTATGCCCCGTTGTTGGGGCGGCGGAAAGTCTGGAAACGCTCTGAATTGAGCAATTGGCGACAGGAATTTAGTCGTTATAGTCGCGGTGATGACATCAGAGCCCAAAGAATTGCGTCGTGGCTGGACCACGGGCGCCTGTGCGACCGCCGCGACCAAGGCGGCGTTGGTGCGCCTATGGGGCGGGGCGTTTGATGAGGAGGTCTCGATCACGCTTCCGCGCGGCGAGACACCGGATTTTACATTGGCGGAAACCGCATTTTGCACAGAATGGGCCGAGGCCGCGATTATCAAAGACGCGGGCGACGATCCCGATGTCACCCATGGCGCGATGATCCGCTCGCGCGTTACTTTGGGCGGCCACGGCATCCGTTTTAAGGCAGGGGCTGGCGTTGGAACCGTCACCAAGCCGGGCTTGCCGATTGGCGTAGGAGAGCCTGCGATCAATCCGGTGCCGCGCCAAATGATGCAGGATATTGTGGCAGAAATGGCGGCAAAATACGGCGCCGACCCACAGGTTGAAATCGAAATATCCATAGATAATGGGTTGGAAATCGCCAAGAAAACATGGAATCCGCGCCTTGGGATTGTCGGCGGCCTTTCGGTTTTGGGCACGACAGGCGTTGTGCGCCCGTTCAGTTGCTCGGCGTGGATCGCCTCTATTCACCGCGGGATCGATGTGGCGCGGGCAACGGGCCTAACCCATGTCGCGGGATGTACGGGGGCCACGAGCGAAAAAGTGGTACAGGGCCTCTATGATCTCCCCTTGGAAGCAATGCTGGATATGGGCGATTTTGCGGGTGGATTGTTGAAATACTTGCGAAAGCATCCAGTAGAACGAGTCACGATTGGCGGTGGCATTGGCAAAATGGTAAAACTTGCACAGGGGGCCGTTGATTTGCATTCTGGGCGCAGTCAGGTGGATTTCTCACGCTTGGCTGAATTATGTGACGATGCTAGCATATGTAACATGAATACAGCCTTGCAAGCATATGAAAAAATAGGAAAACCTCTTGCAAACAACGTGGCGCATGAGGCGTTACTCCAAATCCGAAAACAACTCCGAGACACGCCAATTCAGGTGGATGTGGTGATTATTGACCGTGTTGGTCTGGTGATTGGGCGGGCGCAAGAATGACCAAAACACTGAAAATCCTTCTTCTCTCAGGGTCGGGAGAAGCGCGCCGTTTAGCTGAAGTTTTGTCGCGGGATCAAAGTGTTACCGTGGTTTCTTCTTTGGCCGGGGCAACGCGGCAACCAACGGTTTTGCCGGTTAGCACACGTATCGGTGGGTTTGGCGGCTATGCGGCGCAGCGTGATTATATTTTGAGCGAAGGTTTTGGCGCAGTCATTGACGCTACGCATCCGTTTGCAGCACGGATTTCCGAGCGCACGCAAGAAATTTGCAGAGAAATTTCAATGCCTTACCTGCATATTAGGCGGCCAGAGTGGCAGGCCGTAGCAGAAGATGATTGGACGATTATCGACAACCCAACCGAAGCGAAGGATCATATTCCAGCCGGATCTGTTGTATTTCTCGCGACGGGGCGCAGCACTTTGGCGTCGTTCGAAAACCTATCAGAAATGACATTGATTTGCCGGCAAATTGACCCGCCTGACGGTCCATTTCCGTATAAGAACGGGCGTTACCTCGTTGGAAAACCACCGTTTTCAGTAGAAGACGAGGTGGCGTTGTTTCGCGACTTGGATGTGGACGTGCTCGTCGTAAAAAACGCCGGCGGGGAGCCTAGCCGTACGAAGCTTGATGCAGCACGCCTTCTTGGTCTTCCGGTCTTGATGTTGCGCCGTCCACCGATGCTCTCAGGGGATCATGTGGAAACCGTTTCTGAAGCCCTCTTGTGGATTAAGAACCTCCAAGAAGTATCTGTATGATAATTGAAAATTTGGAAGACGTTGAAAGACATGCAGAGAGGCTTGTCGCGCTTGAGCCACGGTTCGCACCTGCCTATCAGGCGACAGGGCCGCTTCCTTTGCGCCGTAGGAAAGACGGGTTTTCTGCGCTGTTTGATGCCATCATTAGTCAGCAGGTGAGCGTTGCCTCCGCGAATGCAATTTCAAAACGGTTGAAAGACGCAAAAATGATGGGGCCGCGAAAAATCATCGCGGCCAGCGACGCAGAATTGCGCGACCTTGGCCTGAGTCGTCAAAAGGTGCGCTATGCCCGTGCCCTAGCGGAGGCGCGGATTGATTACGCTGCTTTGCGCACGGCATCCAGCGATGACGTCATCAAAACCCTCACCGAAGTGTCTGGAATTGGCGCATGGACCGCCGAGATTTATGCAATGTTTTCATTGGGTCACGCGGATGTCTTCGCACCAGGAGATTTGGCGCTTCAGGAGAGCGCGCGCTTGATTTTTAGTCTAGCGGACCGCCCAAAAGAGCGCGCGTTTCGCGAAATGGCCGAAGCATGGTCGCCCCATCGGGCGGTTGCAGCGCGGCTGCTCTGGGCCTATTACCATATTGCAAAACAACGAGAAGGCATCCGATGACTCGCACTCTGAAATACACCTCGCGCGCACCTATTTCTGGCACCACAAAATCCATCGTGGTTTTGCTGCACGGGTACGGCGCGAATGGTGCGGATTTGATGGGGTTGGCTGATCCGTTGGGACCCAACCTCAAAGACACGGCCTTTTTCGCACCTGACGCGCCCGAAACTATTCCGGGGGCGCCGTTTGGATTTCAGTGGTTCCCGATTCCATGGATCGACGGTAGCAGTGAAGCACAGGCTGAGGCTGGCCTCAAATTGGCGAGCGAGGACCTGAACGCATTTTTGGATGATATCTTGGTGGAAAATGACGTCGCGCCAGAGAATTGCGTGCTGTTGGGCTTTTCCCAAGGCACGATGATGGCCCTCCACGTGGCCCCGCGGCGTGCTAAGCCCTTCGCCGGTGTTGTAGCCTTCTCTGGTCGACTGTTAGCGCCAGAAAAGCTTGCTCAAGAAACGGTAAGCAAACCGCCAGTTATCCTCATCCACGGTGATAAGGACGACGTGGTCCCAATTCAAAGCATGGCGGATGCGGGCGACGCATTGGTTGCGGCAGGATTTGACGTTTATGCGCATGTCATGGAAGGCACAGCACACGGAATTGGCCCCGACGGGTTGTCTTCGGCCAATCAATTTTTAATGCAAAAATTGGGGTATATTTAGCGCTTTTTGGCGTCACATTGACGTTACCTTGTTAATATAAAGTCAATCGCAGGCAGTTCACCACATCAGGAGGCTTGCCACCGCGTTGGAGCTATATATAGTTATCCACAGGCTAGGGCGAGATCCTCGCTCTGGTGCTGGGTACAGTAGACAGGGTAGGGAAATTTGACCCATGGACGGCGATTTTCGAACTGAATTCACCCGTGAACCGGGGAAATTAAAACAGCATCCTGCATTGGTTTTGAATGCGGATTATCGGCCACTTTCCTATTATCCTTTGTCTCTGTGGCCATGGCAAGAAGCCATCAAGGCCGCATACCTTGATCGCGTTGATATTGTTTCGGAATATGACCATGTTGTGCATAGCCCGTCGATGGAAATTCGCGTGCCCTCGGTCGTGGTTTTAAAGGAATATGTCCGCCCAAAAGCGAGCGTTGCTTTCACTCGTTTTAACCTGTTTTTGCGGGATGAGTTTAAGTGTCAATATTGTGGCGCACGTGGGGACCTTACGTTTGACCATGTGATTCCACGGGCGGCGGGCGGAATCACCAGTTGGCAAAATGTTGTGGCGGCCTGTTCGCCCTGCAACCTGAAAAAGGGCAGTAAATCTTTGCGCCAGTCGACGATGCATCTCAGAAAGACGCCCTGTCAGCCAGAAGTGGCTCAAATGCAAAACACCGGCCGTAAATTCCCACCAAATTTCCTGCATGATAGCTGGATGGATTTTCTGTATTGGGACACCGAATTAGACGCTTAAACGCAGGTTAGCCCGAACAGCTTGCGCCCCCAAGCACACAGAATTTCGCACAATGCGGATGGTTGAGCTGCACGCTTTTCTCGGCCTGTTCTAGTGTTTCGCCGAGTTCAAATTCGGGCGAATAAGGCAGGAGTGTACAGGCCAAAACGGCAGGTTTTTCAGCCCCTTTACGTTTCACAACCATGCGGGAGCTAGAGCACATCACATTGGTTGTTGACACGTTTAAGATGTCCCAGCAAGCCGTTGTAATCTCAGGCACTTCGACGTTTTCATCCATCTCGGGAAACAAAACACATTGCGAGGGGTTTTGGGCGTCGATAGCAAAGCCATGCGCGAGGAAAAGGTCGCCGTATCCCGCGCGGGATTGCGCTTCGGTTTCGTCCCACATCATGCGTCCCGCGCTGGCGATTTGCGCGTTTTGCTCGCTGAGCCATGCCATGCCCTCAAGGGTGCGCGTATATGCGCCGGCCCCGCGCACATCGTCATGGTTTTTCATGTCGTAGTGATCGAGGGAAATTCGAAATGTCAGCTTGTCTCTGTATTTGGAAACCAGCGATTTAATCCCTTGTTGCATCGCTGGCCGCATCATCGGCTGCATCGCATTCGTCAGGACCAAAACCTCATAACCCGCTTCCAAGCTGCGGGTCAAAATCTCGATCATTTCTGGATTCATAAAGGGCTCGCCACCCGTGAATCCGATCTCGCGAGCGCCCCATTTGCGCGCAACCAGTTGCGCCAAATACGCGCTCACCTCATCGGCTGAAATGTAAACCAATGCATCATTCTTGGGCGAACTATCGATATAGCAGTTCACACAAGCAATGTTGCACAGCGTTCCCGTGTTAAACCAAAGCGTCTCTGGATTGGTGAGGGCAACCTGTGCACGTTCGTCGCCTTTGGCGGTCACAAAAGGATCTTGAAACTTCCCAATGTTCGCGGTGTGGATGGACGTAGCGTGTGTCGGCTGATCTTTCATGGGGCAACTTTCCTGTTTTATTGACTGGTATCGGGTCCAACATTGCGCGAAAAGCTAAAAGAAACAGCCTGACAGAGTTGTGATAGAATACTTGCGTGCTAGACTTGCGCGAAAAGGGGCGTTATTAAATTCGCAAGGACAATACGTTAGCGCTAACGGAGCAGGAGAAGTTCCCTGTTTTTTGAGCAATACAAACGAAATGAGGACCAAATGGTTTCGCGCGTCATCCCAGTGGAAGATTTCGATTTAGTTATTTTTGGTGGCACGGGCGATCTTGCCCGCCGCAAAATTCTCCCGGGTCTTTATCGTCGCTATAGGTCAGGGCAAATGCCCGAAGGGGCGCGGATTATTGGCGCGGCGCGTCAGGATCAGGATAGCGCGGTCTATCGCAAACTTATCGGTGCCGCGATCAAAGAGTTCGTGCCTGAAAAATACCGTGATTCCAAATCGATAGCGGGTTTTCAGGAACTTATTTCTTATATTGTGATCGACGCACAGGGCGCCGGCGGCTGGAGTGATCTTAAAAAGCTCACCCGCAAAGACGTGGTGAAAGCGTTCTATTTTTCGGTCGCACCGAGTTTGTTTGGTGATTTGGCCGAGCGTTTGCACACGTATAAAATCGCAGATAGCCAAAGTCGGATTGTGGTGGAAAAGCCATTTGGCCGCGATTTGGCATCGGCGAAGGCGCTGAATGCTGTCTTGGCCGAGCATTTTGATGAAAGCCAGATTTACCGCATTGACCATTATTTGGGCAAGGAGACCGTTCAAAACCTCATGGCTGTTCGGTTTGGCAACATTTTGTTTGAGCCACTTTGGAACAGCCAATATGTCGATCACATTCAGATTACGGCCGCAGAAACCGTCGCTGTTGGCAGCCGTGGAGCCTATTACGATAAATCCGGTGCCATGCGGGACATGGTTCAAAACCACTTGATGCAACTTTTGTGTTTGATCGCAATGGAGCCGCCAAACGAGTTTGAGCCAGACGCCGTGCGCGACGAAAAACTCAAGGTCATCCGCGCGCTAGATCCTGTGAATTCGAGTGACATCGTGCGCGGGCGCTACGAGGCCAACAAGGACGGTCCGTCCTATCTTGAGGAATCGGGAAATCCGGATAGCAGTACCGAGAGTTTTATCGCCATGAAGGTGAATATTTCCAATTGGCGTTGGAAGGGTACACCGATTTATCTGCGGACGGGCAAACGCTTGCGTGCGCGCACCAGTGAAATCGCCGTAGTTTTCAAAGACCCGCCCCATTCTATTTTCGGCAAACAAGAAGGGCGTCGCGGCAATGTTTTGGCGATCCGCCTTCAGCCAAACGAGGGCATGACCCTGCGTGTGACCATCAAAGAACCCGGTCCCGGCGGTATGCGTTTGATGGAAGTGCCCCTTGATATGAGCTTCGCCGATGCGCTTGGGGCCGATGCGGAAGATACGCCCGATGCCTATGAGCGTCTGATTATGGACGTGATCCGCGGCAACCAAACCCTCTTTATGCGTGGCGATGAAGTTGAAGCGGCTTGGGCGTGGACAGACCCGATCATCAACGAATGGCAGGAGCGTGGGGACATGCCAAAATCCTATGATTCCGGAAGTTCGGGGCCAGAAGATGCTTTGATGTTGTTACATAAAGACGGGCGTCGTTGGAGAGAGATTAAAGAATGAAGTTTGTCGAATATTCCTCACGCGAGGCCTTAATGTCAGGCCTTGCGTCGCGCATCGCACAAGAGCTTACGGCCGAGATTGCGGAGACAGGATCGGCGGCGCTCGCTGTCCCGGGTGGTTCAACGCCGGGTCCAATATTTGACGCACTTTCTCAGGTGGATTTGCCGTGGGAAGATGTGTCGGTTCTGCTTGGGGATGAACGTTGGGTTCCCGAAACGAGCGAGCGCTCAAACACGGCTCTTTTGCGTCGTCGGTTGTTGCAAAACAAAGCTGCAAGGGCAACACTTTTGCCGCTTTATGCACCCGCAGATCGGCCTGAGGATCGCCTCAACGAACTCTCCCAAGCTATTGAAAACGTACTCCCTTTATCTGTTTGCGTGATGGGGATGGGCGCAGACATGCATACGGCGAGTATATTCCCTGAAGCGGATCTATTAGCCGAGGCGTTCGCTCCTGATGCCCCGGTCCTTCTGCCGATGCGCGCCCCCGGTGCTCCCGAACCACGGATTACGTTGACGGCCCGTGTTTTGGCTGGATCAAAGCACCGTCATATCCTGATTACGGGCGCGGAAAAGCGGGCGGCGCTTGAACGTGCCATTCTTATTAATGATCCGATGAAAGCGCCAATCTGCGCGGTTTTGTCTGGGGCTACCATTCATTGGGCGGACTAAAATGACTGTTGATTTTTCGGACCTTCAGACTCAGGCCAAAGCGGTAAAATCCCGCCGAATTACGGATTTGTTTACTCAAGATCCTAAGCGCGCGCAGGAATTCTCGACCCGAATTCCGTCGGACGGCGGCGAGATGTTGTTTGATTTTTCAAAAACCAACATTGATGCGGCAACGATGGAAATGCTGTTGGCGCTTGCCCAAAACGCCAATCTTGCGGAACGTCGTTCGGCGATGTTCACAGGCGAAGCAATCAACGAAACAGAGGGGCGCGCGGTTTTGCACACGGCCCTGCGCAATCTTGCCAATCGGCCAATCTATGTGAACGATGAAAACGTAATGCCAGGTGTCCTTGCAACTCTTGCGCGGATGGAATCCTTTGCGTCGGATGTTCGAAACGGGACGTTTCAAGGGCAGGGGGGCAAAATCACCGACGTCATTAATATTGGTATTGGAGGCAGCGATTTGGGTCCCGTCATGGCGACGATTGCGATGGCCCCATTTCACGATGGCCCGCGAATTCATTATGTTTCAAACGTTGATGGTGCGCATATTTCCGATGTCCTAGAAGGACTTAACGCTGAAACCACGCTGGTTCTTGTGGCGTCGAAAACCTTTACCACCATCGAAACCATGACAAATGCCCAAACCGCACGAGATTGGATGGCGAAAACGGTAAGCGATCCCGCTGCACAATTTGCGGCCTTGAGCTCGGCTGAAGAAAAAACCGGTGCTTTTGGTATTCCGCCCAACCGCGTGTTTGGTTTTGAGGACTGGGTTGGCGGTCGGTATTCCATTTGGGGTCCAATTGGTTTGCCGCTCATGATTGCCATTGGCGCCGACAATTTCCATGGGTTTCTCTCGGGGGCGGAGGCGATGGATCGCCACTTCTGCGAGGCGGATTTGGCAGAAAACCTGCCCGTTCTATTGGCTTTGGTCGGGATTTGGCACAATCAAGGCTGTGGGTACGCGACCCGCGCGGTTTTGCCCTACGAGCAGCGATTGCTCCGCCTTCCTGCCTACCTTCAACAGTTGGAAATGGAGAGCAACGGCAAATCCGTTGCGATGGATGGTTCGCGTCTTGATGCGCCGTCGGGACCTGTTGTTTGGGGCGAACCTGGCACCAATGGACAGCACGCATTTTACCAACTTATCCACCAAGGTACACGCGTGATCCCTTGCGAATTTATGGCGGGAAAACAGGGGTTTGAGCCAGAGTTAGCGCATCAACATCGCCTGTTGATGGCGAATTGTCTTGCTCAGTCTGAAGCGCTTATGATTGGGCGCTCGTTTGACGAAGCAAAGGCCCTTATGTCTGCAAAAGGCCTTACGGGAACGGAGAGGGATCGCCAAGCGCGCCATCGTGTGTTTGACGGCAATCGTCCTAGCACGACGTTGATTTATCCTAAGCTTACCCCTTTTGTCTTGGGCCAAATCATCGCGCTCTATGAACATCGTGTGTTCGTGGAGGGCGCGATTCTGGGGTTAAATTCGTTCGATCAATGGGGCGTTGAGTTGGGCAAAGAATTGGCCGTTGCCCTTGAGCCGATCGTTGCTGGCCGAGAACCTGCAGACGCTAAGGACGGCTCAACACAGATGTTAGTCCAGTTTATTTTGGCGAATTAACCCGCACTAAGCTGTTTGAACAATAAGGTACCATCCACCAAATAGGAGGGCGGGGAAAACCACACGACAGACCTTGTCGAGTTTGAGCGCCGAAGACTCACGGTCTTTCATAACCAGAAGGCCCGCGACAAGGGCTTCGACAATCGAAAGGAATATCAGGAAGATCGCCCAGATTAAGGCCATATCCAATATCGTAAGATAACCCAGTTGGGGAAGGTTGTTTGCGACCGAAAGGTTGAAGGCAATTGAGGTCAGCATTGATGTCGCGCCAAGGCCGATTTGGAATTCGAACCGGCTGGGGGGTATCCAAAAAATTGCCCACGACATGAAAACGACAAACATCAAGAGAAGCATGACCCGATACAGGTAATAGTCCGGATTTCGGTCGGCATTTATGATTAATGTGATCAGGCTATGGTCTTCACCTGTTGCGCGAAATTGCGAGGTGCTTGCCACAATTTCGACGCCATGCACATTCCAACCCTCGATATTAAGAGTATCCGAAATCCAAGTATTTTCGACGTTTGCTGTTAGGACAACGTTGCGTGCGTCGGAGGCTTGGGTGGCGATTTTTATTTTAAAAGCTTGTTTATCAAAGGGAAACCGTTGCAAATCATGATAGCTTGAGATGTTCCCAGTATATCGTTGCTGATAAAAAACCTGTCCACCTTCGCCAACCATGACCTGATTTGCCGCGTTTTGGTTTAGGACACGCAAACTGGAAGAATTTATAAGGACCACGCGCGGAAACCACACTTCTGTTTTGCCAAAACGACACCCTTGGTAGCTTTCGAGACGGGGATCGACCCATGTAAATGTTGCAAATAAATCGATGTCTAACTGTTGGTCAACGTCGTTTACGCCAAGAAAATCAGCGACGATAATGGAGACATCTACATTGGTTACACCAGTGCCATTGTCGGGATGAACGCCGGTACGCATGTTAAACAAGCGACATTCATTCTCCGTTTTATCCAAAACGACATCGGCCTGCTGGGCCAACACAGAGCCAGAAGCGGCACTCCAAAGGAGCGCGGTCACAGCCAAATAAAGCGCCAAACGTTTCAGTTTTCATCCCCCGAGACACTGCATAGGTGCAGTTGGTTCGCGCCGTTTGCGCATCTTACATTGAAGTTTTTTTGGAAGACCTGTCAATCTCAGACTTGCAACCGCATGGTTTCAGTTGAAAATAAGTGCTCAATAACGCTTAACTGGCGCGGAGGGTTTTGGCCGCTCACTAGATGTTGAATTTTAAGATTTGAAAAAGAGATAGTGCATGACACATACAAAACTGGTTCTGAACGCTTTCGCCGTGGCGCGCAGCTATCTTAAGCCCCTTTTCGCAGTACATATGACGTTTCAATTGCTCGGCGCTGCCGTAATTGGTCCGGTGTTTGGCATTATTTTTGCGCTTGCCATTCAATTGTCCAACCAAAAAGCACTTACCGACATGGATATCGCAGCGTTCGTTTTGTCCCCAATTGGATTTATTATCTCTATTGTTGTTTTCAGCTTCGTGCTTGCGGCGGTTGTCCTCGACTTTACGGCTATGAGTTTCGTTTTGTTCACAAAAACGACGCATCCAGTTGTCGCGGTTCAAAGGAGCCTCGGTTTTGTCATGTCCAATTTTTTCAGGCTGGTTTGGTTTTGTAACGGGCTTGTTTTGAGGGTTTTTGTCATTGTCACACCATTTCTGGTGGTTGCCGCTGGGATCGGCCTCAACAAACTCACTGAATTTGACATCAATTATTATCTTACCTATTGGCCGCCCGAGTTCATCCGTGCGGTGGGGATGATCGCCGTATTGCTTGTTATTATGGTGGGGATTCTGTTGTTTTTTCTTTCTGGCTGGGCGATTGCATTGCATCTTTATCTCGCACGCGACCTCAAAGTAGGGCTGGCGTTTATAGAAAGCCGCCGATTGTTGGCTGGGAAGCGGTTCGGTCTCGTCGTCAATATCGCCCTTTGGGCACTGATCCGTTTTGCAATCCTCACGGTAATTGCGTTGATCTTCACCAAACTGACGTCCGTTTTACTGGATCATGCGGCGATAAATCTACGTTTAATGGTTGGCGTTCTGCTGCTCGAATTCTTAGTTTGGGGAGGCGTTTATATGGTTGCCTCAGCGTTCGCGAATGGGGCCTTGGCCGAAATACTCTTGCGCACTTATTCCAAGGCCACAAAGACCGCTTTTAGCGAGGCTATCGGTGAAAATACCGTGGAGGTCACTTTTAAAACGCCTCTTTGGGCGATACTCGCTGGCGCCGTTGGGGTGGTGACTTTGGGAGTATTCCTCACAGGCGCCATGCTTGAGAAACTCGATAAAACTTCGCAAGTGGAGATTATTGCCCATCGTGGAGCTGCGAATTTACGTCCGGAAAACACAATGGCCGCCGTAGAAAAGGCGCTGGAGGATGGTACTGATTGGGTTGAAATCGACGCGCAGGAATCCGCCGAGGGAGAATTGATCATCGCCCACGATTCCGATTTTATGAAGCTCGCGAACCAGCCAATCAAAACATGGGAGGTATCGCGCACGGAATTGGATGCGATAGATATTGGGAGTTGGTTTGATGCCCAATATGCTGATGAACGCACCCCCTTGCTGCGGGATGTGCTGCAGGCCGCCAAGGGGCGCGCAAAAGTGGTCATCGAGCTGAAATATTATGGCCATGATGTGGATATTGAAGCCGAAGTTATTCGGATCGTCGAAGAGGAAGGTATGGCAGAGCAGGTGTCGCTTATGTCGTTGAAATACCCTGCAGTTTTGAAGCTTAAGGCAATGCGTCCCTCGTGGACTGTTGGTGTGTTGGCCGCAAAGTCTGTGGGGAATGTCGCCCGTTTGGAGGCCGATTTTCTAGCTTTGAACGCGGGACAAATCTCACGACAACTCATTCGTCGGGCACATGCGCAAGGCAAGGATGTGTATGCATGGACGGTTGATGATCCCGTGCAAATGTCAAGTTTGATCACGATGGGGGTTGATGGGCTGATCACGAATGATCCCGCACTCGCGCGCCGCGTTTTGGAGTATAACAACGACCTCACGGCTGCGGAACGTTTGGTGCTTTGGGTTGCAGACTTTATCCAGTTGTCCCCGTTGAATTTGATCGCTGATAGCACAGATGCGTAAATCCGTTTTGGTTGCTTGGCTGTTTTGCATCGGGGTTCCAGTCGTTGCAGAACAATCTATCCAACCTGAGAGCACTTGGGAGGAGGTCGGTCGGTGGATTGAAACGCCGCACCACGAAAAACTGCTACGGCTTAGAAGGGACCCAGCGACTTCGATCGCGCCTTTCACAACCGACGGGTGTAGTGGCGGGATGTCGGCGACTTGGGCGCCGGTGGCCCAGATTATACCAGGGTTCGCTGAAAACTATTCAGAATCGCCGCCGTGGGAGGCGTGTTGTGTGGTCCATGACCAAGCGTATTACAATGCGAGCGATACACAGACCGCGTTTGAAAGCTACAATGCGCGTTTGAATGCGGATAAAACATTGATGCAGTGTGTATTGCAGGACGGCGTTCAGCGACGCGACACTCTCGCCGAAGAGTTTTCAATCGACACAAGCGTCGTTGATCAGGCCTACACCTTAATCGCCAAAGGAATGTACCAAGCGGTTCGTTTGGGCGGCGGCCCCTGTAGCGGATTGTCGTGGCGGTGGGGGTACGGTTATCCATCCTGCCTTTGGAGTAATTAGCGGTACGTCCAGCGCTCCTCAAGTAAGAAGTTATGCCCTTTGAACGGATGACGCGTTGAGGTGGTTAAAACAACTCCACATCATTCGCCGGAGCGGCAACAACAACTTGTTCAACGGGTGACGTTCCAACAATTTTTTGTAAAACGCGACCGCTTGAAGGCCAAAATTGAATACGACGTGCCATGGTGCCCCCAAGGTTTTTGGCCTCGCAAAGAATTCCCTCTCCCCGAAGAAACTCTTGGGCGAAAACAGCATTTCGCTCGCCGATATTCGACAATCCAGCGACCATCCGCGCGCCGCCAAAAAGTTTTGCCCGAATACGTGATTTTACAGCGCCAGATTTGATCATCGCGTTTATCAAGACTTCCATGGCGTTGACGCCATGCATTTGTGAAATCGATGTTGTCGAGAGATCTTGGGGCAATAATATATGGTTCATTCCACCAATTGCGGCCTGTTCATCCCAAAGGCAGGTCGCGACACATGATCCCAAAACCGTTGAAATCAGGTCGTTTTCGGCCGACGAAACAGCGTGTTCACCTTGTGAAATATTTATCACATTCTGAAAAGCACCGTGCCTTGCGTCCGCGTTCATTTACTAACTCTCTTTCGTTCTTAGACAAATTTGAAGCCGTGGCTCCGTGACATCTGTTTTGAACCCTAAAAATTAATAACACGCTTCATTTTATGATTTTCTGAAAATTATCTGGCAATATTCCAACGACGCGCGTTGGAATTACTTGTGTCGAATGAAGTAGAATGTTCCGTCATCCGCGGTCTCTTGCCCCAGAAACTCATGGCCGGATTCACTGCAAAAATGCGGAACGTCGATTCCCGCGGCCGGATCATTTGCAAGAAGGCTTAGGACTTGGTTTTTAGCCATTGATTTCAAAGCTTTTTGAGCTTTGAGGACGGGCAGAGGGCAAAGGAGCCCAAGGGCATCAAGGGTGATATCAATATGCATCCGCAGAATTTATCGGCCTGTGCTTCCCGAGTCTATAACCTGTTTCAAGTGAATTGAATTTTCCACAAGGAGGGGCTTATTTTTGTCAGGTTTCTTGTCTAGATTAGGTAAACAATGAACAATTGAGGCTTCCCTTGTCGCAGTCCGAATCGCCAAAGCTACCCTCATTAAACCAAAACTCAGCCCAATCGGTTGTCGTTAAACGCAGGCGTGTTTTTTATATTCCTGGTTATGACCCCTTTCACCCACGGCGCTACCGCGAACTCTACCGCGCGGAAGCGATGAAACAAGCTGAAATTTCTGGTTATAATATTGAAACAAAAGGGAAAATAGGGAGTTCTGGCCCCTTCGGCTGGACGGCAACTGCGACAATAGAGGGCGCACAAGTGACCGCGGACGTCTCTGTGCTGGTGTGGTCAGATATTGTGAAGTCGTCGATGGGGCACGGGATTGTGGCGACCTATTGGCAGATGCTGATCACGTCGTGGATTTACATATATTCGGGGGCGCTTAGGCGGCTTATGTGGCTGCGCAAGGGGCCGATTATTGCCGCATTATACCCGATCGCGATCCTTAGCGTGCAATTTTTTGTGGCTATCACGGTCGCGTCCGTTGTTGGCTCGGTTTTATCGACCTATGTTTATCCCCGCGCCGGATGGGTGACTTTTATCCCCATCGTTATCTATATTTTGCGCTGGTTCCATGCGCGCGATAGCAAGATTTACGCCTATTATCTGATGCATGATTTCGCGCATACGGCGCAAAACTGGGGGGCGTATCCGCCAAAAATGGAGGAGCGTTTCGAAGCGTTTCGCGCCCAAATTGCACAGGCGCTTACAGAAAACTACGACGAGGTGTTGATCGTTGGCCATTCCTCTGGCGCACATATTGCGGTGTCGATTGTTGCGGATTTGTTGCGGGCAAATCAAGGGCCAAAACGGGGCCATGTCCTTGGATTGCTGACCCTTGGACACGTGGTTCCGATGGTGAGCTTTCTGCCCAAGGCGACACGATTACGCGGTGATTTGGCGATGCTTTCAACGCGCGCCGATATTACGTGGGTCGACGTTACCGCGCCGGGCGATGGTTGCTCGTTTGCTCTGTGTGACCCCGTTGCCGTCTCTGGGGTTGCCCCGCAAAAGGCGCGTTGGCCGCTTGTGTTCTCGGCGGCATTCACCCAATCACTTAGCCCAGAACGGTGGCAAGAGTTAAAACGAAAGTATTTCCGCCTGCATTTTCAGTATCTTTGCGCCTTTGATCGTCCCAAAGACTATGACTATTTTCAAATTACAGCGGGCCCAAAAACGTTGAGCGCGCGTTATCGTGACCGTCCTGCCTCTCGTTCACGCCTTGATGTCGCGGCCTCGGGTTACACCGACGTATGACCGTCACACCTCCCAAACCCACAGCCCGCGCGGAGAAAATAAGCCTGTTTAAATACGCGCGTGCGTTTCGGCGTGATATCCTCTCTGCACAACCCGCGAAATTGTATCGCGCTTGGATGGCCGAGTTCAAAACACCTTTTTTCCGCTCGTTTCTCATCAATGATCCCAAGTTGATTGCGCAGGTTCTTAAGCGCAATCCCGAACATTTTCCCAAGTCGGATCGCATTCGTGAAGGCTTGAAACCTATTCTTGGAAATTCGGTTTTTCTGACCAATGGGGAAGTCTGGAAACAACAGCGACGCATTATTGATCCGGCTTTTGAAGGTGGGCGTCTGCGCGATACCTTTGGCGCAATGAACGCGGCTTGCGAAGATGCTGTGGCAAGATTGCTCAAGATGGCACCAAGGGAAATTGAGATAGAGGAAGCCGCCAGCTTTGTGGCTGCGGATATCATTTTTCGCACGTTGTTTTCTATTCCGATCACCCACCGCACCGCGGCCGAAGTTTTCACTCAATTTCGCGCCTATCAACGCAATCAGCCGATCTTGAACCTTGCAGCCTTTGTGCCGCTTCCACGATGGATGCCGCGATTTCACCGTCGAAACACCAAAAAAACGGCGCGTGCCATTCGGTTGTTGATTGGCGATCTGGTTGCTCAACGGGCGGGTGAAATTGCGGCAGGGACCGCGCCGGATGATTTGGCGACCAAGATTATGACCACCAGAGACCCGCAAACCGGTGCGAAGTTCAGCGCCGAGGAAATGGTCGATCAGGTGGCCATCTTCTTCCTTGCGGGGCATGAAACGAGTGCCAGTGCCTTGGCATGGGCGCTGTATCTATTGGCTATCGATCCAGATATGCAAAACCGCGTCGCCGAAGAGGTTGCGCAGGTTATTCCTGAACGGGATATTGCGTTTTCCGACATCGGAAAATTACGCCTGACCCGCGATGTGTTTCGCGAGGCACTGCGTTTGTATCCCCCTGTTCCAATGATGGTTCGTGAGGCCGCGTGTCCGCAGGAGTTTCGCAATCGAGACGTACCTACAGGTGCTCAGATCGTATTGTCGCCGTGGCATTTGCATCGCCACGAACGGCTTTGGGAACGGCCAGATGAATTTGATCCAGATCGGTTCAAAACCGAAAACGGGAAGACCTGCCTGCGCGAGGCCTATATGCCGTTTTCTGCAGGACCGCGCGTGTGTACGGGGGCAGGGTTTGCCATGATTGAAGGGCCGCTCTTGTTGGCGAGTTTCGTACGGGCGCTTAAGTTTAGCCCTGTCGCTGGCCACATTCCCGTTCCGGTCGCCCATCTTACGGTGCGCGCCAAAGACGGGATTTGGCTTGAAATCACCCCGAGATAGTGGAATTTGCGCGATAATGCTGTAAAATATACAGACGGATCGCCGAAGCGAGCCCCATATCCAACCCACGCGCGGCGTCAATTTCGGCGGCTAATGCATTGATCGGAATTTTACGTTTGTCGGCAATCTCGCGGAACGACAGCCAAAATTCGTCTTCAAGAGAAACGCTTGTTCGGTGACCATTTAATGTTAGGGATCGTTTTCTAGGTCTTCTACTCATAAATTATACACAACGTCCCAAATCCAATGGAGTGGCCGCCCTTATCCTAATGCCTCTTTAGAACCGCTCCCCAAACCCTTGCATCTCACTTGTATTCAAACAACACATTCTTGCATTTCTTTCCAAAAGGGAAAGGCCGATGCAGCACCATGTGATGTATCTGTCAGGGGAGGCAATTCTTTGCTCTTCTGTGAGAATGACGTCAGAGCCTTAAAATTTCGTATAGACATGAAAATGAAATTGGCTGGAGGGATCAGGCACCTTGTCATCGATTATTCGTGATCAAATTCCGTATCAACCACATGTTGATCCAGCATTTTTTGCGCCCGCGTGTTTTTGGTCGCTTGCAACAGGCGGTCCGCCTTTGTGACGCCTGCGGAGGCGGTATTTTTCTCCGAATCCGCACGTTTTTCGTCCCGCGCACGTTGTTTGCGTGCGCGGGCGAGGTTGATTAATTTTTGCATTAAGGTTTGGGGCCGATCATGTTTTCCGGACGCACAACCGCATCAAACGTCGCCTCATCCACAAAGCCCAGTGCAATGGCTTCCTCTTTCAAGGTCGTGCCGTTTTTATGGGCTGTTTTGGCCACTTTCGTCGCGTTGTCATAGCCGATTGTTGGCGCGAGTGCGGTTACCAGCATCAGGGATTCGTTCATGATTTTGGCGATACGCTCTTTGTTGGCCTCAATGCCCACCACGCAATTGTCGGTGAAGGCCGTGGAAGCATCGCCCAAAAGTTGCATAGATTGCAAGATGTTATAGGCCATCATTGGGTTGTAAACGTTGAGTTCAAAGTGCCCCTGACTGCCTGCAAAACCAACGGCGGCATCGTTGCCAAAGACGTGGATGCAGACCTGAGTGAGGGCTTCGCATTGGGTTGGGTTCACTTTGCCCGGCATGATCGAGGAGCCAGGTTCGTTTTCTGGCAACATCAATTCACCCAAACCACAGCGCGGACCCGAGCCCAAAAGGCGGATGTCGTTGGCGATTTTGAACAGGCTGGCGGCGACAGTTTTCAACGCACCCGAGAACATAACGAGGGCGTCATGCGCTGCGAGGGCTTCGAATTTGTTGGGCGCAGTCACGAAGGGCAGGTCGGTGATTTTGGCCATGTTTGAAGCGACTTGTTCGCCCCAACCCGCAGTTGTGTTGAGGCCGGTACCGACGGCTGTGCCGCCCTGTGCCAATTCGTAAATGTCGGGCAAAGTGGCTTTGACGCGCTCGATGCCTTTTTTGAGTTGGTGTGCATAGCCCGAAAATTCTTGGGCCAATGTGAGGGGCGTCGCGTCCATTGTATGGGTGCGGCCGATTTTGATGATGCCGTCGAATTCCACGACTTTGGCCTCTAGCGCCGCGTGGAGTTTTTCCAAACCGGGGAGCAAGACATCCCGCGCCATCATCGCGGTGCCGATGTGCATTGCGGTTGGGAATGTGTCGTTTGAGGACTGGCCCATGTTGCAATGATCGTTGGGGTGGACAGGGTCTTTTGAACCGATCACGCCGCCGAGAATTTCAATCGCGCGGTTGGCGATCACCTCGTTGGAGTTCATGTTGGATTGGGTGCCGGACCCTGTTTGCCACACAACCAGTGGGAAGTTGTCGTCAAACTTGCCGTCGATCACTTCGCCCGCGGCTTTAACGATGGCGTCGCCGCGTGTTGCATCCAGCGCGCCGTTGGTCATGTTGGCTTGCGCGCAGGCCATTTTAATCACCCCGAGGGCACGGACAATCGCAAGAGGCTGTTTTTCCCAACCAATGGGGAAATTCATCAAAGAGCGTTGCGTCTGAGCGCCCCAATATTTCTCAGAGGGGACCTCAAGCGGGCCAAAGCTGTCGGTTTCGGTGCGGGTATCTGTCATCAGTTTCTCCTGAGAAATCCTAGGGCCTAAGGGTTGCCACTCTATAGAATGCGTGCCGTTAAATTACAATTGCCACAACCGCGCAGGAGGCAAGAATTTGACTGGTGTGTACCCAGTGTTAAATCAGAAAAGTTTTAGGGAAAAGTCTCAAACTGGCCGCATTCCTGCGCAAACGGCGACTCCGGTTTGACATAAAATTAACCAGAGGGATCGTAAAGGTAGTGTCAACGCACAGGAGGATCAGGTGCAGGCGCAGAGTTTGACAACAGGACACGAGAGCTTTTATATCCGCTTGGAACGGATTGAACGCAACCATTCGCGGCAAAACGCGGCGGGGCGGGCAACTTCGCGGATGCGTCCCCCCTCAAAGGCAACGCGCACGCGGATGCCAAATATCGTCGCCCCCCGAGCCAAAGCGCCATTTATTCCCAAACCCACGCTCATTTCCCGTTTGAAATGTTGGTCGTATGGCTGCCTCATCGGCGGGGTTTTGACACTTGCAAAAACGGGTTTTGGAGACGTTGACGCGATGCATGGGCTGGCGGGTTTTTCGGCGGAATTGCTGTATAGCTCTATTTGGGTCGCCTATTTGTTTTTCTTTTTGGTCGCGTTGGCGGGGGTCTTTGGGCTGCGTCAAAGGCCTGCGTTTGCGCAGTTTTCCATCGCCCTCGGAACAACCATGCTGCTGGGCCTTCTGTAGACGAATGGAGGCCGTATAAGCCTCCATTGCGCGCCTTTAGGCTACCATCGCGATGGGGCGAACCACTTCAACCCCACTTTCAACATAGTCTTTGTTGGCCGCAAGAAGTTTTGCCAGAACACCGCGAAACTGCGCCTTCATCATCGGTATCATTAACGCCCCGAGAAGGCCGAACTTTGGGGTAAAATCCATCGTGAAGGTGAGTTCACTCCGGCTTGGTGACAGGCTTCTTACAATCAGCCCTGCAACGGCACGTTTGAGGGGTACGGTGCCGTCGTAAATGTCGACTTCCATGCTTTCCCCCGCTTTATACGCAATGATCCGTTCCAAAACATGGTTTTTACCGTCGGAAAAATCGCACCGACGCTCTGCGCCAAGGCCGGTCTCTTTGCTGTTGTTGATCAGGGAGGAGGAATTTAGGTTCGGATTGTAAATTTGGATGTCACCAAAGGTGTCCCATGATTTCCAAACGCGGTCTGCGGGGGCATTGTAGGTTTGTTTGAGGATGATTTTAGCCATGATGATCTCCAGTATTGAACATGTGTCCAAAACATAAAGAAAGTCATGTGGTGCTTAAATAGTCCAAAATGGGGCGTGGCGGATCAGATGCGTACCACCTATTTGCGGAACGAGTCCAAACTAACCACTTCGGCTTCGATGGGCTCCTGAGGGACATCTTCGGCCATTGGCGCTTCTGCATTATCGGCGTCTTCGGTCTCGTCGTCGTGTTCTTGGCTTTCAAAGCGCAGGCCAAACTCGACCGACGGATCGACAAAGGTGATGATCGCGTCATAGGGAATATAGAGCGTTTCAGGTGTGCCACCGAATTTCATCCTGACGGTAAATCCGTCATTGGTGACATCGAGACCTTCAAACCAGTTTTGCATCACCACGGTCATTTCGCCCGGATAACGATCAGAAAGCCAATCCGCGATCTCGACGTCGGGATGCAATGTATCAAACGTGATGAAAAAATGGTGCGAACCCGGAAGGCCGTCGCGTTGCACATTTTCCAATACTTTTTGGATCAGACCGCGCATGGCGTCATGCATGAGGTTTCCGTAGTCGATAAATTGAGACATGTGTCGCCCCCTTATGCAGCGCGTGAAGTTAATTCGATCATATGCTGCCCCCTCGGCGAATAAAAGGGGCCGCGCTGCCTTTTTTCATGCAATCGTCACGCAAGCTATAGAAATGACAGGCCCAAACCCGCGAAGGCAACGATAAGAAGTGTTTTGCCCATACCCACATTTAAGCGCAGCATGAGGAGGGCAGCAAAGGCAGAAAGGGCGGCTGCAGACCAGTTCAGGCTGTGCAAATCAGGAGTTAATAGGTGGATCGGACCGAGGCTTGTGGGGGTGACTCGCTCAAATACGACATGCAGGGCGAACCAGATCGAGAGGTTGAAAATAACCCCAACCACGGCCGCCGTTATGCCCGACAGGGCCGCAGCAAGGCGCGGGCGGCTGCTGATTTGCGCCAAGTAGGGGGCCGCTGTGAAAATCCACAAAAAACACGGGATGAAGGTTGTCCAAAGCGCCACAATCGCGCCCGCAATTCCAAGCCAGAAGCCGCCTGCATTGAAGGCCGCCTGAAAGCCCACGAACTCTGTCACAAGAATCAGAGGGCCCGGCGTTGTTTCGGCAAGACCGAGGCCATCCATCATGGTTGCCGTCGAAATCCAGCCTTTTTGCACCACAACTTCTTGGGTCATATAGGCCAGTACCGCATAGGCGCCGCCAAAGGTCACCACCGCGAGTTTTGAAAAGAACAACCCGATGGACGTGAGTAGTTTTGCCCCCGTCAGGTGCAACAAAAGCAGGGGGAAGAGCCAAAGGCTGCCCCAAATCGCGATGGTGCGGGCAGGGTGTGCGGATTTGGGTTGTGTGATTGCCACAGGAGGCACGCTTTGTTTGGGTAAAAAGACCACGCCCGCGAGTGCTGCCGCCGCTACGATCAAAGGATAAGGGAGGGCTAGAAAAAAGATGCTCACGAAACTTGCCGCCGCAATCGCCCATGCCGCGCGGTGTTTGAGGGCACGTTTGGCAACTTTGAGCAGGGCTTGGATCACGATCACCACAACGGCGGCTTTGACCCCAAGGAAAAGCGCTTCAACCAGAGGGACATTACCATAGAGCGCATAGAATATGGCCAGTGCCAATACGACCAACGCTCCGGGGATTACAAACAGAGCCCCCGCCATCAGGCCGCCACGCACCCCGTGCAACCGCCATCCCGCATAGGTGGCCAATTGCATCGCTTCAGGGCCAGGAAGCAGCATACAAAACGACAAGGCCGACAGGAATTGCTCTTCGCTCAACCACGGGCGCTCCTCCACCAGCTCTTTGTGCATCACCGCGATTTGCGCTGCGGGGCCGCCAAAAGACAAAAGCCCGATACGGGCAAAAACACGGGTAGAATCGGAGAATGTCGGAGTCATTTCGGCCCTGTCGGTCTGGATTTCTCAAGAGGTAACAGGTTGAGTTGCCGCTGTTAAGGCGGGGATTGACGTGGTCCGAAATTGTGTGATGCGGGAGGGGTTAGGGAGCGTGGGTTTACGACGAGCCGCCATACGAAGGGTTGAACGTATGGGGCACGCTATACTGGATGGTTTTGCGCGCTGTTTCTGGGTGGCGCACATTTGCCACGATGGAGGATGCGGCCAAAAGTATGGACGCGGAAGCAAGGATAAAAGCGATGTTTCTCATAGGACTGCCTGACTCTTTTTTAGCCATTTGATCCGGCGCAGAAAGAAAAACAAGCCATGACATTTTCGTGATTAAAAATGCGCGACAGATTGCCCATATCGAGCGGAAAAGCGCTTGAGGTCGTGAGAAATAATACAAGGGGAGTAGGTGCAGGTTTCTGTTGCCAAAAAGTCCTGTTACATGGCCGACTCTCAACTATTTGAATTTGCTTAACAAAATGATTCAAGCTGTTGTTATATAATAATTATTTTACAATACTGAAGATAGAGTTTGTACGTGGTTGTCCGTTGCAATACGCCCAAAGCTGGGGTATTTGGAAAAAGAATGGAAAAACTTTAGTGCAGGATACCAAATCCCGATGACCGCAAAACTCGACGCTATCTCCCATATTGAGGCCGCGATTGACACAGGTGTTAGAGGCCAAACACGGGAATTCTTGCTCAAAGCACTCGACTCGGCAAAGGGTAAAAGTGTGAGGAATCTCACTGCTTTAGACTACGAAAACATTGCGGTCGGAGCAAAGCTAAACGACCCCAATCGTTCGGGTCTCATCATGCGCCACGGCAAGCGCACGGGAAAAATTTGGATATATCGCCACAACGACCCGAAAACGGGAAAGAAAGTGGAGCGGCAATTCGGGACATTTCCAGCATTGGGACTCGCGGATGCACGGATAAAGTGGAGCGAATTGCGCGAGGCGTTGCGAACTGGTGTTGAACCAGTTGAGGTCGCTGACGTTCTGACCATTGGCGAATTGATTGACAAGTATATTGCGGACTATGCGCAGCCGACCAAACGAAGTTGGAAGATGGACGAAACGTATTTGGAAAAGTATGTGCGCCCGAATTACGGCAATTTACCAGCAACTCAATTCACGGCCCAACATGTGCGCGAAATATTGATACCTCTAACCAAAAGAGCGCCACGAGAGGCCGAAAAGGTGAGAGGTGTTTTGTCTGGGATGTTCAATGTTGCGACTAAGGGGAGTCGCAAGATCGGTAATCTCGACGCGGACACATGGTTGCCAGCTGATACATTCAATCCAGTTTCGACCGTCATGTTGCCACAAAGGAAAGTGACCGCATACGTCCCGTCTGAGGCCGATCTGAGAGCCGTTTTGAAGGGGTGCGGATCGATACGGGATGTAGGACAAGCGATCCATCTACAGGCGCTAACATGCAGCCGTGTGACTGAAGTTTTAGGCATGACTTGGGATGAGGTGCAAGGCGACGTTTGGGTCTTGCCGTCCGAGCGATCAAAGAACGGGCACGAGCACCGTGTGATGCTCTCATCGCAAGCGATCACGCTTTTGAAAGCACGGCAATCAGACAGCCCGTTTGTGTTTCCAAGTGAGCGCGGCGACACCCACATTATTCGAAACGCGGTCGGTCGTAGTTTGCAAAAGATGGAAGGTGTTCCCAATGGATTCACATCTCACAAGCTAAGGCACCTTTGCTTGACGTGGTTAGCTGAACACGGTGCAGGAAAGGAAATCCGCGACAGGGTATCCAACCACGTTGAAAACACATCCATCGACTCCATTTATAACCATGCCAGCCTAAACGGACCCGCGCGGGAATGGTTGCAAAAATGGGCTGATTATCTGGACTCGCTGGTCGTCACATGATCGGTCTAGACGGGTTCCCGTGTTCATTTGCGGAAAGCATATGGGGCAGGGGATTGATTGATGCGATTAACACCCTGCCACGTTCCGAACGGTATCGCCCTCATGTAATAGAAGCGCACGCCGAACACATTTTTGATGCGAGCGACATTGGGCTAGAAGCCACCCAGAACCGCAACCGACCCGCGAGTGAATGCAAGTCGGTAGGGGAAATCTCGCAGCTGGTGGCACAATGTGAACGGTTGGCACGGTCCATTGATGGACTACACAAAAACGCTGTTGATGCGTTGGGTAGAGAGTTGATCGACATGCATCAATTCCAAAGCACGCTTGCCAATTTTACAGAAGCCGCCTCGACGTGTGAAATTGGGACAAGTGAGGGGTTAGACCAAACACGCAAGCACCGTGCCGTTGCAATTGCGGATGCCGCTGGTGAGGTGTTTGTAGAGATTACAGGACGCTTGCCCACATTGACCATCAACCCAACCACCAGCAAAACAAGTGGTATTTGGTTCGACTTTTTGACTCTTGTATTCAATGTGTTGCAGGTCGAAGCTAGTCCAGAGTCTCAGGCACGACGCGTAAAGGAGTTAGCGAAGGAAAAATATCCGTCGTAACTCCTTTTGAATCGACAGCCTGAAATCAGCACCCTCAGTCAACGAAAAAGGCTAAGGAGATTTCACATGCCGATCTTAGATAAAGACACCGATTTAACCGTTTTGGACGTGATGGATCGTTTGCAGATTTCACGCGATAAGGCGTACGACCTGATCAAAAAGGGCGATCTGGTGAGTTACAAAATCGGACGTTCGCGCCGCATCCGTCGTGACTCGTTTGAGGCGTTGCGGGTTGGTGACGTGGTGTCGGTATGAGAAAAAAACCCGTTTTCATCGCCACCTATTTCGGTGCGCCCTACACAAAACTCGGACTAGCCAACGTTGCGGCGTTCGGTTCGTTCAGGGGTCTCGAACGGTTTGATCGCATCAAAGGTCTTTATCAGAACCGCGACGACCCGAAGTTCCTGAATGCTGATTTTATCGGCAGTTCTGCTGACGATTGGACCCTCGTGCTCAAAGAAGACGTATTCAAACTAGAACCGTCTTTCGCCAATCATTTCCCTGAATAATAAAAGAACGACCCGTCCCACGTTTGCTGACGATTGGGACGGGTCAAAAACAATCGCGAAACTGTCAGTAAGACCGAGCCGCTCAGGATAGCGGTGTACGGGTTGACCACTAAGAGGACACCCACGTGAATAATAATCGTATTACAGGAACCGCGCAAGCATTATCCGACGGATTCACTCAGATATTGTTACCGAACCTACAAACGGCACTAAATGCGGGATTTGCGCTTAGTGATCTCGTGCCGTTAATTCCAGTCGGTGCCGTGCTCAAACCTGAGACCCGCAATGCGGATGGCTCAACCAACCCAGCCTTGGAATTGGACGACAGCCAATTCGGCAAAACGCCCGGCAAATACCTTGCCATAGGATACTGGGTGCGCAGAAGAAAATGGAACGAAGGCACCATCTCACATGATGAAGTGGCCTCACACGACGCCGCTGGTGCGTCCTGTGGCCTGAAAATGGGCCTAACAGTCGCGGCTTTGGACGTGGATGTCACCAACCCTATAGCAACTGCCCATATTCGGAACGCGTTGCGTAACGCGGGTGTTACAGCGCCCGTGAGGATCGGCAAAGCACCGAAATTTTTAATGATGTTCAGGGTGAAAGGCGATCAGATAAAGCGCCGACAAATCCCCTTGTCGGACGGTCACCTTGTCGAAGTAATGGGCATGGCAGGATCGGGAAAGCCGTCTCAAGCCGTCGTCGCGGGTATCCATCCCAGTGGCTCGACATATCATTGGGAAGGTCATGACGGCATACCGCATTTGGATTCACTGCCCGAGATCGATCAGGCTGGAATGGATCACCTCGTGGATATTTGTATTACTGCCGCTGGGCAACTTGGGATCACTCCGACACGATACGGAACGGAATCCGAGGGGAGTGGCGAGACCTCCAAGTCTGGACTTACCGCCGACCCTCAGCTGGTCGCGCACGTGATGGAGTGCATACCCAACCAGACCAAAGACTGGAAAGGATGGAAGGACATCGGACTTGCCCTCTTCAATGCGGTCGGGCCTGACGCTGGCGAAGAGATTTGGCATAAATGGTCCGCCAAGGCCGTTGGCGTTTTTGACGAAGAAACGACGGACCACACGTGGCACCGTAATATGTGGCCGAACGATCAAACCAGCGGGTTCGGATCACTGGTGTTCAAGGCTCGTGAGGCTCATGGTGGTGTGTTGCCAGACGATCTTGAGGGACAGCTACGGACCACACATGACGCCGCGATCCTTGCGAGGATGCCTCAGAATCCGCAGCTGCCCACAGGCGCAACGTTAGTAAGTGAGATGCCTGAAGTGTTGTTAGGTGAGGCAGTGGACACCTTTGAAGCATTGCAGGAGATGACCATCCCAGACCTATGGTCACGAGCACCCGTCGATCCCCGCGATTTCGCTACGAATGTGGGTGCTTTTGTTCAACGATATTTCACGCACAACGGCACTCCGACAATCACGACGTGGCAAGGGGTGACTTATGTTTGGCGTCAAACGCATTGGGAGACAGTCAGCGAGGACGAACTCAAAGACCTTTTGTTTCACTGGATTTCAAAATGCCTGTGTATCGAGAGACCCGACAAAGAGGGCGTCATGGTCCGTGATCTGGTGATCGCGACGATACCTGTATGCAAAAACTATCTGGTCGCCCTGCAAGCGACCACAGCCCGTAAACGGTCCATGCCTATGGGGTGGCCTGACGGACGAAAAGGGACGTGGTCAGCAACGCTAAACGGCATTCTCGATCTCGATACAGGGACTCTGGTGCCACATGATCCCACCTTCTTTAACACGACGTACGTCAACGCAAACTGGGATGAATCCAAGACCCTCTTTGGAACGGTCGCAGCGGGATACCTGATCGACGCGTTTGGTGAGGATCAATTCGCTCTTGCACAAGAGGTGACGGGATACCTTTTGAGTGGCGACACCAGTATGCAAAAATCATTCATGGTGACGGGACCAACCCGCAGCGGGAAAGGAACCTACCAGCGGCTCATTAAGCACCTCATGGCCGATTTGGTCGCCAGTGTGAAATCATCCCGCCTCGGGAAAGATTTCGACATGGAAGGTATGATCGGGAAATCCGTCGTCTTCTTTCCCGACGTACGTCTGACAAAGGATGCAAACCACGCGGCGATCTCTGAGATGATCCTGACGATCACAGGTGAGGACAACGTATCCGTTGAGCGTAAGTATAAGACCGATTGGCAGGGGCAACATACAGCCCGTCTGGTCGTCTTTGGTAACAGCGTTCCATCCTTCCACGATTATGACGGTGCCGTTGCTGGTCGGTTCGTATATCTGCGAACACCGACATCATTCCTCGGACGTGAAGACGCGGAACTTGATGCCAAGTTGAAGGCTGAGTCCGACGCGATCCTCACATGGGCAGTTCAAGGTTGGCAGCGCTTGCGTGAGAACAAACGGTTCGCGTCTACGACCACCCACGCGAAAACGCTTGCAGATGCGCAGCTGGTGATGGACCCAATCGGTGCGTTCTTTGACAAACACGTGACGTTTACGGGCAATCAGGAAGACTTTGTCTCAACGAGTGAGTTGTTCCGCATGTTCAACGAGTTCGCACATGAGCACGACATGGTCGGTTGGAGTGAGACTGGGTTCGTGACGGGCGTGAAGAAGAAACAGTACAACATCACCAAAAAACGGGCTTCCACGACAATTGGCGTCCGATTGAATGGTTTTGGTGGTCTAGCTGTCAGGGGTGGCTAGGGTGGCTAGGGTTCAAGCCACAAACTGGAATCACATATAGTATATATAGGGACTCTTTTTCTCCTTATGTAATAGCTTTTCAGAAAACCCTAGCCACCCTAGCCACTAAACAAAGAGAACGTTAAACGGACCGAACGTAAAATATTATATAACGTAACGAAGGAGATACAAATGACCGAAACGAACGCCCAATGGCAGACCCGCAAGTTTGCCGAGATCGATGCTGAGAATACCAATAGCATCTTTCATCACATCACCGCAGCGATGAAGGAAGACGTAGCCCACGCATCAGCAGCAGCTGAACGTTACAATACGTCGCCTGAATCATATCTCCGAATAAGCAGTATTGAAGCGACCGAAATGTATTCCGCGATGGAGAACGTATCGAATGGACCCGTCTCATCAAATGCCTTGCAAGTGATCGCCCGTTCGATCCTGCTTGGAATTGCCAACCCTGACCAACAGCCTGTTGGTGAACTGGCCGATCTGTTCGATCAGGTAGCAAGCAAGTTGCGTAAGATTAAGCAGCCCGACCTCGCCCCGAGCACGTGACCACACCGCTTGCGATCTATGCACCCGCTCACCCGACCACGCCCCGCCTTCTGTCCGATTACGTCCCCAGCATAGGGGGCACAAAATGAGAGTGTCTTCACAGAAACGTGTTTTTGTGTTATAAAGAAGACCTTCAAGACGGACTTCAGTTATTTTATGAGCGCACTTTTTTTAGGTGTGAATTCCGCAGGCCATTGGGTTAATTTAATAAAATAGATACATAAACTTGTGGCTTACGCTCGAAGAAATGCTGGAAACATTTTAAGTGGGGGTAGAAAAGACGGTTTTACATCACGCTAAAAGTTATCAAAAGTCAGCTTTAATGCTGGCAATTCCCACAACAATTTTCCTCATTTACCTACTGATTTATACGGCTTGGGATATTGAGTCTAAAGCTTCAACGCGTAACTTAAACAGTAAGGACATTAGATCAAATCTTGAAAACGAACAATTCTCAAGAAGCCTTGGTATATATTATAGATGTTCTCTTTTGTCTGAATCGAACGTTTTGACGGTCTCTGAAGTGCAGTTTTGCATGACTCACTATATGAATGTAAAATTGAGTTTCGTTGACGAAATGGACATATCTAAATTCGATCAATTGCCGACCAAAGAGAAGGCAATAGTTAATAGTCGTTCGTATCAAAGCTTCAAACAATGGGAGTTTGCGAACCCTTTAATTGTCAATCAAAGTAAAGAAAACTCTGAACAACTTAAGTTACTACTTGGCCTAAACCAGTAACGTCGCGCACCGCAAGCGCACCATGCCAGCACGCAACGCCCCGCCATGCACCACACCACATCCCGAGCACGACCGCCTCACAAAACAGGGGGCCACAAAACAGACATCCCGTTTCCCCGTTCTCAAAAAACCCAGCACGCACCGCAAGAGCACCGCCCCAGCACGTCACGCCCCGTCACGGGCCGTTGCGTGAAAGGTGAGTGGTTTTAATGACTTAGGGGAGGGTATGACCAGTCGTAGATAAACCTTTCAACACCGCATTTGGAAGCCTTCTTCTAACGCAATGGGTTTTTTGAGACCGAACTTGGAATATTTTACAACTCCCCAGCCGCCCCAGAACGGGTGTTATTCCAGCCCGATCCACGCAAATCCGGAACGTTCTAGGCAAATGCGTATCCGGATGCGTATTTCTACGCAAATCCAGAGTATTGTCCCGATCCTCAAACGTGTGTTACGTTATATCATCACACAGGAGGTCCGCCCAATGGCACGCAAAACCCGATCCGACACCGTCAGCGGCAAACTCGCAGCTGCCCAAGCCCCAGACTTGACCGCACGCACCGCCCCGCAAGATGTTACGGGATACAGCGAACTTACCCCGTACGGCATTACAGTTTATCAGGCTCTTTACCGCAGCCGAGCCGAGTGGAATTACAGCGATCTGGCATTGATCGTCCAAGCTGGGCAAGTTGCTCAGACGATCCGCAGCCTGAATAAATCGATCTCGCCGCCCGACTGTTTGATCATCGAGAATCCGAGAACTGGCATAATAAAAGCGCATCCCGCAATCGCGATCATTGGCCAGCAGCGGACGTTGTTCGCAAATCTCTTGAGGGCAGCATCCTTGCGACTGAAGGACGCCCAGAACCGTCACAATTTCGCACCCCACGCCCAGCCTCACGTCGCAAGCCCGTTAACAAACGCCCCGCCTGTTGAAACATTCGAGTCTTGGATGGAGGAACAACTGCTCAACACTGACAAGCCAAATTAATGAATGACACGTACTCAAACGCCGAGATAGTTGCCGCCGTCGGTCAGCCTAATTGGCCCCCGTCAGACGACCACGAAAAAACCGTGCTTTATTTTCGCTTTTGCATTCGTCGTCTCGCACAAGTCCACGGTCTCAAAAAGTTGAATGCGGTCATTTTTATGGGAAATTTTGGCGATTTTGCTATGGATGCCCCTTTTCGAAACGCCATGAAATTACAAGCGCGTTACCTCTCATCCACCACCGCCGATCTACTCCAACAAATTCAGGACCGTTGATGCCGTACCATGTGCCCGACATTGATGAATTATCCGAGATGATGCGTTACGCAGCCCGTGAGAACCAAGCCGCAAAACATCGAGACAAACCAAGAGGCGTGCAACTTGCCGCAGCAAATCCCACGGACGACTATAGCAAGCCCACGCGCCGTGCTCGTATCGTTTGCTGTTACTGCGACCGCACCATCAGCCGTAAGCACAGCACCCCAGTCGGAGACAACGACCGCATTTGCCGCGATCCCGCATGTGCCCAAAAACTCGCCAACTGGAAGCAATCAAAATCACGTAGCGCATCAAGTGTGTATCAGAACGCTTTATAAATAAACAATTAATTGAATATCGCGTCCAATTTGGAGCAATATGTCCTTACCTTAACCGTGTAGGACTGCCAGAATGCTCACAGTGACCACAGCCCCCACCCTCTCTCGCAAGTTGGTCAAAAGCACGCAACATACACGCCGTCAGTTGCATTCAGCATCCCGCGATGAAGAGGCAGGGTGCGAAAACGACCGCGAAGCCCACACAATCAAATTCAATAATTCAGTCGATGCCGCGTACAATGCGATTGTCGCCACGTACGCCCGTGCCGCAGACTTCAGTCGTGCCGCCGCGATCCATGCGGGTGCCCGTCGTCTAGCACCCATCGGCAAATCGTCCCGTCTGGCCCTATGCGCGGCTTTGCTTGGCCAATCACCCCCAGAAGCCTCATCTCCCTGACAACAAGCGCCGTAAAACGTGCCTCAGACGCTGCATCCAAGGCGCAGGATCGACTGGACCGTACCGATGACGATCTCGAAGCCACAGCGCTGCTCGCAAAGATGCTGGGAATGATGCCCGACCACGGATTCATCATCCGCGCCGTCGGGCTGAAGTCCATCAGAAGTGAGTACCAGATGCGGATCACAGCCGCCAAAAAACGGAGCACCCCGACTGAGTGACAACCCTTTCCGACCGACGGCACCCCGCGCCGCACCCACATTCAAACAGCCATCCGCAGCGTTGCGTAAAGCGATGGAAGCACAAGAGCGCATCGTCCTATTCATGGCCGAAAATTGCGCCGCTGGGTCCAATAATATTGACCTGAAACTGGGGGATTAACGGGGCACCAATTGCTCATTCAGACGGTACAAAAACCGCCCATTGTCAGAAATAGAGTTGGCACGAAAATACTCGAAAAGGAAATCAAACTTGTAACACTATTGCCAAACAGCGGGCCAAACCGTTAGCCTCGACCTAAAATCGCCCTCATTCTACAGGTTCTGAACAATTTTATTGTTCTCAAAAACATAGTTTTATTTGTAATTAGAATTGGTGTTTCAATGGTTAACGGTAAATTCATCTCCACTGCCCTTGCTTTTCAACTACTATCTGTGCCCGCGTTATCGCAGGAAACGATCGGCACCATCACGGGGCAGTTTGACGGTGAAGAGTTGCAGTGGTTTGTCACAACCGATGATGGAAAAAGCCAAAGTGACTGGACCAACATGGGTCCACTGGCCGACGTTAACATCTTTGCCCAACCAACCGCCGACACGGTTGATGCCATCAAAGGCACCCTCTTAATTGGATTTCAACTTTTCAATCTGAACGCCACTCCTGCGGTTGCAACCCCCGAAGTTACTTACTTAAAGGAGGGCTATAGCGGCATGTTCGGGTCGCGTGGCGACGCAAAATTCACTATCGAAGAAGCCAGTATTCAAGGCGATACGCTTCATGTGAAGGGGAGCTTTGAAGGCGAAATATACTACTCCACGGATTATCTGCGAACACTTGATACCCGCGATCCAAAAATGGTCTCGGGTCAGTTCGACGTAAATCTAGACCCTGTATCGAAATAATTAGAGCAAGGTTCATAAGTGTTGGATGAACGTGTCTGACAAATAATTTTAACAAATAAGGATACCAAAATGAAACTTAGTATTCCGGTTATTCTCGCATCCGTTACACTTATCTCTGGCTGTGTTACGGATACATCCGACGAAGTTATTTCAGACGTTCCGAGCAATGACGCGCGGATTGTTGCTCGAACATGCCTCGATGCAGTGGCTGCCCATTCAGGTGTCGCTAGAACCGATTTGTTTTCAAACAATTATGTGTCAACATCATCGGGTGCTCAAACCACAATTCTCAACGACCCAGCCGGCTCTCCATGGGAATGCTATACCGATGGAGCAGGCGCTTTAGTCCGAATTGATGGGCCTGCGGCTTAGGACAAATTCGGAATCGACAATCTTCAAATTCATCATACTAGGGGGCGTGTGATATGCTGATTGCGCTCAAGAAACTTCGCTCCCATGCGGAAAACCGCGGTCTCATTTTTGCTGCAGCTTTCGGTATGGGAGTGATTGCAGCCCCGATATTGGCTACCGCTGATGAGCTTTGGGATGTTAAAATCGAATTGCCCGAGCTGAAAAAGCCCGCTGGCTATCTGGATGATCAGTCCGCGAGAAGCACTTATGAATTGTCAAAAGAAGAGCAAAAAAAATTATCGGAATCGGTTCGCAACGGGCTGAGCAATATGCTTAGCAGTATTGACAGATGGAGTTCATCGGCCGGGTTCCCTCCGCCTACAAATAGGGAGGCTGTAATTCTGACAGGCTGTGCTGATAGCCCATTTACATATGCATATGCGGCGCGTGGCGGCGGCATGAAATCAGATGAGCTTTATGTCTTGCTCTCGAATATTAGACGAACTTTTGGCAATATTCGTCATCCCAACTTAGATCGTTTCGTCGCCCATGAATTCATGCACATGATTCAGTATGGAAAATGGAGGCCGCTTGCGGATGATGTGAATTTCAATTGGGTTTATGAGAGTACTTCAGAGGCATTTTCCGCATTTTATTTCTCCGATTTTGGGGCAACAGCCAAAACTGACGGAGCAGCGCTCGGCCGCAAATCTGATTATGATCAGCCACTCCACTTTGCAGGCCAACAAAAACTCGAGGTTATCGCTGACGCACTCAGCGACACTTCAAAGTTTTTAGAACACGGAAGCCCAGACCAATTCTATTCTGGCTCTAACGATAAATGCTCCTACACTGAAGATGTGAGCGGAATACTCGATACGCTCAATGCAATAGCTAGTGAGGCGGACTATCGTCGTGGCCACTTCTTCTTTAATCTGGGGCGCGACCTCAATCCTGCTAATCCAGAAGAATATCTGGCGAAGACATCCCATCAAGAGCCAAACCCAGCCCACTCAGGCTTAATATGGCTGGATAAAACGATACAAAGCCATGCAACCGATGTTAAGTGGGAAGGGTTGTTCGACTATTTCCCTGAATTCATCGCCCGACACGCGGATGATATAGAAGAGCATTTTTCGCCCCAAGCCAACAAAGGTGAGTTTGAGTTCTCGCCAACAGATGAAGCCGGCACATCCGACTATGATGGGGAAAGTGACAGTATTGCCGCAGATCCACGCGAGGTCGTGATTAGTTTTGGTAAAGGAACGTGGCCAAAATCGCCAAAGCAGGAAAACCAAGTGTTCCTGTTCGTTCAAGAGTTTGAAAAAAACAACACGGGCGAAGACCCTCTTTCAATGGTGGTGGACAGTCAAGTTGTTGAAAAAACTAGTAAATATAAACGTGCCGTTTGGGCGAATCCATCAGCGGCACAGTTAAAGTTGTTTAACCGAGTGGCGAATGTCAGCCGTAAACCAGAAGAATCCCGCGCGAAAAATTACACTCTGAAACAATCGCTTCAAAGAGTGCGATGGGCCCCAGATATTTGCTATTTGAAGTCAGCTCCGTTTACGCTCTCCCTGGATCCGAAGCTGAGCGATGTCACACAAGCCGATATCGCGAAGCAAATCGAAAAGGGCTATGCCGAGTGGCAGGTTGCGGGCGACGGGCAAGTAATATCCCAAGAGAAAAGCCAATTTGTAATAGCTGGCGATGCGGACATTAATTTTGTGCTGAAATATGGCGGTGACAATCCGACCGAACATGTGATTACGGTTGCTACCGTTACGACCCAGGGTGACGACTGCCAGATCAAGACCAAGGATGCCGCCTCGGGCGGAACGGCTATCTACACTGGTAAAGGCGATTACAGCGAATTGCACGGACCCCAGGGTGAAAAAATTTATGTGGGTGTTGGAAGACTTGCCGCCAATATTCCGCAAGATGGCGGATGGATCAAACTTCCTCCAGGCGCTGATGGGATGATGCGGGCTATGTTTGCGCAACTTGGGTCCTCTATTAAACCGCCCCCTTGGGCACCTAAAGTTGGGTCGGAATATGCCGCGCGGATGCCGTGGCTTTTTCAGGAATGGTGGAACTTTCGCGTCATCACCAATTTGATGGAGGACGACCCAGCCATGGCCGCCATCGTGAGTTATGGTTGCCCTGCAGCAGCCGAGGATTGTCGGGACTTGCTGGTGGAAATTGATGGAAAAACGACACTCCACCGGTTTGATAAGTTCAACCGATTGGTCAGTATCGGAGCCGCCCCACCGACGGTCACCTTTGAGCATGGGATTTTTAATATTGGTCGTCCACCCGGTTGGGGTGATCGGCCAAACCTACCCTTGCCACCGCCGCCGCGCCCTAAACCGCGCCCCGGAACGGATGTTGGTACGGGCGGTGGAGAGAGCGACCCATCCGGCGCTCCCAAACCCGCGAAAGCACCCCAAAAGGCGTCGAGTCGCTGTGATTGCTTGTGTGGCAAACTAATGAGCGGCAATATTGCGCCCGTTTGCTTTACAAAATGCAGCCCAAAATTGGCACAATGTATTACAAAGCAATAGCAGGACTACTGAGCCACCAGAATGTGATTTGCGATGTCTACAGCAACTGTTTTAAGGCTATCATTTCCGGCGTCTTCGATGTTGACGTGCATGATCAAAAACGTCTCGGTCATCAATGAAATCTGATGACGGCGCGGCGACCACACAGCGGCGATGCCCAGGTTTTCAATTGGTTCGGCGTCGGAATAAACCGCAGTCACTTGATCAAAATTCTTCGCGCTGGCGCCTTGGGCAAAGATTATCATTAGCTTTTTACCTTCTGGCGCGAGCCCCGCATTGATACGCACCTCGTCTTTTTTGTGTGGGCTACCCCAAACATAGGTGCACCTCGGGTGGGGTTTGTCAGCGCATTCAGCGAATTTCAGCGCTTCATCGGGTTCAAAGGCCATCGTCTCTCGAATGAATTCCTCAGTAAGTGACGGACTTAGGTCTTTTGCAATGACAGGTTGCGCCAATGTCAGGCTGATAATTGCGGTCAACGCGGTAAGCCTAAAATTTGATGCTGAAAAATACATATTCTCTCCAGATAAAATCCTGTGTAAATTGTGTGGCGAGGCTAGCGTTCTAAAAACACCGAGCGCCATGCATTGAATGCGCGACCTTGTGATACACCAGAGATATGCATGACGCCGTAAATAGTTTCAGGGTCCAGCACCAAAAGCCGGAAAGTGAAATCCATTTTCTGTCCATTCACTTCAGCGGTCGCACGCCCCACAAGCCGCGCCATTTGATCGTTTTTACAGCCATAGAGTTTTTCAAGATAGTCCGTGGTTAGAACCGGTTCTGGAATGGGGTCGAGTTTTATACCAGACTGATGGCCATCAAAAAACCAATTTGGTTCATCCACCCATTCCAAATTTACGGGGCTCGGCGCCTCGGGGTGGTTCAAAACGACGGTGCCTTCGCCAAGACTATTTTCACTCGTTAATGTGATATGTTCAACTTCGCTCGACGCAGGAAACGGAATGGCCATCCCTCCCGAGGTGACGACTCCGGCATGGTGTTCCAACACCCATTCCCCATCGAATTGGGACGCAACCACGCCCCAAAAAGTCTGGTCACCATATTCACAAGCGATGTCCTTATTCTCTGCAATGGCAGTGTTGGCGCTAAACAAAAATATTGTTGAGATCAGTGCGGCTTTCATATTCTAATTCCCTCGTCACCAAATAGGTCAAAAGTCACACTTTGTGGGGTCGCTTGTCAATAAGTGTGGGTGAACGGGTGCTAAACGTGGATTTTAACCTGATTTGAAGGCGCCATTATCAAACGCAAAATGGCGCTTAAACTAAACGACTACCGTCTGACGACGGTAGGATTACGGATGTGATTTTCCAGGTACTGAAGATGGGGTGGTTGCCGCCCTCTCACTGACGGCATCGCAATGTGCCAAGATGGTGGTCTGTGAACCACAAAATGGAGAGGACGGCAAAATGAAGGATACAATGACCGGGGTCGATCTGGCAAAGAACGTTTTCCAAGCCCATGGCGCGTCAATGACGGGGCATCGGAAGTACAGCAAAAGACTGACGCGACTGCAGTTCAGAAAATTTATGGCCGCCCAACCTCCTGCTATGGTGGTACTGGAGGCTTGCGGTAGTGCCCACTATTGGGCACGGGAGATGATCAAGTTCGAGCTATTGTCAAATCTGGTTCTCTGAGTGCGGCTTGTGTCAAGTGGGTAAGTTGGGTGTCCGTCCGGGGTCATGGTTCTCTCCGAAGTCGTCGCATGGACGCTTCATGATGGCTTTCGGGGGCAGATCGTCATCAGATGTGTTTGGCGAGGTTTAGGCCTCAACCAGATTTACGAGATCAATCAGCCTCCGTCCCGTAGGGACCGGGCTTTCCGCTCTTGTAGGAGCAGAAATTCAGGTTAAGATTTTGCCTCCTTGGTCCATTGGAAGTCGGTCTCGGTCTTCCAAAGTGTGAGCATCAAGACGGCGATCTTCCTTGCAACCGCAATGGCTGCTTTTCGGAAGCCTTTGCGACCAGCCAATGTCCGTCGTCATATAAAGTTGGACGTCAGAGGGGCTTGAGTATTGGAGGCTCTGGTTCGTTTGTGTGATTGATTATGCTGCTTGCTTTTGATGTTGCAAGCGTCGTCCTCTGATTGTCTGTTTCTTGATCTTCTCCCGTTCTCTGAGAATGGCTTTGTCGCGGCCGAAGTAGACGTCGGCGGGTGTGACGTTATTCAGGCTCTCGCCCCTCTCGGTGATGCTCGCATCACCTGCCGGTCAAAGGGTAGCGCTGGTTGTTGTAGTAGTCGACGAACGTGCCGATCTGGCGTTCAAGGTCGCCCGGTAGGTAATAGTTTTCCAGCAGAACACGGTTCTTCATGGTCTGGTGCCAGCGTTCCATTGCACGGCAGTCGATACGAAGTATCGATGAGAGTGGATTTTACCCTGGGTTTGTGGGTGGAATGGCGCCCCACGGACATGCTTCATTTTTTGGCCTTCCAGCCATTCGGCCAGGTCACCAGAGATGTAGCAGGAGCCGTTATCCATTGCTCGGCAGTTGATACGCAGTATCAATGAGAGAGGCTGAGCAGACGCGGCTTATGGCGCACGACGGCTTGGTCGCAACCCGATGCCGCCAGCGCCAGTTCTATCGTGTCTGTTACGTCTTCTGCCCGCATGTTTGTGCAAAGCTTCCAAGCGATGATGTAGCGGCTGTAGTCGTCCAAGATTGTGCTGAGATAATACCATCCCCAGCCGATGATCTTGAAGTAAGTAAAGTCTGTCTGTCCCGCTGCCCGGCAGGCTTTTGCGCAGCAAACGCCGAGAGGAGCATCTCGTTGATGGCTGTGGTTTTGTCCGTGAACTCGTCAGCCGCTTTGATCACCACGTAATCAGGCGCAGTAATCAGGTCGGCTGCTTTGAGAATGCGGTAAGTTGATGATTCAGAGACAAAATACCGTTTCTCATCCGTGTATTTGACCGCAAGTTCCCGCGTCGACAACGCCTCGTGCTCGAGTGCGAACTCAATCAGATCATCGCGTCTGGCGTCTGGGATGCGGTTCCAGACTGACCTTGGGCGCGGCGAGATGTCAGCCAACGCATCAAACCCGCCGTCGACATATAGATCATACCATCGGTAAAAAGTGCTGCGTGGAATGCTCAACATGTCCAGGGTCTGTTTGACTGACAAATGCGACCCCTCAACGGTGCGGATGATCTCAAGCTTCTCAGATGCAGGATATCTCATTCCTCGTATCCCCCAGCCCCTGTCATGCTTTTTTTGAGCAAACGGTTCTCAAGTGTTAGGTCCGCCACACATTCTTTCTGGGCCAAGGACTCAGAACGCAAATCCTTCACCTCAGGTGACGTGGCCTGACGCGCCGTATCACCCGATAGCCGACGCTTGCCTGCTTCAAGGAACTCCTTCGACCAACTGTAATAAAGGCTCTCCGCAATACCTTGTCGGCGGCATCTTTCGATGTTTGTGGTCTCTTGCTCATCTCGATCTCCTAATCGATAAGATGAACCAGAAATCCTCCATTATTCAAATACTCAAATCTGTCCAGCAGGTGCTGACGTCAGACACAGCCAATCGGATTGCCCAAGATTTCAGAGCCGAAAACCTTTTGACGTTTCGGATTAAGGTGGACGCGGACTCGACTAGCAGCGACCGCATGGCCTTATCGCCTCGTTTCGATATGCGCCCTGACCAGTCAATTTCTCCTGATTGGTATCGCTTGGGAGTCAGGCCAAGGTAGGCACCCACATCAGTGGATTTCGTGAACCTACTGGGATCTTCGATCAACGCAATGAAACTGAGTGACACGATGGGGCCAACGCCTGGAATCGTCGTCAAACGTTTGGCTATCGGATGCGTTTCGGCTTTGGTTTTCAACGCCTTTCCAAGGTCAGCGGTAGCTTTACACAGCATTGCATGGATATCAATGAAGGCGTCGGCCATGGTGCGCAACACGGGATCAGTTTCTCCCGCAGCGGCCAGTTGGTCACGGAATTTTTGGCGCAACTTTCCCTGGGGCACGCCGGTCATGCGAATTCCAAACGTTTTCAAAACACCCCGGATGTGCCCCTCAAGATCTTTGCGCAATCGTATCATACGTTCCCTTGCTCCCACCAACGCCCGCAACCGATCTGCCTCAACACTGCGGACAAAAACTGGAGTGAACCATCCTGTTCGGGCAAGTTGAGCCAACCCTTCAGCATCGGAAGCATCTGACTTATTCAGCCGGGCTGACAGGCTTTTATGGGCCCGTCGGGCATCAATGCAAATTGCCGGAAGGCCGAGTTCGAGAAAACCGCGTTGCAGCCAGATGGACAGCTGGCCGCTTTCATGAACAATAGTTTCTGGCTCGAGTGAGCGGTTTTTGAACCAGCTTTTTACAGCCATAGGGTCCGCAGGTGTAGTACCTCTGGCTTTGATCTTTCCATCGCCATCAATCACACACACTGAAATTTCTTTCAGAGAGACATCAAGTCCTACAAAATATTTCATGGTCGTTCTCCTTTTGACTGACACTGTGAAGCCAATATACATGACCTCGCCCGCCATTGGAGAGCGGCCGCCGCACTCACACCATGTGTTTGAGGAATGTTGGTCATGCAGCGATCTGGCTGTTTTCAGTGGTTTCAATTCCGTCTTTGAACGTGACGCCAGTGATGACTTTGGCAAGGTAGTCAAAGCCGCGTAGCTTTCGCCAGTTTTGCTCGGCACATTGGCCCAGCTTGAACATCATGTGCAGCATGCCATCGCGTGACAGGCAGCCTTTCGAGCGCTTGGTGCGGTGACGGATTGTAGCAAAGGCGGATTTAATCGGATTACTGGTGCGGATACTTTGCCAATGCTGCGCCGGAAAATCGAAGAATGCCATGAGCTCCTCTCGGTCTTTTTGCAGGCACAGCGTCGCCTTTGGGTATTTGGGTTCGTAGATTTTGATGAACAGATCGAAAGCCTTGTCTGCATCATCTTTGTTCTCAGCTTGCCAGATATTGTGGATCGCGGCCTTGGCCCTTGGCTGAGACAGCTTGGGCAGGCAGTTGAGCACATTCATCGTTTTATGTTGCCAGCAGCGTTGATGGCGGGTCTCAGGATACACTTCGTCCAGCGCTGACCAAAACCCCATGGCACCGTCCCCGATAGCCAGCTTGGGCGCGTTCATGCCCCGGCTTTTTAGGCTCAACAGGACCTCGCGCCAACTCTGGGTAGACTCGCGAACCCCGTCCTCAATGGCCAAGAACCCCTTCTTTCCACGGGCTGTTACGCCAATAATCACAAGGGCGCAGAGCTTGTCATCCTCGCCCCGAAGACCGCTGTGGACACCGTCAGCCCAGATATAAACCAATGGCTCATCGTCCAATTCCGCGGTCCTCCAGCCGTCGTACTCCTTGGCCCAATCACGCTTGAGCCGCGACACAGTATTCCCCGACAAACCCGCCGCATCAGGGCCTAGAAGAACCTTGAGGGCGGGGGCCATCTCGCCACTGGAAATGCCCTTCAGATACAGCCACGGTAACGCGGCTTCGAGCGTCTTGGTTTTGCGAACATAGGGCGGCACCAAGGCTGAACGGAATGTCACTGGCTGGCCGTTCTTTGAACGCACCTTGGGAATGCGCACACTCACAGGGCCGATGCCCGTTTGGAACGGGCGGGCCGGATGGTGCCCGTTACGCACGACAGCCGCATGACCAGCCTCAGTACGGTCTGCCGAAAACTGCGCCATAAAGCCCTCGAGTTCAGCCTGAACCGCCGTTGCGATCAATTGTTGTGCTCCTGTTCTCAGCAGTTCTGTCAGCGTGTCTGTAATCCCGTCTGGACCGGCAAAATCAACAATGTTAGTCGTTTCCATGGTGGTGTATCTCCTTTGGTTGGCCTGCTGTCTCACAACAACAAATCAACCAGATACGCCGCCAACCTTCAAATCCTCAAAACACCAGATTCAGTCATAGCTCCGTGCACTTTGTCGGGTTACATAATGCCCTCAACGAACGGAGCAAGAGCGAAACATAGACTGCTCCATCGAACGGCTTCTTCTTTAGGTGGCGCTGGAACCACCTCAAGCGGCTTAGGACCTTCAATCTGCACTGGCACAAAATCCATACCATCCAAGTTGGGCAAAACAAGCTTGCCCGTCCGCGCCATGCGTCGCCAATCTGAAACGCTGCTGGGTATCAAACCATATCGTTTGGCCACCCCATTCACAGTCGCGCCCTCAATCAGCGTTTCCGCAACGATCCGCGCCTTCAACTCAAGAGGCCAGCGCCGTTTGCCGTCTGACCCACGCGGAATTCTTGTGAGAAACTCATTCGTAGCTTCCATAGAGAAACTCCCTCCAAATCTATGAAGGGACGGAATCGCATATTAACCACCCAAGGGGAATGTGGGGTCAAACCAACGGTTACCGTTGTCTGTGATGCAAGCGCCGCGCTTCGAGTGTCTTTCGTTTGATCCTTTCGCGTTGCTGTAGAATGGCCTTGTCTCGTCCGAAGTAGACGTCAGATGGCGTGACGTTGTTCAGGCTCTCGCCCCTCTCGGTGATGCACGCATCACCTGCCGGTCAAAGGGTAGCGCTGATGGTTGTAGTGATCGACGAAGGCTTCGATCTGCGCTTTGAGATCACCCGGCAGGAAGTAATGTTCCAGCAGAATGCGGTTCTTCAGGGTTTGGTGCCATCGTTCCATTGCACGGCAGTCGATACGAAGTATCGATGAGAGTGGATCTTGCCTTGTGTTTGTGGATGATACGGCGCGCCACGAGAATGCTTCATCCCTTTGCCTTTGAGCCAGTCAGCCAAGTCGCCGGACACGTAGCTGGAGCCGTTGTCGCTGAGTAACCGTGGCTTGGGAACGACATTTACCTGATCGCGATACGTCCTGTCCATACCTGTGAAAGCCATTGAAGCATGATTCGCGGTTTGTTCATCTGATGCATGTGTACATTCTACGCAGACGTCCAAGTCGGAAGCCCGCGTGAAGTTTGGATGGTCTGCCCGTTCTTTCTGCGATCGTTTGGTCAAAGTTGTCGCATAGTTCACACGGCAATCTTTGAACCGATTTGATGAATCCAGTATTCACACTTTCGGCGGCCGCATTAGCACCTTTGACCAGGACGAAGAATCTGGTTCAATGAGTGTTGCTATGTAACTGTTTTGTGAGCCCCACACCGCCGGACCTCCGATTTTAGAGTGCGGCTGTGTGAAGCAAACATGGTTTTAAATCCAGGCCTTAGGCTCGAGTCTCAGACTTTCCCATACCTCTATTTAAGCTTTGAAAGTGCGGTACGGATTTTGTCGACGGCTCCGTCAACGTCTTGCAATTTGTCCAAACCAAAAAGCCCAAGGCGGAATGTCCGAAAATCTTCTGGCTCATCGCATTGCAAGGGTACACCGGCCGCAATTTGCATACCCTGTGAAGAAAATTTCGCGCCATTTTGGATGGCAGGATCGTCGGTATAAGACACGACCACACCCGGGGCTGCAAATCCTTCTGCGGCAACACTTGGAAAACCGTTCGCAACCAAAAGTTCACGCGTTTTTACTCCCAATTCAAGCTGATTAGATTTCAACGTGTCAAAACCGATCTCCTTGGCTTCCAACATAGCATCGCGGAACTTAACCAATGCGTCAGTTGGCATCGTCGCGTGATAGGCATGGCCGCCGTTTTCGTAGGCCTGCATGATTTGAAACCATTTTGCCAGATCACAGGCAAAACTGGTGCTTTGCGTTTGGCCAAGGCGCTCAATCGCCAAATCGTTCATCATAACCAAGCCAGAGGAGGGCGAAGCACTCCAGCCTTTTTGCGGCGCGGATATCAGAACGTCGATGCCGAGGTCTTCCATGTTAAGCCAAACAGTACCCGAGGCGATACAGTCGAGGACAAACATACCGCCATAGGAATGAACCGCCGTAGTGACCTCGCGAATGTAATCTTCGGTGAGCATGATGCCGGAAGATGTCTCGACATGGGGAGCAAAAATCACGTCTGGCTGCTCATCCAAAATAGTCTTAACCACATCCTGAATCGGCGGAGGAGAGAAGGGGGCTTGATGGTGGTTACCTGTGCGGCGTGCCTTAAGGACGGTGGACGAGGCCGGAATATCGCCCGCTTCAAATATCTGCGTCCAGCGATAAGAAAACCACCCGTTCCGAATGACCAAAGCTTTGCGATTGTTGACAAACTGACGTGCAACTGCCTCCATTGCGTAGGTGCCGCCACCAGGGACGAGTGCCACACCTTGCGCCGCATAAACGGATTTCAACATACCAGAAATATCGTTCATAACGCGTTGAAAGGATTTAGACATATGGTTCAGAGATCGGTCCGTAAACACGACTGAAAATTCCGCCAAACCGTCTGGATCAACTGTGGAGCCTTGGTGAGTCATTCTTGGTATCCTATTTGTTTGCATCACTAATTTTATAGTACGTTCAATCTCGCGCGCCATCCTTACTTTGAGTGGATCTGTAAAATTGAGCAGTTTAGGTCGGATTGGCTACCGCGTTCAATGGACAAGGCTGGGAACTTGCGCCCCCAGCCTCGTTTGTTTGACAAATGGGTGGATCAGTTCAGTTTAGCGTCGAACAGATAGACCTTTTCATCAGGGCGCGGCTGCCAATCGATACGCTTGCTTACACCATAGAAATCAGGCTGAAAGTAAAGGTGTAGCCAAGGGCCGTCGTCGTAAAATACTTGCAACATCTCATCGACGATGGTGCGCAGTTCCTCTGCACTTTCAGCAGCAGAAATATCAGCCCAACGATCAAACCAACGTGGGTCATCCCAATGGGTATAGTTGGTGCCAGATTCTACGGCTGCAAGGTCGGTCATGTCATAAAGCGGACTCCAAAGAGCTCCACCTGAACCGATGAAGTAGAGTGGGCCTGCATTACGCTCACGGATAAGCGGGATGTAGACGCTCGACCATTCCATCATATTCAACTGCACGTCGATACCAACGTCAGTCAGCATCTGGGTAATTGCCAGAACAACATTTGTGTCGTTGAGGTAACGGCCTTGACCAGCTTGAAATTCAATGCTGAAGCGCATGTTGTCATCACCCTGACGCGGCCAACCGGCTTCATCAAGCAGTTTCTCAGCCATATCGGGATCGAAGGGGTAGGGGGTGAGATTTGGGTGCGCGTTTTGTGGATTCACAATACCGGTCATCCGCTCGCATTCAAAGTTTAGGAGCTGCTTGCAGATTGTTGGCACATCGACCGCGTATTGTAATGCGCGACGCACGTCCGTGTTTTGGATGGCTTCACCACCCGGCTTAGCTGCCATCTCATCGCTTAGGTTAAATCCGACATACATCCGGCGTGTGCCTTGGATCGGGTCAACTGTAGCGACGCCACTATCATTGATTACGTCCATCTGGTCGGGCGCAACATTGGTAATGATATCGACGTTACCAGCCATAAGTTCGGCGGCACGAGTCGAGGCTTCAGGAAGGATGCGCCAAACGATGCTGTTGAATGGGGAATCGCCATTTACTTTGTTCAGGACAATCTCTGAACCACGGGTCCACGAGGTCATCTCATAGTCACCAGATCCGATAGGTGTCGTCGTGGCTTCATCTGTTGTCATGGTAGAATAGCTGTCCATGCAGTGAATGAAGACCTCAGTGATTAAACCAAAAGCAATTGGATTTTTTTCGTCAATGTTGATCTTAACGTGGGTATCGTCGAGGGCTTCAGCGCTCTGAAAACCGATCGAGCTAAATATAAAGCCAGGTGTGTTGCCGGTAAATGCAAGCGCAGGATCAGCAGCACGGTTAAAACTATAAGCTGCGTCTTCCGCGGTCAGAGGCTCACCGTCGTGGCAGGTTAGACCTTCTTTCATCGTGTAAACGTAAGACAGTCCATCCTCAGAAACCTTAAGGTCGGTCGCCAGGTCAGGATGAGTTTTACCTTCGCCATCAATCGAAAATAAAGTGCCGAAGATATGACGGGCAACATTGCTATTATCGCGAGAGGCGATAGCCGCCGGGTCAAGCGTTGTAATATCGGCGCTCAGACCGACAATAATTGCGTCGTCCGCTGGGGCCGCCACAGCTGCTGTACCAAGGAGCAGTAAACCCGTCCCCATGGCTAGTATATGGTTCTTCTTTAACATCGTATTTCCTTTTCACCTGTTGGGTTAAACGTCTGATGACTAGCAATTTAATGCCTTTTCACGCAGCTTTTCTGGTGCAGTCGAATACTGTTAAAGACGCACCATGAATTAGGTTTTTGCGATTTCAGCCGGATCAAAGTCGGCCAAATTGTGAGTGTGTTCTGAGACTAGCTGTATTGCGAGTGCTGTATCGCCGGCTTCGATTGCGTCGACGATAGGGGGGTGGTTTCCGGCGATTTCAGTCATTTCCCGGTCGTCGCGACGACGTAGCGACATGATTTGGTGAATGCGCAGATAGAGATTTTTCCAAGAGGAAAACAGCAGGTCGTGATCGGCAAGTTTGATCATGGTCCGATGAAATGCTTCGTCAGCAAGGATCAATGCCTCGAAATTGTTAGTTTTAGCAGCGATCATCATTTCATCGCAAAATTTGCGCAAAGGAGCGACTGAAACGCCCTTTTCGATGATGCGACGGGCCGCCATAGTTTCGTAGGCTTCTCGAAGCGAGTAGGTTTCGGTGATCTCACGCACTGTCAGCGGCTTAACACGCTTGCCTTTGTAGGCGATCGTCTCGACAAGTCCGTCGTTTTCGAGAATTTGGATTGCTTCACGGATTGGTGCGCGAGACACATTCATCTGTTCAGCCAATGCAGTCTCAACGAGACTTGCGCCGGGGCGCAGGCGTCCGCTTAGAATCGCATTGCGTAGTCGATCGGCCACTTGCAGTCGAAGCGGGATGTTTTCGATCGGGGCCATATCACTCTGAAGCTCATCGCTGGTAAATTTTTCTGGGTTGCTCAAGTCAATTCCTCCTCATGGTGTTGTGATGCAATCTGGGTGTCCAAGAACGGGCATTCACACAGAATAGTTGCAACGTTAGTGACATAAGGGGCGCCAATAGCATTTTGGCAATACAAAATTGTCGATTGGATACAAAGATACGGAAAAGCAGAAGGTTTTTGTGCGGCAAACCGAAGGTTGCACTCATGTTCGCTACCTTTACTACTGTGTGTTGTCGACAATCCATAATCTACAGTCGTCAATATGAGTTGTCTTGTCAAGTGTTCAAACATTCCTTTGATCAGAAGAGTTTCAAAAAATACTTAAGGTGAGGTAGCCGCTTGTGATAGGCGTATATTGTCGACATTAATGCAATGGACGCAAAACTCTAACAAAGGCATGAGGAAGAAAATGGCAGTACCTAAAATCCCTTTTGATACTTATCTAAAATACGATGAGATGACCGATCATCTCCGCAATTTAGTCGGGTCATTCCCCGACTTAGCGACAATGCGTTCTGTCGCTAAGTCGTTTCAAGGACGGGAAGTTTGGTTGATTGAAATCAATAATCCTAAGACAGGTCCTGCACTAGAGAAGCCCGGTTATTATATAGACGCACAAATCCACGCAGAAGAACACGCAACCAGTGCGGCCGCCCTATACGCGGTTTGGCATCTGCTCACTAACTACGGCACCGACGCCGAAGTGACGCGGCTGGTTGATACGCAGGCGTTTTATATTCTACCACGGATCAACCCCGATGGTGCCGAGTTCGCACTTGTCCCACCTTATCACAATTGGTGCGGCAATGGCCGGTTCCTACCTGAAGCAGACCGAATCGACGGTTTGATTCCTGAAGATATTGATGGTGATGGATTTATCGTCTGGATGCGCGTACCTGATTCGGCGGGCGAGTGGAAAAAATCAGCCTCAAATCCTGATATTATGGTCCAGCGGGGGCCAGCAGAGACAGGCGGCGACTATTTTCGGATGTATCCTGAGGGTAGTATTCGAGAAGCACCAAGTGATCCCACCGCAGCTGAAGTTCGTATTGAGCGGCCTTTTGACGGCAACATGAACCGCAATTTCCCAACAAATTGGTCGCCACAGGAATATGGTGCGGGATTATATCCACTGTCCGAGCCTGAGGCCAAAGGCATGGCCGACGTGATCCTTGAGCACCCCAACATCTGCGGCATGTGTGCTTATCACACCCACGGTGGCATCATTTTGCGGCCCAGCATGACGCGCCCCGACAGCGCGATGGGTACACGCGATCTGACGCTTTATGAACAGATTGGAGCGATGGGAACAGCGTTGACTGATTATCCGACGGTTTCGATCTATGAGGATTTCACTCCGGACAAGACCAAGCCTCGGCGCGGTGGCTTAATGGATTGGACCTACGAAGAAATGGGAATAATCAGTTTTGGCATTGAGCTCTGGGACCTTGAGCGCACTGCTGGAATCGATAAAGCTGGCTATTCTAACCGATATGCCCGCAGCGAAGAAACGCTGGAAACAGTGCATGATTGGGTCATTGAAAACGTAGGTGATACCGGTTTCAGACCTTGGAAAAGTTTTGACCACCCGCAGCTTGGATCGGTTGAAATTGGTGGCATGGTGAACATTTGGGCCTATCGCAATCCCCCTGGTGCGTTGCTTGAAGATATGTGCCGCAAAAATGTGCTTTTCAATCTAGCTCATGCCGCCGCTGCTCCACAATTGTCGATTGACGCGCTTGAGGTTGTAAACCTCTCAGGAGATATTTGGAAAGTCCGCGCTGTAGTTGCCAACCATGGATATCTACCGACGAACCTATCGGATGTTGCCTTGGATAACCTCGTGGCCAAACCTGTGACGGTAACGCTTGAAGGCGCCGAGATTGTCGTCAATCCACCACTAGCAGACCTAGGGCATTTGGCAGGGCGGACTGAAAGATATGATCTTTGGTCGCCTTGGGGAGAGAAATGGACTCCGACAAAGAAAGCCACTGAATGGGTTGTGCGGGCCAAAACCGGTAAGCAGATTGAGGTGACGGCTCAATCCGAAAAAGCTGGCACAATTCGACTGGCGATAACCTTGGAATAGGGGCTCATGGCACCGACTTCCGACAAAGAAAAAGCCCCGGCAGCGCATTGTGCCGGGGCAAGTTGTTTAGAGGGAGGGTTATACAGAAAAATCTGGGCTAGGTGGTGTGAATACAGGCGCTGAAATGATCTGGGCCGATTTCTTTCAATTCTGGCACGACTTGAGCGCATTCGGTTGTCGCCATCGGGCAGCGTGTTCGAAAGACACAGCCACTCGGTGGATTAATCGGGCTAGGGATGTCGCCTTTCAGGACAGTGCGGCGGCGCCTTTTCCCGGGTTCTGCCACAGGAACCGCAGATAGGAGCGCCTGTGTATAAGGGTGGTTGGCGCGGGCATAGAGGTCTGCAGCACTGGCGATTTCCATGACGCGGCCCAAATACATAACTATAACGCGGTCACAGATATGTTCAACCACGCCAAGGTCATGGGCAATGAACAACATGGTTAGGTTCAAGTTGGATTTGAGATCTTCCAAAAGGTTAATCACTTGCGCTTGAATTGATACATCAAGAGCGGAAACAGGTTCATCTGCGACAATAAATTCCGGCTCAACCGCGAGTGCGCGAGCAATGCCGATCCGTTGCCGTTGCCCACCCGAAAATTCGTGCGGATAACGATCAAGGTGGTCACGCGAAAGACCAACCTGTTCGAGTAAGGCCACGACTCGATCCTCACGATCCGATGAGGTGCCAATCTTGTGGAGCTTGAGTGGATGGCCCAAAACCTCGCGGATTTTTTCGCGCGGATTTAGACTGGCATAAGGGTCCTGAAAGACGATCTGCATCTTTTTGCGATAGCTCCGCATCTCAGTTTCGCTGAGCGCCATGACATCCTGACCACGAAACCGCACGGCACCCGATGTCGCCTGTTCCAAACGTAGGAGCGTGCGGCCAACCGTTGTTTTACCCGAGCCGCTTTCGCCAACAAGGCCCACAACTTCGCCGCGCTGCACATTGAAGGATACGTCGTTGACGGCTTGCACCTTATTAACCACACGCTGCAAAACGCCGCCATGGATCGGAAAGAATTTCCGTAGGTTTTCGACTTCAAGTAGAGCTTCGGTCATGACGCTTCCTTTTTCGTCAGGTCTAGTTCTTTCCAGCGGGCGCAGCGTATCAAATGCCCGTCACCGGGATCTTGAAGCACTGGGGGCGCACTGATGCAAACATTGGTAGCAAAGCTGCAACGGGGATGAAACCGGCAGCCTTTGGGCAAGTCGAGGATGCCTGGCACAGTACCAGGTATCGCCTCTAATCGCTTTTTGTTTATAGATGACCCAACACGTGGGATCGAGTTCATGAGCCCCGCAGTATAGGGCATCCGAGGTTCTGCGAAGATGTCGTGTACGTCTGCAGTTTCAACAACTTGACTGGCATACATCACCACAACGCGATCGGCCATTTCGGCCACAACGCCAAGGTCGTGAGTAATAAATATGATCGCCATTCCTAACTCGTCCTGAAGATCCTTCATCAGTTCCAGCATCTGCGCCTGAATGGTCACATCGAGAGCGGTCGTCGGTTCATCCGCGATCAGAAGGCGCGGCTTACAGGCCATTGCCATAGCAATCATGGCGCGTTGACGCATACCGCCAGACATTTCATGTGGGTAACTGTCAATGCGTTTGTTTGGTTCAGGAATGCCCACAAGTTGTAGCATCTCGATTGAGCGGCTGCGAGCCGCGGATTTGCTGAGACCCTCATGCCGGATCAAAACCTCCGCTATTTGCTGGCCAATGGTATGCACAGGGTTAAGAGAGGTCATCGGTTCCTGAAAGATCATGCCGATCTCTCTGCCGCGTATCTGGCGCATTTCAGCGTCGGACAATGTGGTTAGTTCACGGCCGTCAAGTTGAATGCTTCCTTGGGAAATGCGGCCGACATCTTTTGGTAAAAGTCCCATGATCGAGAGGCTGGTGACTGATTTCCCCGACCCTGATTCGCCGACAATGGCCAATGTTTCGCCTGGATAGATGTCAAAACTAACACCATCCACGGCGGCAATCTCGATTTTACGATTGAGGCGAAAACTAGTTTGCAGGTCGCGCACCCGTAACAAAGGAGTGCGATTATCGGTCGTTTCGGGTGGTCCGGAAGATGGGGTCATGCTGTCTCGTCCGATCGGATTGTGGCGTGTTTTCGTTGACTTTGCCAAATAACTGGCCAATTCGTGTGACCTAGATGGCGGCGGGAGTAGAGAGGGCCGGATGCCTTCTCGCATTTTTACTTGTTTCGTTTCCGTCATTTTGTGCGTTTGTGCGCTTGACGGGTTGCGGGTCTGCGTGGTTCTATTGTTAAACTGTCGACAATATATAAACTACTGTGTTCCAGCTACTCAACCCTGTCAAGCATCAGAAAGCGCGCTTCCCAGATAAACCTCCAATTTTCTTGGAAATCGCTTAAGTGCATAACTGCAAGACTAGGACCGCTGGAAAACTAAGCGTCATCAATATCTTATAACCGCAAGCATAGGGCACGCAAATGTGGACATTTCTGACCAGAAGGCTGCTTCAAAGCATAATTGTCATCATTGGCGTGACTTTGATCAGCTTTATTTCACTACAAATGGGAGGCGATCCCACTTATCTATTCGTTTCCGAGAACGCTGATGTGGCGGAAATCGCGAGAGCTCGGGCAGCTCTCGGCTTTGATCGACCGCTACATATTCAGTATCTTAGTTATATTTGGAACGCGCTTCAGGGCGATTTTGGCACATCACTCAGTTATCGCCAACCTGCAATGGAAGTCGTGCTTCAAGCGATGCCCGCCACGATTGAGCTGACAGTGTTTTCGCTCGTTATTGCGATTGGCCTTTCGATCCCGCTTGGCATATATGCCGCGCTTAATCGCGGCCGTCCAGTAGATGGTGGTATCATGACCTTTGCAATGCTGGGCCAGTCGATTCCAAATTTTTGGCTGGGAATAATGATGATTCTTTACTTCGGGCTTTATCTAGGATGGTTCCCGATCTCTGGGCATGTCCCATTTCTGAAGCCGCTTTTTGCGGGTGAATTTGGTACCGCTTTTGGAAATATCCCTAATGCAGTGTATCACTTGGTTCTTCCTGCCATCGCTGTTGGCTCGTACACATTGGCGCGCAATGCGCGGCTGGTGCGCTCGTCGATGCTCGAAGTGTTGCAACAAGACTTTGTACGCACAGCTCGCTCAAAGGGTATCGTTGAGAGCAAAGTGATTGTGAACCACGCCTTGCGCAATGCTTGGCTTCCTGTGGTGACAATGATCGGGCTTGAATTCGGGTTTCTACTGGGCGGAGTCGTCGTTGTTGAGACTGTATTCTCCTATCCCGGTATCGGGCGGTTGGTCTTTAACGCCATCAATCAGCGTGACATTCCAGTCGTGCAAGCGTCAGTGATCCTACTGGCGCTGGTTTTTATTCTTCTCAATTTGATCGTCGATCTGATCTATGCGCGCCTTGACCCGCGTGTGAAACTCTAAGGGGCGCTACATGTCTGATATTAAAACCACCATTGATCGGGCAGTACCGATGTCCAAACCAGTGTCCTTGCGGCGGCGGGAGTTTAACCGTGCGGTTAGGAGCCTTCTGACAAGTAGATGGGCCCTTATTGGAATGATCATTCTGTTTGTGGTCACCTTCATTGCAATATTCGGGCCGCAATTGGCACCGATGGATCCTAACCGTCAGAATATTATGTTACGGTTAGCAGAGCCGGGCGGCGCTGGACCACGCAATTCAGTTTTCTGGCTTGGGTCGGATCAATTGGGCAGGGACGTTCTGTCGCGGTTGCTGTACGGGGCACGAGTATCGCTGCTTGTCGGAATCGCGGCAATTGCCGTAGGGGGTACAATCGGTACGATCGCCGGTTTGGTCTCGGGTTACTTTGGCGGCTGGATTGACGATGTCATCATGCGTCTTGGCGATATCCAATTAGCCTTTCCGTTCATCCTGCTGGCAATCATGTTTCTCGTGGTTATGGGGCCGGGTCTAGTCAATATCATTCTGGTTCTGGGGATCGGGCAATGGATTACCTATGCGCGAATTGTGCGTGCTCAGACAATGAGCTTGCGAGAAAAGGAATATGTCGAGGCAGCGCGCGCAATGGGGGATGGGGTGTTCTCGATCCTGTTTCGCACGATTTTGCCAAATATCATGGCGCCGCTGACTGTCATCGCCTCGTTCAATGTTGCCGGAGTGATTCTCTCCGAGGCAGCGCTTTCTTTCCTCGGTCTTGGCGTACCGCCCTCTGTTCCGACATGGGGTAGTATGCTGTCCGAAAGTCGTGATCACTTGTTGTCGAACAAATGGTGGTTAGCGGTCTTCCCGGGATTAGCAATCGTTTTGACAGTTCTGGCCTTTAATCTGATCGGTGACTGGCTGCGTGATTTCCTCGATCCAAGGATGAAAGACAAGGCCTGAAGCGCCGATTATAAGGCAATCGATATTGCCCTCTGCTCTGGAATTGTCGCGGTTAAATTCGGTAGCTTAAGATCAATGTTACCTAATATAGCAGGCCGTGAATGGCCGCGACATACACAGATAAAGGCGATGTCTCTCCGGAGCGGTCCTACGCTTCTCAGCGTACCGGCCCAGAGAGATTACATCTACAACGGTATCGGCAAAGGCCGCGAAATTTTTAAGCACTCTTCCGCTCCTAACATCGTCGAAATCATTACTCGACACATACAGGAGCGACAAATCCTTCAAGGTAGGTGGTGTTTTTCCCTACATCATTGGATTCGATATCCCGCATTCCTTTTTTGGAGGGCAATACTAGCGTGATTGTCGAACGACAAGTTGCGCCAATAAGTCGCTCAACCTAAGCGCAAACGGGCAAAAAGCCAACGCGAGCAGGGACCAGCTCTGAGCGCCAGAAACTCTCCCCGCAGCGATCGTCGTTATTAGGTTTTAGAACTTTGTGAAACGGTCATTTCAACCGAGCCTGCTGGCAAATCATCGAATGAGGCGTAGTTCACACTATAAAGCTGAGCATATAGACCGCCCCGCGCCATCAGTTGGTCGTGGTTGCCTTGTTCCAGCACTTCGCCCTCTTTTAGAACCACGATGCAGTCGGCATCACGAATCGTTGCCAGTCGATGCGCAATTACGATGCCTGTGCGTCCGGTCAAAAGGGTCTTCAGGGCCTTCTGGATCAACATTTCGGTATAACTGTCGATACTGGCCGTCGCTTCGTCCAACACAAGGATCCGAGCATCGGCCACCAGCGCACGGGCAAAACTCACGAGCTGCCGCTGGCCTAGTGACAGTGTGCCGCCCCGTTCTCCCATCATAGTCTGATAGCCATCTGGAAGTGCCATGATGAAATCATGTGCGCCGACCGCGCGGGCAGCATCGATAACTTCGTCCTCAGTGGCATCCGTCTTGTTGTAGCGAATGTTCTCCATCAGAGTGCCGCTGAACAAGAATGGCTCCTGTAGCACCATCGCGATCTCGCGCCCAAGAGACATCTGTGTCACGTTTCGCACGTCATGTCCGCCAACGAGAATCTGCCCACCCTGCACGTCGTAGAAGCGTTTCAGCAGCGACATTGCACTCGACTTTCCCGAACCAGTGGGTCCGATGAGAGCGATGGTCTCGCCTAGATTCGCCTTGAAGCTAACACCTTTCAGAACGGGGCTAGTTGGGGTGTATCCAAAGGTCACGTCACGAAATTCGACTGTTCCATCCATATTGTGGTCCAGCTCAACAGCATCCGGAGCGTCCTTGATATCGACGGGCACGTCTAGCACGTCGATGAGGCGCTGGCCCGAGGCCATGGCTCGTTGCATCACTGAATACTGCATAGTTAGCGAGCGGATCGGATCGAAGAAGCGCTGAATGTAGAACAAGAAAGCCACCATCACTCCTAGGTCGACCCGCGCGCCCACAACCATTGAGCCACCGATGACCACGACCACCGCCATTGCGATACCCGTCAGACTGTCAACGATGGGAACCATAACCTGTGCGTATTTTGATGCGGTTCGATGCGCGTTCAATGTCGCCGTCGCCTTGTCATCATAGAGGGTGAAATTCACCTGTTGCCGATCCATGCCCTGCACGGTTCGAACCCCATGAATTGCCTCCGCTAGGGCGCCGTTTGTCACCGAATTGGCTACATGTGCGGCCATGAACGCTTCACGCGCGCGTGGCAGCCAAATCACTCGCACGAGAAACAGGACCGGCAGCACGCAAAGTGTTAGCAAGCCGAGTTTCCAATCGAGCCAGAGCATCGATGCGATAATACCGAACAGCAACACGACGTCACCAACCGACAAGACAGAAGTTTCCAGAAACTCTTGCATTGAGTTTACGTCACCCTGAAGGCGTGACATCAGGCGGCCCACCTCGGTCTTGTCCATGAATCCTAGCGAGACATCCTGTAGATGCCCGAACATCGCGGTGCGGATGTCAAAGAGGACGTTCTCGGCGGCCTTGCCGACAACGCTTTCCTGTACCCAAGAGGCGCCGAAATTGAGGGCTATGGTTAGCGAAAAGAGCATGATCGACCAGCGAAGAGCGCTAACACCTGCGGCATCCGCAACGATCCCTTTGTCGATGGCATTGCGGATAATCAATGGGATAGCTAGCTGCGTACCGGTGAATATAAGCACCATGACAACGGAGATCACCAATTGCCGACGGTAGGGACGCACGAATTCCCAGATGCGCCCCACAATTTTTCCGTCGAAGACGTGACCAAACATTTCCTCCTCGATGCGGTGCGAGCCTACGACAGCGCGCGGCGGACGGCGGCCATTGTCTCTGATGTCGCCGCGTTCGACTTCTAGTTCTTCGCTCACGAGCTGGCCTCCCCAGAAAATGTATTCGATATCTCATCATCCGGGCGAATTTGCAGTTGGTGCAGCGCGGCGTATCGACCATCTAGTGCCAATAGTTCGCGATGGGTGCCTTGTTCGATGATTTGCCCCTCTTCAAGAAACAAGATGCGGTCTGCGTGCATCAGTGAATTGAGGCGATGCGCCACGATGATTGTCACCCGCTCGCTCGCTTGTTCCTGAATTGTGGCGCGGATGCGTTGTTCGGTACCTGCGTCGACGGCGGCGGTGCTGTCGTCAAAGATCAGGACGGCAGGGCGCAACATGAGGGTACGTGCAATCGTCATCCGCTGTCGCTGTCCTCCCGAAAGGGACGACCCGCGTTCGCCCACGACTGTTTCATATCCGTCGGGCAGGGTGGCAATGAATTGTGTCAATTGCGCGGAAGCACTGGCGTCCTCGATCCGCCGCGCCGCCGCCCACGGATCGCCGTAGGCAATGTTGTTTTCGAGGCTTGTAGTAAAGAGGAACGCGTCCTGTTGCACCACAACGACCGCCTCTCGCAGCGACGAGAGTGTCACATCGCGGATATCCTGTTGGTCGATGGTGATGCGTCCACCCTTCACATCATAGAACCGTGGTATCAGATGCGCGATCGTCGATTTGCCACTTCCTGGAGGCCCTATCAGGCCGATCGTTTCGCCCTTCTTCGCGGTAAAGCTGAGATTGCAGAGTGTCGATTTTTCTGTGGTCGGATAGGTGAAATCCACGTTTTCTAATCGTAAAACACCCTCGCTGATTTTTAAGGGATGTGCGGTCGGGCGATCCTTGATCGCTAGGTCGAGATCGAGCAACGCGAAGATGCGTTCACCGCAGGTGGCGGTCCGAGAGAAGGAATTCACCAGCATCCCGAGTTGGCGCACGGGCATTTGCAGGATTGTCATGAAGGTCAGGAATGAGGTGAGCGTGCCGACGGTAATTTCTCCGGTGCCAACCTTGCCGCTGCCGACCCATAGTACGAGGCCCATGGCAATCAAGAACGACAGGGTCATGGCACTGGTGTTGCGCACCCGAATATCAACGCGCTCGTGAGAAAGCTCGAGGGCGCTTTCGGAGGCGGTACCGTATTTTGCCATCTCGTGTTGTTTGGCACCGAACGCGCGCACAACGCGGATCCCCGCGAGATTTTCCTCCATCACACGGCTGAGATTAGACAGGCGATTTTGCAACTCAAGCCACGTTCCACGCAGCACGAGTTGTGAAACTGACGAGCGCCATGCCACAAACGGCACGAAACTGAGGGCTAAAAGGCCCAAGACAAGATCGGTGGAGAGCAACATATAGCCGCCGAACCCGATCAGAATGGAGAGAAGGACGATCCGCACAAGGCCGGTGGAAAAGAACATCCTCACCCCTTCGAGATCGAGCATCCCCAGCGTAATAAGGTCACCCGAATGCACGCGGTCGTGAAAGCCAAAACTGAGGCGTTGGATTTTCTCGTAATACTCAAGCCGCAGGGTGTAGCCGACGTTGTGGCCGACGCTCTCGCTGAAATAGTTCTGGAATGTGGTAAACACCCCGCGCCCGACGGAGACCCCCAGCACAAGGAGAGCGGTTGTCCAGAGCGCCGCCGTTGCGGCCTCGATTTCGGCGGGATCGCCTATGAGTTGCTGCGTCTGGTCAACGGCACGCCCCAGCAAGACTGGAATCAGCAGTTGCAAAATGGCTGCTATAAAGGTCGAGACAAGAGCGATTGCCACCATCCAAGGCGACCGCAGCGAAAGTGCAGTCACGCGCCAGATGGTGCGCATGCCGCTTTTCCAACCGACTGTGTCAGTTTCGCGCATGATTTCGTCGGGGGTCTTTGCTGTAGTCACCATGGGATATCGTCACCTGAGTTATACCGCAGAATAGGGTAGGGTCGTGACACGCCGGTTGGAGGCCATCCGGCGTGAAGATTTATTATCTATTTCATTCGGTGGGTGTCACAAAGGAACCCTGTCCAGCTTTTCCTGAAATCTCGCCGTTCAAAAATACCGTATTACCAGCTAGAATGGTCTGCACAACCTTGCCTCGCAACTTGCGCCCTTCATAAAGATGCGCCACCTCGCGGGCATGGGTGTGAAGCGTATCAGCGCTAATTGTTGTGGTCGCGTTCAAATCAACAAGGGCGATGTCGGCAGCACTTCCGGGGAGCAAGGCACCCTTCATCGGATAAATGCCGTACCGCTTTGCTCCGTTGGCACAGATCAAATCATGCGCTTTCTTGAGCGTAAAGCGCCCATTAGCAGCGGCATCAAGCATGGCGGGCAGAATAAATTCAATTCCGGGTACGCCGGGTGGCGCTGTGGGGAATTTACCCTCGGCGGCCTGTTTTTCCGCTTTGGCAAAGGGTGCATGGTCGGTAGTGACGTAGTTGATCACACCGTCCGCTATGGCCTGCCAAAGGGCATCCCTATCGGCGGCGGTACGGATAGGCGGATTGACTTTGGCATAGACGCCCACTCGGACCACATCCTCTTCGGTGGCAAAAAGATACTGCGGACAGGTTTCTGCGGTGAAATCCGAGGTTCCGGCAAAGCCGCGCAAAACGGCGACGGTTTCGGCACTGGTGACATGTGCAATGTGCAGCTTGGCCTGTGCCATGATGTTCATCGCAAGGAGTTTGGCGACTGCCACAGATTCACAGACCGCAGGACGCAGTTTTCCGTGGGTGTAGCCATCGGCGGGATCGAGGTCTTTGCCTATCGCTTCAAAATGCGCGAGCAATGACGCGCTTTCGGCGTGCACGATCAAGGGTCGACCAGTTTTGGCAAGGAGGGTCAGCGCTCGAAGCTGGTCAGCTTCATCGGGGAAGGCGAGACCCTCAAATTCATCCTCGCGCCCAGCTGGGGCAGGGGTGGTGAAAATCTTAAAGGCAATCGCTCCAAGAGCCATCATTTCATCGCGCGAGGCTTCGGTAAGGTCGCCTGCGGCAGCGTAAAGGGCGAAATCTACGAATGTATTCTCGTCGAAATGATCGCGCCTGCGCGCCAACTCGGCGGGCGTCGAGCAACACGGTTTGGAAATTGGCATCTCGAAAAACGTCGTAACGCCGCCTGCCGCACAGGCGCGGCTTTCAGATTGCACAGAGCCGCGTTCAGGGTAAGCGGGAGCGCGGACGTGGAAATGAATATCCACAATTCCAGGCAAAACGGTGAGACCCGTGGCGTCAATCTCTGCGATAGCCTCTGGCGCGGTGCCGGGGGTATAAACCCCCGCCACTTTACCATCAGCAAGGCCTAGATCGACCATATGTGGCCCATCCGGCAACAGCACAGTGCCGCCCCGGATCAGCGTGTCGACTGGTTTGGCACTCATGATTTCAGACCCAATTCGGTTAGAGCCTTTGCTACACCGTCAAGATTCTCAAGCTTCATTGAGGCATAGTTTGGCGACAAAACAACCCCGTCACCACCAGCACGATAGGTCGCCATGACCGAACGATAGGCAATGTCCGGTGTGCATTTTGCTTGGTCGGCCCGTACCCGTGGCGCATCAATGCCAAGGCCCATAAACACCTTCGCTTCGCCATGAACACCACGCACAGCGTCGGCACATTGGTTGAAAACATAAGTGTCGGGGTCAAGCCCGTCCTGAATAACGCTCCCAAGCGCCGAACCTTCAACATTGAGAATTCCATCAAGCACTTTCATCGCCGTTTCCGGATCAAAGTCGCGCATGATTGTCTTCTGGAAGAAACCGAATTCCTTAGCCCAAATCTCGCCTGACTGGTGCTGATAAGTGATCGGTTTGACCCAATCAGCATAAAGCGTTTGCTCGTACCAAGGCCACTGTGCGCGGCGAAAGATGTTGAAATGATTGCGGTTCCAGACGTTGAGGCCGAACGGCATGTTGGGTTTGCACCACTTCACAAGGCCATATAATTCGCGATCAAGGTCTTTGTTGCGTTCCAGCCAGAACTTCTCCCAGATCAACACTTCGGGGTTTTGCATGAGAACGCGCAAAAAGGTCACAAAAGCACCATCGTCGAACTCTTTGCCTACGAGGGCGTCTTGCATATATTCATACATTGCGATGCAGGCGCGACGACAGGCTTCCACGTCGATGCCACGCGCGATTGCCTCATTACGCGACGCTTCCGAGAAATCACCCGGTGCCTCACCCTGCATCATTTGATCCAGTGGTGAGTTGCGTTCATTGCACCACATTATGCCGTCGATATCGTAGTTGCGCACTTGATCCTCGATTATCGCGTGCATCCAGTTGCGATAATCAGGGTTCGAAGTTGAAGGTTCGTCTTTGCGGCGGCCAAAAACGTCGACTTCCATGCAATTGGCAAGGTTCGGGATTTCGATGTTGTTGACCGACCCGTGACCCGCATATTTGAAGAACGGTTCCATCAGCTCAACATAGACCTTCATGCCCCGCTCATGTGCAGCGGGGACCACAAGGTCGAGGATGTCAATGCCTTCCATTTCCTTATCGGTGGCGCGGAAATCCTTGATCAATGTTTGGCTGTAGTAGCGCGGATCAGGGTTGAAATAGGCGCCGCCCTTCATTGTGAACGGCTCTGGCACGCCATGATCAGGCCAACCGTCCAGTTTGTGGCTGATGCTGCGTCCGGTTTTTAGGCCAAGCCATGAGACGGTGCCCAGCATAAGAACGTTGACCCCCACGCGATTTTGCAGGGTATCCAGAACGGTATCTACACCCTCATCGATAAAGCTGATCGGGCTGACTTGGATGCCGACAAACTTTTCGGCTGCGTCGGGTTTGGTTTGTGCGCTCATGCGGCGACCCTCCGTTTGGCGATAAAGCTCTGGATGCGGCTCATAGCCTCTTTGATCCGATCAAGTGGTTGCAGATAGGAAATGCGGATGAAATCGCTTTCGGGCTCGCCAAACATATCGCCGGGGAATAGCATAACGCCAGTTTCACTCAAAAGTGCCTCGCAGAAGGCAGCGCCTTTCATACCGGTCGATGAGATGTTGGTGTAGATGTAGAATGCTCCACCCGGCGCACCGTATGTTAGGCCCGCATCGGTGAGCGCCGTCATCAAATAGGCGCGCCGTTCGGCATAGTCGGCGAAGGTTTTGTGCATCTCGTCCTGCGGGCCCGTCAACGCGGCCAAAGCGGCGAATTGCGATACAGTACAGGTGTTGATCGAAAGTGTGTGACGCGGTTCGATCAGTTTGGCCACGAAATCCGCAGGGGCCGCCATATAGCCAACTCGCCAGCCAGTCATTGCGTAGGTTTTAGAGAACCCGTTCAACGTGATTGTCCGCTCTTTCATCCCTGGCAAAGTGGCCATCGACAGGTGCTCATGACCCGGATAAATCAGCGCAGCATAGATATCATCGGCGATGATGAGAATGTCATGCTTGATGGCCAAATCGGCGATTTTACGGATCACATCGGGGGGTGTCACAGCGCCCGTCGGATTGTTGGGCGAAACAAGAACAAACATCCGTGTCTTATCCGTAATTCGCTTTTCGATCTCGTTAACGTCGAGGGCAAAATCATCTTTTTGATAGGTCGGTACAGGCACTGGAATACCGCCGCAAAGTTTCACGGCCGTGTCATAGGTCGTGAAACGAGGGGAGGTGATCAGCACTTCATCGCCCGGTGTAACAAGGCCCAACATGCAGAGCATGATGCTTTCCTGCACACCCGCTGTGACGATGATTTCGTCGGGTGTATAGTCGAGCGCGTAACTGGTTTTCAGGTTGGCACAGATGGCTTCTCGAAGTTGTGGCAAGCCATTGGGACCAGTGTAATGGTGTTCGTTGGCGTCTAGAGCGACCTTTGCCGCCTCAACAATATGACCTGGGGTGTGGAAGTCGGGATCGCCGCGTCCCATAGCGATAACGTCAGTCATTCCTGCGGCAACACCCATCATTTTAGAGCGGAAAGCCTCGTCTTCCATGACGATGCGCGGGGCCGTGCGTGCGGCGAGGGGAGATTTGTTTGTCATGGTTCAGTGCATCCTTTTGCCGTCAATAAATGTCATCTCGACGCGCTCGAGCGCGGTGAGGTCTTCGTCTGGGTTACCGTCGACGACGATTAAATCGGCGAGTTTCCCTGCTTCTAGCGTACCAAGGCTATCGCCAAAGCCGTTCAGTACAGCGGCGCGCGCCGTAATAGAGCGCAGCGCGTCGAGGTTGTCGCGACAGACGCCAACTTCGACCATAAAGCCAAGCTCCGGTACGATCCGGTCATGTTCAACCGCAGGACTGCCTGCATCGGTACCAAAGACGATGGGAACCCCGGCTTTTGAAGCTCGAACGAGTCCGTCAAACCGGCTTTTGTCAGCAACCGCTTTTTTGCGTTCTTCGATCTTCCATTCGGGAATACCAAAGGCGCGGGCGATGTCTTCATTGGCCTGAATGACCAAGGCCGAGAACGTGGTGACAATCGGAAGTTTGCGGTCAATCAAAATCTGAATTGTTTCGTCTGACATCGATCCACCATGTTCGATGCAATCGACACCCGCCTCGGCGACGCGGCGAATACAGGCGTCATAGGTTGCGTGGGCCGTCACGGGAAGTTTGTTGCGATGCGCCTCGTCGATGACGGCGTGAAGTTCCTCGTCCGTGAATTCCAGTGTATCGTGGCAAGCCATAATCTTGATCAGATCGGCCCCGCCGCGCACTTGCTCGCGAACTGCACGACGCATCTCATCAGCGCCCGAAGCCTCGCGACAAACCCAATAGGTATGGCCACCTGTCTGAATGATGCTCTCGCCAGAAACGAGCAAACGGGGGCCAGGGAAAATGCCTTGCGCCACGGCCTGTTTGGTAAAGAGGTTGGCATCATGCACGCCCAAATCGCGCACCAGCGTGATGCCAGCACGCAGCGACTTAATCATATTGCCCGCGGCCTTGTAGGCGCGCATTTCGGGTTTATCGTGCATTGACTGCCACGATAATTCATGGATTCCATCCCAACTTAGGTGGGCGTGGCTGTTCATCATTCCGGGCATGATTGTCTTGCCAAGCGTGTCAATGATCTCTGCACTGGCAGGGGCGATCAGATCAGCACGTTTACCGACTGCGGCGATTTTGCCATCTTTGATATGGACGAATCCGTCCTCGATGACTTCATTGCCAACAGCCGTAATAACACGGCCATAAAACACCCGTTCGGGCGCGGGAGCATCGAACATTTTTTTTGTGATTTTTTCGTATTTCCAAGCAGCTGGTTCTGGCATGGTGGGCTCCTAAAATTGGTTGGATCAGATGGCGATGACGCGAGCGTCAATCGGGGTGTTGGTTTGAAAACGCGAAGGAATATCGACGCCAGTCTTGGTGAAGATCATCGTGTTGATGGTGCGGTAGCCGTCGATACCCGGGCGATAGACTCCCGGTTCGTTGGAAAAGACCATGTTGTGCAAAGTGCGGGTGGCGTCACCAGGCGCTAGCCAGGGGGCTTCGTGTCCCTCAAGGCCCATTCCGTGGCCAATTCGGTGACGGATAGCAGCCCCCAAACCTGCGGAACGCAGAGCGTCCGCGGCGGCCATATCGACCTTTTCGCAGGTTTCGCCAGCGGCCAATGCGGCAACAGCAGCGTCATTGCAACGCTCCATCGCCTGCATGATCTGACGTTGTTTGGGCGAAATTTCACCTACGATTAACGTTACACCGCTTTCGGCGTGATAGCCGCCAAGACTCGCGCCGATACCTGCAATAACCGTTTCTCTGTGCAGCGGTTGACGGGGAAGAACCGTTCCGTGGGGTAGGGCGGCGCGGGGGCCGGAATGCACCGAGGCAGTGATCCCCATTGGAGTGCCTGCAAATGCGACGCCGTGTTTGGCGAACAGTGCGCCACGCGCGTGGGCCATTGCATCCGCCATCAAATCCTGTTCGGTTCCGCCCTGACCGATGATGTTTCCACCTTCTGCGTGCAGGCGCACAAGGAAACTATCTGCAAAACGGGCGGCTTCGCGGATCAGAACCAGTTCTTCTGGTGTCTTGATCGTGCGCTCATGCATGGCGTGGTCAGTTAGGTCAATGCGGACCATTCGGTCGCGTGCCACATCCAAAAGCTCAGCGCTCAGCGCATCAATTCCAATTGTGCACTGGCCGATCTCGTCAAGCATCCAAAGGACGGGATGGTGAGTTCCGGGGAATTCTTCATAGCAGCGCAGATCGGCGATGCCAGTGTCACCAGCGTTTTCACGCTCCAGTTCCGGCATGAACAAAACAGGTTCGCCAGCGACCGGTAGCCAGAGGCCCATGGGCCGTTCATTCGCAGACAAAAACAAGCCCGATGTATAGGCGATATTAGGAGCGCGCAGTAGCAAAAGTCCGTCAAGTCCGGCCTTTGCCGCACGGTGGCGCAATCGGTCGCGGGCAGCGGCGATATGCGCCGCGCCCAGTGGTTTTAGGACGGAAGAACTCACAGTTCAGCACCGTCATAACGGTCTAGAACTTTGATCTGACAACCGAGTTTTAGCTCTTTGCCAAAGGCGACCAGGTCGGCGAGCACAACATCATCAATGGGTACACCGCCCGCTGATTTCGCTGCTGTACGCCGCGCTTCCTGTTCTCCCGGTACAAGGATTTCGTCGAAACCGGGACGCAAGGCACGGGTCTTGGCCATTTGCATGAATTGTCCCATCCGCGCCTCGTATTCCTTAGGATCCATAAACCATGAGATGTCGATAGCCTGAAAGTAGTGCGATACATCCATCTTCTTGGGGTCAGAGTATGGGGTCAGCCCGAAGCCGCCGCCCGACAAGATGCCTGTCATTGCCTCGGTCATGAATGCCAGACCATAGCCCTTATGTCCGCCAATCCCCAGAAGCGGACCCTTGAGCGCTGCCGCTGGATCATCGGTCTCAAGGCCTTCAGGAGTGATTGCCCAGTCGAGCGGCATCTTTTTGCCCTCACGGATCAGCCAATTCATCATGCCTTTACCGGCCGTTGTGATCGCAATGTCCAAAACGGTTGGGAATCCTTGATCCGACGGTGCCGCGATGCTCCACGGGTTAGTGCCTGTGACGCCTTCACGCCCGCCCCAAGGGGCCATTTCTGGACCTGCATTCGTATAGGCGATGCCAATACAGCCGTGTTCAAGAGCCTGACAGGCATGCACGGCGCTTGATCCATAATGGGTTGAATTGCGCACAATTACTGTACCGATGCCGCCCTCTTTGGCCTTTTTGATGGCCAGCCGCATGGCCTTGGATGCTGCTACGGTGCCGATGCCGTTATGCGCATCAACCAACGCCAATGCGGGGCCTTCCTTGACGATGGACCACTCCGCGCGCGGGTCGACTTCGCCATTGCCGATACGTTCATGATAGCGACGTAGGCGGGCGACGCCTTGGCCCTGTCCGGGATGGAAACGTAGCTCGGAAAAGATCAGGGCTCCGGCAAATATTCCAGCGTCTTCTTGCGTTAGGCCGAGGGCGACAAATCCTGCGGTGACAAAGTTATGCAGGCTGTCGCGGTCGACATTGGTCATTGGTACGGGGGTGCTCATTGCACGATCTCCAGAAGGGGGGCGATGTTTGTGTTGGGCGCGTCATAGCAACCTAGCTGACCAGATGGTGCGGTCATGACGATTGTGCAGCCTGGGCCGTATCCAGCGCGTGGCCCGTCGGTTTGGCCGACAATTCCGATGCTCATTGCGCCACGTAGATAACCGTGGTTGTAGCGACTGTCGGTGTCCTGAAACGCCACGACATCCCCCAGACGCAGGGCGTCTAGGCCCAGATCCTTTAGCGTTGCGCGGTCGGTCGACTGAATGTGAAGCGAGCCACCCTCCGACGTAAGGCCAGCGCCTGCTCCAACAAAATGCGGTGGTACGATGCCCGTAACCCCGATTTTCAAAACGCCGTCCTCGGCTTTTTTCGGTAACAGATCAAACAACGCAGGGGAGAGCGATTTCATCGAGACGTCTGGATGCTCTGGCAAACTCATACCTACCCCCTCGGCGCGGACCATGATTTTGTCATCTACGGCAAGTTTTCGGCGGGTTTCCATATCGAAATGCACGATAACCTGATCGGAAAATCGCCCTGACTTACCAGTAACAATACCCTTGGCACCTTTGGCCGCGCCGCTAACAATCGTCGCGATATTACCAACGCAGGCAAAGACATTAAGGCCGCGATTTTTATTGGCGTCGGCATGCGCGATGCTTACCGACGGATGGATGCAATCACCAGACCAGCCAAAAGCGCTATCCCCCGTCGAAACATTGTAAACAATGCCGCCGAAAGTCGGCCAAAGAAATGCGGTGCCGTCGGATTTGAGGCGATAAGGTTCAGCAGGTAGGGCCGAGAACGCAGGGTTGACGATAGCGCCCATAGCCGAAACGGCAACGATATCAGCGGAATTGGTTGCGACGTTTGTGGTATTGGTCATGTGTTCAGGCTCCTATGGAAAGGTGGTTGGCAATATTGGCAGAGGCATCAATTGAGAAATCAATGCAGCCAGATTGCGCTGTGATGAGGGTCAGGATACCGGGGCCGTGGCCGGTCATGACGGAATCGCCGTGGATGCACAGGCAGATAGACACCGCGCCCTCGCGGTAGGATCGTCCAAAATGGTGATCGGCGTGGCGGATGGCTATGAGGTCTCCAAGGCGCATTTGGTCAATGCCAAGGTCTGCCATCAAGGCGCGATCACCCGACATCAAATCTTGGTCGACATATTCCGCATTTAGTTCCGCGCCCGATCCCATAATCCGGATTGGCAGCTCCATCGCGACAGGGACATGAATGTGGCCCGGTGCAGGTTCCGTGATACCTAGAGCGTGGAAAAGCTTGGGACTCATCTTTTTGAATTCAATGTCAGGGTGATCCGAAAGCTGTAAGCCGCGCCCTTTCGTCATGATCTGTATTTTGTCGCCTGGAGCGAGAAGTTCGTGGGTTTCATCAGAAAACTGCACCAAAATGCGGGCATGCTCGCCGATGACAATGCCTTTGGCACCTTCCGCCATGCCCGATGTGATCATCGCTTCGTTTCCGATGCAGGTCAGGTAATGGAGGGCATGATGACGACCAGAATCACCATCATCATCTATTGAAACTCCCGGTTCGACGTGATCGCCAGCCCAGCCGAACGCTCGGTCGCCACAGTGAACATTATAGGTGATTCCAAACATTCCCGGTAACACGGTCGCGCGGCCATCAGGGTGAGGAATATATTGACCCGGTCGGACCGAAGGCGTCGTTACCATGCCGCTTACGGCCATCTCGACAAGCGTTTCTTCGTTGGTTTTCAGGCTTGGCATCTGTTGTGCTCCTTGTCGTTATTTAGAGAGGTTGATCTGGTGGCCACCTTGATGAGAGGCAACTTTGCTATGATTTACTGTTGACTTTCAGCGTCTGTCTTGTCACCAGTATATTGTCGACATTCTGTCACTACACGATGGGATACACGAGAGTGACTGTTAGTCAAGTGCCGTGAACAGGGAGAGGTCTGATAAATCGGCGTTCCCGGCGGTGCTAAAGTATACTTAGCGAAGGGCCAATTTAATGAGCTATGCCGATCTATTGAACGTCACTGGGCGGGTAAACGATTTTCTGAACGCGGGTTCTATCCTGTCATGGGACTCGCGCACCATGATGCCGCATAAAGGTGCCGCGTCGCGGTCTAAGCAGTTGGCCACATTGGCGGTAGCTGCGCGCGACTTGCTATGTTCGGATGAAATGAAGCGCGCCCTTGATGGAGCGCGCAAAGACGTAGCGAGCAAGGAAGAAACCTCACCTGAAGCGCGCATTGTAGTACAAGTAGCCGAAGCTATTGATTATCACGAACGCATTCCTGTAGAGCTTTTGCACCGCAAGACAGAGCTAGGATCCGCGGCGCACGGCGTTTGGGCCGAAGCGCGCGAAAAGGCAGATTTTTCGATTTTTGCGCCTGCATTGACCACTATGGTGGATATCAACCGCGAAATGGCCGAGGCCATTGGCTATAAAGATCATCCATATGACGCGTTGATGTACCGGTTTGAACCAGGCACGACAATTGCCGAACTGAACGTCCTGTTCGCCCGTTTGCGCGAAGGGATGCAGCCTTTGGTACAAGCAATTGCAAATGCGCCCAAGCCACGGTCGGACTTTTTGTTCCGCGACTATCCGGTAGACAGCCAAATGGCTTTTGCCGAGAAAATGGCCGAGCGGATTGGCTATGACCTGTCGCGCGGTCGACTGGATACGACTGTCCACCCCTTTGAAGTTTCTTTCACCCGCGATGACGTGCGCATTACCACACGGGTAAACCGCAAATATATGCCAATGTCCTTATTTGGTGCGCTGCACGAGGCTGGTCACGCGATGTACGAGCAGGGTGTTGATCCAGATTATACGCGTACGCCACTCGCAACCGATCTTATCAGTCTTTATGCTGTTGGCGGCGTTAGTTTTGGTGCCCACGAGAGCCAGTCGCGCCTTTGGGAAAACCATGTCGGCCGGAGCCATTCGTTCTGGAAAAACCACTTTGAAGACATTCGCGCCGCCTATCCCGGCACGCTCGATGACGTATCGGTTGACGAGTTCCACCGTGCGATAAACCGTTCCGAACCGAGCCTGATCCGCGTAGAAGCAGACGAACTGACTTATGACTTCCACATTATGTTGCGGGTCGAGTTGGAAAGTAAGCTGATCGACGGATCTCTCGCCGTGGCTGACCTTCCAGAAGCATGGAATGAAGCAATGAAATCTACTCTTGGAATAGATGTGCCCGATGACGGGCAGGGCGTATTGCAGGATGTACACTGGTCTTCTGGCCAGATCGGAACTTTTTGCAATTACACCATAGGGAATGTCATGGCGGCCCAGCTGTTTGATACAGCAGTGACCGCCGAACCTAACATTCAGACAGCCCTTGATGGCGCGGATTACACGCCGTTGCGAGATTGGTTAACCAATAATGTTGCCACCCACGGGCGCAGATTTACGCGGGATGAGTTGTTGCAGAACGCGACCGGACGCACACTCGATCCCGAGCCGTACCTTCGCTACCTGACAGCGAAATACAATGAAATCTATAACTTGGCCTAGGTCGAGGGAGGTGAGGAGATGAAAGATATGACAACCCCGAACGCAAATCGTTTAGCAAAAAGAGTCAAGCTCGCGGACGAGCATTTGATCACCAAGATGCTCAATATCGCCGATGGTTTAGACGATGTGATCAAGCTGGGTCGAGGCGATCCAGACCTTGATACGCCTGCACATATTATTAAAGCAGGCCAAGAGGCGCTGGCCAACGGCGCCACCCACTACACCCATCCTTTGGGCATCCTACCTCTGCGCGAGGCCATCTGCGATAATATCCGCGAATACGGTGGTGCCGATTACGCCGCTGACGAAATTATGATCACTCCTGGTGGCCAGCATGGTATGTTTGTCATTGCCCTGTCGCTACTCAATCCCGGCGATGAAATCATCGTTCCGTGCCCGGGCTACAACCCTTATAGTCAGGCCGCCGAACTATCAGACGCGGTGGTCGTGAAAATTCCAATGGGTATGGAAACCAACTTTACGCTCACAGCCGATATGATTGCACCACATATCACACCAAAATCTAAGGTTCTGGTTCTCATCAACCCCAACAATCCAACGGGTTCGGTTACACCGCCGGATGAGGTTCTGAAAATTGCCAAACTGGCAGAAAAGCATGACTTAATTGTCATTTCTGACGAAATTTATTCTCGACTGGTTTTTGGAAATCACAAGGTTTTGCCTGTTGCGGCGATTGAAGGCATGAGAGAGCGGACAATTACACTTTCCGGTTTTTCAAAGGCCTACGCGATGACTGGATGGCGCATTGGCTATCTGGCTGGTCCGCGTGATCTCATAACGCCAATGTCAGAAGTCAATCATGCCTTTGCTATCTCAACTGCCGCGGTCAGCCAGCACGCCGCCCTTGCCGCAATGACAGGCAGTCAAGACTGTGTAGAAGATATGCGCCAAATCTATGACGGTCGCCGTCAGGCGATCTGCGATGGGCTAGACGCAATGGGCATGTCTTATGCCGAGCCGCAGGGGGCATTCTATGTCTATGCGGATGTCTCAAGTCTGAACCTTGGCATCACTGCAGGCACATTCTGCGAACGGCTTTTGGCCGAGGGGCGTGTCATGATGTACCCCGGTTCGATCTACGGTGACCATACCGATGATTTCGTACGCATGTCGATGACACAGCCCGTTGAGCGCATCCGCGAGGCGATGAACCGTATGGCCGCTGTCGTTGCCGCGATCCGCAGCAGCACCACCTGATTTCCTAAATTTCCAACAGAAAAGATTCAGATATGACCGTCAAATCCGACAATCCGAACGTAAAAAGAATTCAGCACATGGCATTTGCAGTACGTGATGCAGAGGTCACTCTCAAACAATATTCAAAATTTTTGCAAGTACCAGAAGATACAGAAATCACTCTTTTCCCAAAGTCGGGCAACAAAGTTGCGATCTTTTTCTTGGGCGGCACTGAATACCAGCTTTGCCAGTCTACCGAAGAGGGTGGAAGGTTTGACGCGTGGATCAAAGAACGTGGCGGTGAAGGTCTTCATCACATTTGTTACGAGGTCGACAACATCGACTCCGCGCTAGCACACGCACAGGTCCAAGGCGCATCTTTGCGCGAATGTAAGGCCTGCAAAAAAACTGGTAGTCACGCACACCCGGAAGGGTGGGTCGCGTTCCTCGACAATGACGCAGGCGGTATCGAAATCGAGTTTATGCAGGTTTACACACCAGAGCAATTGAAGGCATGGGAAGACGGAGGGGCAGAAGCAGTATGAGTACGCAAGCTAACACCCCGCTCAATGTCGGCACTGCATCAGCTGCGCCTGGTGAGGTCGCACGCGGTTATATCGCTGCGGGCAAGCTCGCCGGTGGCGTCAGCGTTGAAATCCCAGTTGTTGTCATCAATGGTGCAAAACCGGGACCCGTATTTTGGGTCAATGGCGCGATCCACGGCGACGAACCTGAGGGCCCGCTGGCCTGTATGCTTGCAGGAAAGCGGATTGATGCCGCTACCCTAAGTGGCGCTGTTGTTATGGTACCAGTGGTTAACCCCATCGCATTTTCCGCCGCAGAACGTGGTAATCCGCTCGATACATTTACCTATGATATGAACCGGATCTATCCAGGTAAGCCAAACGGTTATTTCTCGGAACGCGTGGCCGATGCCCATTGGCAGGCAATGAAAGATGTCGCCGATCTGGAAATCTCTATCCACTCGGGTGGTTCACATTCCTTCCTCGACAAGGCAATTTTTGTCGATGAAACCCCAGAAGCGGTGGAACTTGCTAAGGCCATGGGTGCGGGTTGGGGTTGCATTATGTCTTCCTTCAATCCATCGGGAAGCCCGATGGCTGCGCTAAAATCCATTGGCAAAACAGGGATCACTGTTGAACTGGGGGGGCGCTCTGCTACATCGCCCGAACGTTTCAGAAAGGTCGGAACGGACTTGGCCGATGCGATCATGAATATCCTCTATCATTACAATATGATGGATGGCACGGCGGTTTATCCAGATCCCTGCTATATTGGTCAACAAGAGGCATTGCTTGCCCCCGCATCTGGCATTTTCCTACCAGCTGAAGGCGTGGATTTTCTAACCATGATGAAAAAGGGCGACGCTATTGCAACCGTCGTTGATGTCTTTGGCGACACTGTTGGGGAATTGCACGCACCTGCCGATGGTATGTTTTTTGGTTTGCGCGCCTTGCCGAATGTGAACGAGGGCGACTGGTGCTGCTTCTTCTGCAAAGTGGAGGGTACCCGTGATTGACCAACACACAATCCTTCGCGTGTCGGCATGAACCGCGCACGCGATTTGGCGGGCTATGGCGCACATCCGCCTGACGTGCGCTGGCCCGGTGGCGCGGGTCTGGCTTTGAATTTTGTGATCAATGTTGAGGAAGGGTCTGAGTACTCTATCGGTGACGGCGACGGAATGTCTGAAAGTGCGTTGTCAGAGGTGCGATCGAGCCGCATTTCTAAAGGTGATCGTGATCTCGCGGTCGAGAGTATGTATGAGTATGGTAGTCGCGTCGGTTTTTGGCGCCTTCTTGATCAGTTCAAAAGTAGGGGTCTTCCCGCAACGGTATTTGCAAGCGCACAGGCGTTGGAAAGATCGCCCGAAATAGCTCAGGCGATTGCAGATACAGGCTGGGATATATGCGCCCATGGATGGCGTTGGGTTGAACAGTACAAGCTGGAACCTGAAATCGAACGTGTACACATCGCACGGGCCTATGACAGCATTCTGAATTCCGTGGGTCGACCACCCAAGGGCTGGTACTGTCGCTATTCTCCCTCCACAGCTACCCGCGGATTGGTTGTGGCGCACGGGGGCTATGCTTACGACAGCGATGCATACAACGATGATATTCCCTATTGGACTCGAGTTGACGAACAGGACCATCTGATCGTGCCTTACACGATGACGATGAATGACACAAAATTCCTGTCCGGCGATGTCTACACAGGCACAGATTTTGCCAGCTATCTGATTAATAGTTTTGACGTCCTGCACGCAGAGTCGGCGCATAAACCGCGCATCATGTCGGTGGGTTTGCATCCGCGCATCATTGGCCATCCGGGGCGGCTTTTTGGCCTCATGCAGTTTATGGACCATGTCCGAAAGGCCGAAGGCGTGTGGATTACTGGACGTGACCAGATCGCCGAACACTGGCGTTCTGTGGTTCCCGTAAAGGGGGCCTCGTGACTGGGCTACACATCTCTCTTCTTGCACCCGACGCGGCCTTGTTCGCGCCCTTTGGTAAGTTCATATCCCCCCCCGACGCAGATGGGCAGCGCCGTTTCTATAGCGAGCAATTGCATGACCGGCCGAGCGCCTCTGCCCCAGTATTGCACACCAATCACGTCGCGCCGAAAAGTTTACCAGCCACCATCGATCAGATGGAGCGCCACCCACATGCGGCGCAAACTTTCGTACCTATGGATGTCTCACGCTATGTCGTGGTGGTCACACCAACAGGTGAGGATGGAGCGCCCCTTTGCGATCAGGCGCTTGGTTTTGAAATGCCCGGCTCCTTGGGTGTCATTTATCATCCTGGCGTGTGGCACATGGGTGCGATGGTTCTTGATCGCGCAGGACATTTTGCCGTGCTGATGTGGCGCGGTGGTCCTCTACCAGATGATGAATTTCGAACGATTTCCCCCATAACAATCGGCTAATCCGATTAAACAATTATCTCAAGGAACCAACACGATGACGCCGCGCAAAATTGAACTTTTCGTCCCCGCTATTACGCCTTTTTTGGAAGATGGCACATTGGATACTCCGCGTTTTGTTGCCCACGCGAAAGCACTTTTAAACAACGGCGCGCATGGTTTGGCACCGTTCGGAACGACCAGTGAAGCGACCTCGCTAACCTTGACTGAACGGATGACGGCGCTAGAGGCGCTTGTCGATGCAGGCGTATCGACAAATCAATTGATTCCCGGGACGGGCTGTACCTCGATCGCGGATACAGTCACCCTTTCTGCACACGCAACAACACTAGGGTGTCGTGGTGTTTTGATGTTGCCACCTTTCTACTACAAAGGCGTTCCAGAGGATGGTGTTTATAACTTTTACGCCGGGGTGATTGAGGCCGTGGCTGAGACCACACCCGGTTTGCGTGTTTATCTCTATCATATTCCGCAGATGTCGGGTGTGCCAATCTCATTACCCCTGATTGAACGGTTGTTGGCTCGTTATCCAAACGTCATTGCCGGTCTCAAGGACAGCTCTGGTAGCTGGGATAACACCAAGTCAGTAATCGAGGCATTTCCCACAATTGATACTTATACCGCTTCGGAGGCGTTGATACCCGAGAACGTGGCGGCTGGGGGTGCAGGCTGCATCAGCGCAAGCTCAAATGTCAATGCGTCCGGCATTCGGCGCCTGATTGACGGTCTGGGTAGCGCTGATGAGGCTGATCTTCACAAACAGGTCAGTGGGGTGCGGAAAATATTCGAGAGCCTACCTTTGATTCCCTCCATCAAAGCTGCGGTTGCGGTGCAAAAAGGCGATTTTGCTTACGCAATCGTGCGCCCACCATTTGTTGCGTTAGATACCGACACTGATACGCCCAACGGCGCGGCCATTGCCGAGGCGGTACGACTCGCCGGACGCCAAGAGTGATGGCGTTGACGCTTAATATAACGCCTTTGGTCATCATCGCAGGAGCGGGCGCATGACCAAAGGAAACGCCCTTGTGACGGGGGCAGGCGGTTTTGTCTGCTCTGAGGTTGCACTTGCATTGGCCCGAGCGGGATATCAAACGATCGCGACCGATCAGTTTTTTGATGCTCAGACAGCTCAACGTCTGTCACATTTACAGCAATTTGAAGCACCATTAGGTGCGGCGCTAACAACGCTCCAAAGCACCAAGTTTGAGGTGGTTGTCCATGGAGCCGCACAGACATCAGGACCAGAAAGTACGGGGCAGACGAGCGCGGCACATATCAAGCTCAACACTGATTTGCTTACTGCAACACTTGATTATGCGCGAGAAGTGGGGGCAAAACGGTTTTTATTCCTCAGCTCAATGGGCGTCTTTGCGCCAGATGATATGCCACAGCCTTGCGGGCGGATGACCGAGGCAACCCTCCCAAGCGGAACATTTCCCTATGCCGCCGCAAAACGTGCGGGCGAAATCCTAACGCATGGCGCGCGGGATGGTGCGATGGAAACGCTTAGCCTGCGACTTGGGAATACATTTGGGCCGCATGAAGCGTCGCGGCCATCAAGGCAAGTTGTTTGTCTGGTGTCGCGAATGATTGCCGCTGCGAAGTCGACTGGGTTGATCAACGCACCAGCTTTGGGATATGCACGTGAATGGTCTTGGCTCCCTGATCTTGCTGACGGAATAGCCCGCTTGATGGGCCAATTTCCAGCTTCCGATGTTTCTGTATTGCACGCGGGCACACCACCGGTACTGACTGCGGCAGATTTGGCTCAGGTTATCGCTCGCCGTATTCCAGGTACGACCGCTGCGTTGCACCTCGCAAGTAGTGAGAGCGTGTTGCGCCCGCCCATGGCCAGCGAACAAACCTCAGTCATGAACGACATTGTTTGGACACCGGTTGAAGTTGCGCTTGATCAAATGTTGCGCCTGAAGGTGTCAACATGACGACGCTGCGCGTAATCATCGTGGGCCTCGGTGCCCGTTCTCGGACATGGATGCAAGTTCTGACAAATGCGGCTGCGACACAATTGGTTGGCCTTGTCGACCCAAACCCTGACGCATTAGAACATGCTTCGACGCTCGCACCCTATGCGCTGTGTGGACTTGACCTCGCGTCGATGGACGGGGTTGAAGCCGATGTTGTCTTGCTGTGCACGCCTCCCGCTGGGCGCGAACAGCAGATGGAGTGGTGCTGTACCCGCGGTTTTGGAATATTGGCGGAAAAGCCTCTAGCGACTGATCTTGTGACCGCCGCACGCTATGTTGCCATGGCAGAGGCGGCAGAGGTTCCCCTGATCGTCGGTTTGAATTTTCGCTATCTTGAGGTAACGCAAAAGATGCGCGCGCTTTTGCACAGTGGTGCTTACGGCAAAATGGGGTTCACGCGGTTCACCTATGAGCGCTGGCGTGACGGCACCCAACAGCATCTGAACAAATACCCACTCACCATGGATCAGCCAATGTTGTGGGAGCAGTCAATCCACCACTTTGATTTGATGCGCTATGTTTATGGCACAGATGCACGGCGTATTTCGGCGCGGACGTTTAATCCCGAATGGTCAATGTATGCAGGTGATGCAAATGTTTCGGCTCTCATTGATTTTAAAAACGACATGCATGCCTCTTATCTTGGCACATGGCAGGGCGGGCTCGACCGACTTGATTTTGACTGGCGCACGGATTGCAGCGAAGGCGTAGTCGCGCAACGCGGTATGTTTGATGATTTATATGCTGGAAAACGGGCCGATGGCGAGCTTGCTCCGATCGCGTTGCCACCCCATGAACAATGGATTTCTGACGCCACCGCCCTTTGGGCAATGTGCCATGCCGCCTTTTGCGGCACCGGCCCTATCGACTGCTCGGGCCGAGATCACCTTCAGTCGCTGATGATGGTACAGGCCTGTATTTTGTCGTCGGAGCGAGAGGCTCCCGTCGACCTATCTGAAATAGAAGCGAGCCTCCCCTCGCTAAAAGTATCTTAAAGGAATGAACATGCTAAATGTCGGTATAATTGGGGCCAGTTTCGCCCGTGACGCCTATCTTCCTGCGTTTGCACATATTGAAGGTGCACAAGTCACGGCACTTGCCTCGGGGCGTTTGTCGAGCGCTAAAGCCGCTGCCGAACCTCATGGTATTACAAACGTCTATGACGACTGGGAGGCGATGATTGCCAACCATGAATTTGACCTTGTTTGCATCGCAACCCCGACCAATCATCACGCCTCCATGGTGCAAACCGCGTTGGCGAATGGCGCGCATGTACTATGTGAAAAACCAACTGCAATGAATGCCATCGAGGCGCGTAAGATGCTGAGGGCTGCCCGCTTGGCCGATCGGTTACATATGGTGGATCATGAGCTGAGGTTTAACCCGACACGGGTGCGGATTGCCGAAATGATCGCCGCCGGTGAATTAGGCGATATCCGTCACGTCAATATAGCCAATATCGGGGCTTCTTGGGCCAACCCGTCCTCCCGACCAAAAGGTGACTGGTGGTCAAATGCGGCGATGGGTGGTGGTCGCTTGGGCGCAAATGGATCACATCAGGTTGACCTTTTGCGTTGGTGGCTTGGCGAAGAACCGACATCGGTGATGGGGCAAGCACTGACCGTGGTGCCCGACCGTATCGACCCTAAAACGGGCGAGGCTTGGACGGCCACCGCAGATGATTTGTCACATTTCACTCTCGAAATGACATCGGGTGCAATCGCCCAAGTGTTTATGAGCGGTGTCGCAACTGCCAATATTGGCAATGACACACAGATTTTCGGCTCTAAAGGTACCCTCACACTGTCGAATGGCGATGAGCGGTTGTATTTTGCCAAAGCAGGAGAAAAGGATTTTTCTGATATCAGTGTGGATGATCCCAATGCTGGTCTGGAAGGGTTGAACAAAGGTATCTGGAATGTTTCAGTTTTGGCGGCCCTCCAAGAGCTGACAGGTGCAATTGCTGAAAAGCGGCAACTCAAACAGGGTGCTACATTCGTCGACGGCCTGCGCAATCAACTTGTGCTCGACGCAATTCACACTTCAACCGCAAGTCGCCGCTGGGAAGATCTTGATCTCGCGGCAGTGGTCTAATGGGTCGTCCTCTCGCTGAACAAAGGGTCGTTATCACCGGCGCTGCCCATGGGCTTGGCGCAGCGCTTGCACGCGCCTTTGCGGTTGCTGGATCACGACTGGTGTTGATTGACCGCGACGCAGACGCACTTGCCAAGCTGGGTGAAAGCCTAAGTGGCCAGGTGCAATTGATACAGGCTGATCTAGCGGATGCGACGGCTACAAAAACCGCGATTGAGAAGATCGATCCTGCACGCGATCCGATAGACACCCTGATCCACAATGCTGCGATCCTTCGACCCGAACCATTTGCCCAAGTCAGCTACGCGACGTTTCGTGCAACTGTAGATGTGGGTATCCAGGCGGGGTACCTGTTATCGCAAGCAGTCTGGCCGCAGATGCTCAATCGTGGTGGAGCATTGATTTTTGTATCATCACAATCGGGGATCAAAGGTTTTGCAGATGAAACCGCTTATTGTGTAGCTAAACACGGACTCGAAGGCCTGTCGAAATGTCTCGCACTTGAGGCGCTGGACCGCGATGTAGTCGCCTGTACGATCACTCCCGGCATGGCGATGAATACGCCCATGTCCGAACAAAATTATCCGCCGGAACTCAAGAAAAAGTGGGTCGATCCTGACGTACTTGCAGCGGCCTTTCTGCATATAGCCCAATCGCGCGATCCAAGTTTTTCGGGACAGAGATTGAACGCTTGGGAATTGTCAGAACAACACAGGAACCCATCATGACCCAAAACGCTATGCAAGAAATTTATGATTACATTGACGCAAATGCGGACGCGTTTGTCGCTGATTTGCAGGCATTTGTTCAGCAACCTTCGATTTCGGCACAGGACATTGGCCTGCGCGAATGCGCGACGTTAATCCGCGATATGATGCATCGCGACGGTCTTCCTGCAGAGTTTCAGGAGCTGGAGACCGGTCCACCGGTTGTTTACGGTGAAGTCCATTCGAAATCCTCTAAGACATTGCTGTGCTATTCGCACTATGATGTACAGCCCCCAGAACCGATCGAGGATTGGACCCATGGAGGACCATGGTCCGGCGCAGTCGTTGACGGCGTGCTCTATGGGCGCGGTGCGACCGACAACAAGAGTGGTGTTCTGGCTTTCAACAAAGCTGCAAAGGCATTTCTTGCCGTGCGTGGTGAAGTTCCTGTGGGCCTAAAACTCTTGATCGAAGGCGAAGAAGAGATTGGCAGTCCGAATCTTGGCCCGTGGGCCAAGAAGAACGCCAAAATGTTAGAGGCGGATGGCATGCACTGCCTTGATGGTGCGCTGGAAATTGGTACCGGTGCGGGTGTACCCGATGTGTCGCTTGGCCTGAAGTCGGTCCTGTTTGTCGAATTGATTGCCCGAGGGCCGCGAACCGATGTGCATTCTCTCAACGCGCCTTTGGTGCCCAATCCCGTCTGGGACTTGATTCATGCGCTGGCTACGATCATGGACCGCGATAAAAACATCCTGATCCCTGATTGGGCCGAAGGTATCTATCAACCTAATGACGAAGATATGGGGTACCTCGCAGACAAAGCCGCGCGGATAGATTTTGGTGCGCTCAAGGATGAATTAGGTGTCGATCAGTTCGCACTTGGTCGCGACGGCGTTGATGCACTAAAGGCCCGCACCTATGAACCGACGGCTAATATTCAGGGAATTACAGGCGGCTATACTGGGAAAGGCACCAAAACGATTGTGCCCTCGGAAGCGCGCGTACGGATGGATTTCCGGCTGATTCCAAACATCTCGCCCGAAAAGGCAATGGAAAAGCTAAAAGCACACCTTAAGGCAAATGGTTTTGACAATATCGAAGTTAAGGGTGAGCCACGGGTGGAAGAACCCTACAAAATTTCGGCCCGTGAAGACATTTCGATCTCAATCATCGCTGCCGCGCACGAAGTTTATGGCGAACCGCCGATCGTCAACGGCGTCTCAGCCGAGGGAGCGATCCTTAAGCATGTCTGGATTCCCTGCGTTCTGACGGGCTTTGCCAATCCGGGGTGCAATCTGCATGCGCCAGACGAGAATATCCACGTCGATAAATACATTCGCGGTATCAAATATGCCGCTGCAATCATGGAACATTTTGGCCGGTCCTAAGGCCGCATCAATGAAGGAGACTGCGCAATGGCACAAGTCGACATCGCATTTGACACCTACCACGACTACGACGCGCTAACCGCGCATTTGCATGCGCTCGTCGCAGCATACCCAGAGCTTGCGACGCTACGTTCCGTCGCCAAATCGTTTCGCGGGCGCGAAGTTTGGTTGATGGAACTTACCAACCCCAAGACCGGTGCGCCGGAGAGCAAGCCCGGGTTTTACATCGACGCGCAAATCCATGCCGAGGAACACGCAACCAGCGCCACCGCGCTTTATGCGATCTGGTATTTATTGAGCAACTACGGCACTGACGAGGAGGCGACACGACTTCTGGATCAGCAAACTTTCTACATCTTACCCCGCATCAATCCAGACGGTGCGGAATATGCACTTACGGCACCCTATCATCCTTGGTGCGGCAACGGACGCTTCTTGCCGGGCGAAGATCGGATCGACGGGCTGATCCCGGAAGATATCGATAACGATGGCTTTATTGTCAACATGCGGGTGCGCGATCCCAAAGGTGAATGGAAAATCAGCCCCGATGAATCTCGCCTTTTGGTTCAGCGCGAACCGGGTGAGGAGGGTGGAGAATACTACCGCCTGTATCCTGAAGGCTTGATCCGCGATTATGACGGTGTCGATGTAAAGATCGTTCCGGGGCATGACGGAAATATGAACCGTAATTTCCCAACAAATTGGTCGCCACAGGAATATGGTGCGGGACTATATCCACTGTCCGAACCTGAGGCCAAAGGCATGGCCGACGTGATCCTTGATCACCCCAACATTTGCGGCATGTGTGCTTATCACACCCACGGTGGCATCATTTTGCGACCCAGCATGTTGAAAAATGACGCAGATATGAGCGCTGCTGATTTGTCGCTTTATAAAGCGCTGGGCTCGGTTGGTGAAAAGCTGACCGGCTATCCAACGATATCCACTTACGAAGAATTCACACCCGATAAATCCAAGGCGCGACATGGCTCGCTCAAGGATTGGGTGTATGAAGAGATGGGGATCATCTGCTTCTCGACTGAACTTTGGGATATTGAGGTCGCTGCAGGTGTTGAGAAGGACGGATATTACAATCTCAATCCGCGCGATGCAGATACTGAGCGCAAGCTGTTTGACTGGGTCGTTGAGAATGTAGGGGATAAGGGATTTCGTGATTGGAAAACATTCGATCATCCCCAACTTGGGGAAGTCGAAATCGGCGGTATGGTCTATATCTGGAGTTATCGCAATCCACCGGGTAAGTTGCTCGAAGAAATTTGCCACAACAACGCTATGTTTAACTTGCGCCACGCGGCTTCCGCGCCTCGTGTCCTGTTGGATGAAGTCAGTGTTGAGGCCCTGGGCGCCAATTTGTTTAAAGTTGAAGCCACAGTTTCGAACCACGGCTACCTTCCAACAAACCTTTCAGATGTCGCCATCGAGAATGGTGTGGCGAAGCCCGTGACGGTTAACATTTCTTGCGACGATGCTGAGTTAGTGATGAACGAACCTACTATTGAAATTGGGCACCTTGCGGGTCGAAATGAGCGCCGCAACGCCTGGTCCCCATGGGGCCAGCAATGGTCCGCGGTGACGCGCCGCGTAGGTTGGACTATTCGCGCAACAACTGCGAAAGCTAAGGTCACGGTGCAAAGCCGATCCGAGAAAGGTGGGCTGGACGAACGGTGCGTTGAGCTGCAATAAAATTGCCATATGACCGTAGTTTCTGTCTAGAACGCCGTCGTTTTTTTTAGAGGAAAACTCGACGGCTCACTTGTAGTCAACAGGAATGAAAATCGATTTTTAATTTGATTATACTCCCCTCACTGCAAAACCCGAATATTTTGGTCTGAGATGATGCGAAAATTATCTGTGACTTGTGTTTGAAAGGTTGGCCATTGTTTTGGGATGGTTTTTCGAAAGAACTTCAGAATGGCTTGGGTAAACTGCTTTTGCGTGGGATAGGCGCGATTGTGGGCGACATGTTGGTGCATCACGGCCCAGAGCCTTTCAATTGGATTTAGGTGCGGGCAATAGGGCGGCAGCTGGATCAGGTGGATGCGGCAGTTTTTGCGCGACAGGAAAGCCCTGACATCCGGCCCTTTGTGGTAGGCGGCGTTGTCCCAGATCACGTGGATGATGCGTTTCTTGGGATTGCGGGCCTCGATTTTGGCCAGCAATTGCACGGCGCTCACGCCATCCACTGTGATCGGCGCGACGAAAGGCGTATCGAAGGTTTCAAGGCTCAGCGCGCCGTGAATGTTGACGCGGGCGCGACCTGAAGTGGTTTTGAGCGTGGGGTTTGTACCTTTCATCACCCAACCAAAGGCGGGTTTGCTTTGATATTCTGGATGCACGGCGTCCATTGCCTGACAGGTGTTTGCATGCAAACGCCGAGAAGGTGCGAAGTATACCGCCTCATCATCGGCCAGAGAATTCAACATATTTTCATAAGTTGCGATGAACTCAGCCTGTTTGGCGACATCGGCCACGCGCGGCAGGGCCTTGGGTTTGCGATATTCTAAGCCAAGTCGCGCCAAAAGCTTAACACAGCCTGAATGAGAATAATCCAGATCGAACTGCGCCGTGACATAGGCGCGGATTTCCACCGTGGATCGGCAAAAGCGTTCCTCAAGCCACGCGCAAAGAGCGACCTGCTGCGCGACAGACAGCCGCGATTGCCCGCCTTTCCAACCGTCATAAGCCACCGCATCCCAGCCTTCGGCCAGATATTGTTTGTGCCAGCCACGCACCGTGTCGTCATCAAGGTAAAGCACTTGCGCAATCTCGACACAGGACTTGCCGTCATCCAGCAGTAAAAGCGCATTCGCCCGCCGCGCAACGCCATGATCATCGCGCTGACGCTTCACACAGGCCAGAAGTTCGCGGCGGTCTTCACGGGAAAGAAAATTAGTACGGATCATATCAGAAACAGAATCATTCCCGCCGAAACGTCAACATGATCTTCGGGTACTCAAGGACTCCTAGTGGTATTGTCAGATTAAACTTGTGAGGCCGCTTTTCCCGCTCCAATCTTTTTACAGATTGGGCAATTCTCTATATTTGATTGGCGTTCGCCAAACATCAACAATTGAAACCAGCCCAAGATCCGCGCAAAAAACTATAGCAATTAATTTTAATCTGACAATACCAGAGCGCGAAGTTATGACTGGGATCGGCAAGGTAGCGGTCCAGGTTCCTCGGGTGCGCGACCGTGGGGCGAACGCGGATGGCTCGAAAGTCCGTTTCAACTCGTCGCTTGTCCCGCCCTATTTGCGCAAGGCCAAATCTGTAGAAGAGCTTCTACCGTGGCTTTATCTCAAAGGCATCTCGACGGGAGACTTCAGCGAGGCGCTGGCATCACTTGTAGGACCAGACGCCGATGGATTGTCCGCTTCAACGATCACGCGGTTAAAGTCGACTTGGTGGGACGAATATGAAGCGTGGCGCAAAAGAGATCTGACCTGCTGCCCGGCAGTGCATGCGTAGCATGCATGAGAGGGGGAAAGCGCTACGTCTACATCTGGGCGGATGGTGTCTATTTCAACCCACGTCTCGACGATGATCGTCAATGTATGTTGGTAATTATTGGCGCGAATGAGTATGGTGACAAGGATGTTCTTGGCATAATGGACGGATTCCGGGAGAATGCGGACAGCTGGCGAGACCTTCTCCGCAGCTTGAAGAAACGAGGGCTGACGATTGCCCCCGATCTGGCCTATGGAGATGGTGCCATGGGCTTTTGGACCGCACTGCGGGATGTGTATCCGTCAACGAAAGAACAGCGCTGCTGGGTCCACAAGATGGCCAACATCACCGGAGCGATGCCCAAGACAATGCATGAAAAGGCCAAGGCAGGGTTGCAAGACATATGGATGGCAGAGACTAAGAAGGAAGCAACTGCCGCTTTTGATCTCTTCGTGGAAACTTACGGCGTGAAATACGAACGCGCGGTCAAGAAGTTGACCAAAGATCGCGATGTGTTGCTGACTTTCTATGACTTTCCAGCCGAACACTGGAAACACATCCGAACCACCAATCCCATCGAGAGTGTCTTCGCCACCGTGCGTAACCGAACCCGCAAATCCAAAGGCTGCCTCAGTCGTAAAACCGCCCTCGCCATGGTCTTTAAGTTGATGATGTCAGCCAAGAAAAAATGGCGAAAACTCAGCGGGACAAACCGACTACCTGAAGTCATTCAAGGGGTTGAATTTAAGGACCGGATCGAGCAACTTCAAAACGCCGCCTGATCAGCCCGTCACCAACTTTTGGGCATAACTCCATATTCAGGCCGAAAAAAGCTAAGATCAGCCAAGGGGTGCGAATCCCGAGCTTTGGAAAATAAGTTGCCAGCTGGGTTGTAAAAGGGAAAAAGTTTTGGCCTCGAAGTCCTCAAGCTCCTGTTTTTGTTGATAAAAATGTAGGTAAGTGCAGGTTTCTGTTGCCAGGTACCTGCGAACCCCGCCCAAAGCTGCAAAGCTAGGGGACTAAGTTTTCGATATTTCGAACTGCTTACGCAGCTAGAGCCATCGGAGCGTCGTTGTCATTTGCAACTAGCTTTTTATGTACCGATAACGGTGGTAACTCACCGAGATAAAGCAAACCTCTTTAGACGTTCGTCGATCCTATTTCGACCCCATGATCCCCAAAGAAGGATTTTGGTGGAGTCGCCGGGTACCGCCCCCGGGTCCGATCCGCTTATTACAAGCGCGTTTATATCCATAGTCCCGAAGGACAGTTTTAATGTAGGGCGCGTGTGGCGGAGTTACAAGTGGTTTTGGCTTGTGGTCGCAGATGATTTTGCGCAGTGTTTTGGGAGTAAAAACCAAAGCCCCTAAAGGAGCCCCCTATGTTTAATGCATTAATCGTCGAGAAACTTGAAGACGGCACCACAAGCGCAAGTATTCAGAATATTTCCGAGGATCGCCTACCAGAAGGCGAGGTGACCGTCGCGGTGGACTATTCGACAGTCAATTACAAAGACGGGCTTTGTGTAGGGCCGGGTGGCGGTTTGGTGCGCAATTATCCGCATGTTCCGGGTATCGATTTCGCAGGAACCGTTCTCGACAGTTCCGATGCACGTTACAAGGCAGGCGACAAAGTTGTTTTGACGGGGTGGCGCGTGGGCGAAGCGCATTGGGGTGGTTACGCGCAAAAGGCGCGGGTGAAGGCAGATTGGCTTGTGCCGTTACCCGAAGGGCTTACTCCGCGTACCGCGATGGCCGTTGGAACCGCAGGTTTTACGGCGATGTTAGCGGTTATGGCACTTGAAGATCACGGTCTAACCCCCCAAAAAGGAAAGGTTTTGGTGACTGGTGCCGCTGGCGGCGTTGGCTCTGTGGCCACGGCAATCCTCGCAAATCTCGGCTATCAGGTGGCCGCTGTCACGGGGCGTCCTGAAACGGCTGACTATTTGAAATCGCTGGGCGCGACCCAGATTGTTCCGCGCGAAGATCTCGCCGAAACGGTCAAACGTCCGCTTGAGGCGGAACAATGGGCCGGATGCATCGACGCGGTTGGCGGCGCGATGTTGGCGCGTGTTCTGGGGCAAATCTCCTATGGCGGGTCGGTTGCTGCGATAGGTTTGGCGGGCGGGGCGGGACTTCCGGCGACGGTCATTCCGTTCCTTCTGCGCGGGATAAATCTCCTCGGCATCGACTCGGTGATGCAACCTTTTGAAAATCGCAAACGGGCGTGGGCACGCATTGCGACGGACCTGCCGCTTGATAAACTTGAGGCAATGGTGGTGCCCGCAACCCTCAGTGATTTACCGCAATTGGGTGCGGATATCATCAAAGGGAAAATCAAAGGCCGCGTTGTTGTGGACGTAAACGCCTAAAAAATAGCGCGCGCGAGGCGTGGTTTGATTGCAACCCTCGCGCGCCCATTCACAAAGCCCGCGCGAAATCCTTGCCCAAACGCCCAAAACCCGCATAAATCGTGGAAAACGAATGAGGTTTCTATGCTTTCTGCATCCCGAGTAGTCGCTGGCGTTGTTTTCGCGATTGTCACATGGTTCGCTTGCGAATTCGTTGTTTTCACATTGCCCGATGACAAAAATCCTGGTCTGTTTTCCGTCATAAGTGCGGCACTCGCCTTTGTTGTCGCGTGGCGCATCGCAGGCCCCCATCAGCGCGAAGGGTATAAGGCTGCGTTTTCTACGGGGCTTACGACGGCAGTGGCCATCACCATTTGTGTGACGTTTCTTCATGCAGGGATCGAGATGATCGATCAGTCGATGCGCAAAGCCTATGGTGGCCCCATGGAAGCCATCGTTGATATGTTTAGTATCGCGGGCAAATATGCGATGATCGCAGCGACACCTTTCCCCATTGCCATAATGGTTTTTGGCGGAATTTTTGGTGGTTTTGCCGTGGAATGGGCCAGCCGCCGCTGGAACTGATACGTTTCCCAATTCAATTGATATCCCATATTTAGGACACGCCGTGACAGCCCTTTTTCTCTATGGTTCCCTGCGGCACGATCCGCTTCTTGAAGTCGTGCTGGGCAATGAGACTCTGCCTGAAAACCACCCCGCTTCCTTGCAAGATCATTGTGTATATTGGGCCAAAGACGCGGGTTATCCGTGCTTATTACCTGCTGCGGGCCTCACAGCCCAAGGCGTGGTCCTGCCCAACCCTACTAAGCAGATGCAAGCGCGGATGGACTTCTACGAGGCCTGTTTTGACTATGACGTGCACCGTGTGACGCTCACCGATGGGCAGGAAGCGCTTATTTATTTGCCCCCACAAGTGATTGAAGCTGGTCCGCAGTGGTCGCTTGCCGATTGGCAAACGGTTTGGGGGCCGATTTCGGTTGAGGCCGCGCGCGAAGTCATGGCGGCGTTTGGCCGCGAAGTCCCCAAGGAGGTTGGTAAGCGTTTTGGCGTCATCCGTGCCCGCGCCGCCTCCAAATTGCGCGCACAATCTGCGCCGTTAACCAACCGCTTTTCCACAACAGACGTAACGATCATCGCGCAGAATCGCGCCTATGATCATTTTTTCGCACTGGACGACGTGCGTCTGACCCATCGCCGCTTTGATGGCGACGTCAGCCCTGAAATCGAACGCGCCATCTTTGTGATGGTCGATTCCGTCACTGTTTTGCCCTATGACCCCGTGTTGGATCGCGTTCTTTTAATTGAGCAATTTCGCGTCGGACCGTTGATCCGCGGTGACACGTCGCCGTGGAGTGTTGAGCCAATAGCAGGGCGGGTTGATGCCGGAGAGACCCCTGAGATGGCGGCCCATCGAGAAAGCTTGGAGGAGGCGGGCCTGACCGCGCTTGAGCTTGAACTCATTGGGGAATATTACCCATCCCCCGGTGCTATTACCGAGTATTTATACAGCTATATCGGCATCACGGACCTCTCGAAGGTTACGGCAGGTTTGGGCGGTGTCGCGGCGGAGGGCGAAGATATACAGCGCCACATTCTGAGTTTTGACGCCTTCATGGAACGGGTCACAAGCAGGGCAGGCGCCAACGGCCCGCTGCTCCTCTCAGCCTACTGGTTGGCGCAAAATCGCGACCGTTTGCGCGCTCAAGCGGTTGGCGGCGCTTGAGTTCCCGTTCAGAGCATCCTAAACAAGAGAGCAACTCAATATAAAGGGCTCGAAATGCGCGTTTGCAAAGATTTGCCAGACCTAATCGGCAACACTCCTCTGATCCGACTGAACGCCGCTTCTGAGGCGACCGGATGCGAAATCTTGGGCAAGGCGGAATTCCTTAACCCTGGGCAGTCCGTTAAGGACCGTGCGGCACTCTATATCATCCGCGATGCGATCGCCTCGGGGGCGCTCAAACCGGGTGGAACAATCGTTGAAGGCACCGCTGGCAATACCGGTATTGGCCTCGCCCTCGTTGGATCTTCGATGGGTTTTAAAACGGTGATCGTGATCCCCGAGACTCAAAGCCAAGAGAAGAAAGACATGATCCGTCTTGCGGGCGCTGAATTGGTTCAGGTTCCGGCCGCGCCGTATAAAAATCCAAACAATTATGTGCGCTATTCCAAACGCTTGGCGGAAAAACTTGCCAAAACCGAACCTAATGGCGCGATCTGGGCAAACCAGTTCGATAACGTCGCAAATCGGCAAGCCCATCTGGAAACCACGGCCCCTGAAATCTGGGAGCAGCTGGATGGAAAAATCGACGGATTTATCTGCGCGGTTGGCTCCGGCGGTACCTTGGCAGGAGTTGCAATGGGACTGCGCGCCAAAAACGCGGATGTCAAAATCGGTTTGGCCGATCCCCAAGGCGCAGCTCTTTACAATTTTTATACCAATGGTGAACTAAAATCCGAGGGCGACTCAATTACCGAAGGCATCGGGCAGGGGCGCATTACCGCCAATTTGGAGGGCCTAAAAGTTGATTATGCCTACGAAATTCCGGATTCCGAAGCGTTGCCCTATGTGTTTGACCTTCTACGCGACGAAGGCCTGTGTTTGGGCGGGTCCAGCGGCATCAATATCGCGGGGGCCGTGCGCCTTGCGCGTGAAATGGGCCCAGGCCATACCATTGTGACCATTCTTTGCGACTATGGAACACGATACCAAAGCAAACTGTTCAATCCCAGTTTCCTAAAAGAAAAAGGCTTGCCTTACCCAGAATGGCTTGCGGCCTCGCCGCGCTCCATCCCCGGTGTTTTTGAGGATTGATTGAATGCAAGTATTGAGTCGCTGCGGCGGGGTGTTTCGCTGGATTTTTAGCGCGGTTGCCGTTTGCGTCGCGCTTGGGGCGCAAACATCCCCCGCAGTAGCGCAATCTCCCAACGACGCTTCGGCCGCAACAATTCCGATCTCCAGACCTGTCAGCGAATCGGAAACCGCGCCTGAAAAAACGTCGCCTGCAGAAGAGGCGGGCGACGATGGTTCCTTTGAGATTTTGCGCACGTTGCGTTCGACCGTTTTGGAGAACGGGAAAACCTACGGCGATTGGGAAACGTTTTCCAAGCAGGCGCAAAAAGACGTAGTGAACGCAACCGAGACTACGGAAAACCTTGAGTCTCTGCGTAAAAAAATTGTTGTTTGGAGAGATCTATTTCTTGGCAAAGAAGGCCTTAATTCCGGTCAAATTTCAACGCTCGACGGCCAGATTGAGGCGCTGTCCCCCGCGCCATCATCAGGCACCAACGGGACCGAACAAGAGACCGCAGAAATTGTAAAATTTAAACTGAAGAGCCTTGAAAAGGAACGCGCGGTTCTGCGGGTACCTTCTCTTGCGGCGGCCGAAGCGTTTGCATTGGCCACAGGGCTAATTCGCGAGATCGACCGTATTATAAACGCGCGGAAACGCTCGGAATTCCTAGTGTCTACCCCTTCGCCAATTCTTCCGAAGTATTGGGCCCAGACCATTGAATATCTTTATGATTTCTATGGCATTATCCCGGCAGAAACGCGGGTAGAATGGCATAAAAAGGATCGCAACCAGAACCTCCTGACGAATGCCCCACGCATTTTGCTGTTTCTCCTAATGGCCTTGGTGATGTTTCTGCGCTGGGGAACTTGGATGTCAAAAGCGCAAGACCGCGTGGCGCAACAATCGAGTGAACCCTTGCGCAGGTTTTCCTCAGTTGCCTTGTCTGCACTCACGAATTTGGCCCCGCTTTTTGGAATTTTGCTGATCCTTAAAGTGCTTGTTCTCTTGGGTCTATTCGGATCGCACGGGTTGGCTTTGGTTTCGGGGCTCGGGCAACTGGCCTTGATGTTTGTTGTTGGGCGCTGGCTGGGACAAAAGGTGTTTCCGCGGGAAAACGTAGGCAGCGAAATTTTTCAACTGACGGCGGCTCAACGTGCCGAAGCGCGGTTTTATACAAACATCTTGAGTGTTATCCTGGGACTATCTTCGTTGGGTATCCTTATGTTTGGCATTTCTACTCCTGAAAAGGGCGTCGAGGCCGTTTTGGTCTATCCGCTCATTCTCGGCTCTGGATTAGTGAGTTTTCGACTCGTTCAATTGTTCCGCAAGGGCGTCCTTGATGAACTCGAAAATAGCGATGGAACAACAAACCCAACTTTCCGCAATCAGGTCATCGCCTTTATAAGCCGTTTGGTGATGATACCAGCTATTTTGGGGCCCATTCTTGCAACGCTTGGGTATTATAATGCTGGGGTGATGGTGACGTCGCCTTTGATCCCTTCATTGGCCCTTTTGGCCGTTATTCTTATCCTCCATCAGGTTTCCAATCAGGTTTATGATTTGATTGCATGGCGATTTGGCGCATCACAGGAATCGATCATTCCTGTTCTCGTCGGTTTTGTTTTGGCGATTGGGTCCATCCCTCTTTTCGCAATTATTGCGGGGGTACGTCCGGCCCAAATCTTTGATTATTGGAACCTTTTCTTAAACGGCTTTACCTTCGGAACAACACGAGTTTCCCCCTCGAGCCTGCTGTTGTTTTTGTTTGCGTTTGGCGCGGTCTTTACAATTACGCGGCTTCTTCAAGGGGCATTACGCAGTACACTCTTGCCAAAAACCACGCTCGACATTGGGGGGCAAAATGCCATCGTGTCTGGCCTTGGATATGTTGGGATCTTCCTTGCGGGGCTCGCGGCAATTATGGTGGCAGGGATTGATCTTAGCTCCTTGGCGATTGTCGCTGGGGCCTTGTCGGTCGGTATTGGTTTTGGCCTTCAAAACATCGTTTCCAACTTTGTGTCGGGCATAATTCTACTGGCAGAAAGACCGATATCCGAGGGCGACTGGATTGAAACCAGTGACGGCCAAATGGGGTATGTCCGCGATATTTCGGTACGCTCAACTCGGATCGAAACGTTTGACAGAACGGATGTTATCATTCCCAACGGTGACCTCGTTTCCGGCGTTGTGACGAACTGGACGCGCGGCAATTCGATTGGTCGGCTTATTTTGCCTATAGGCGTTGCCTATGACTCGGATTCAAATCAAGTCGCGGATCTCCTGCTCGAAGTTGCCAATGGCCACCCAATGGTCTTGGCCACCCCCGAACCCAAGGCCCTGTTTCGCGGGTTTGGCGCGTCAAGTTTGGATTTTGAGTTGCGGCTCATTTTGCGGGACATTAATTGGAAACTAAATGTTCAAAGCGACCTAAATCATGAAATTTTGCGACGTTTCAATGAAGAGGGCATTTCCATCCCATTCCCACAATCGGACCTTTGGTTGCGCAATCCCGAGGACTTAAAAGGGTTTGGCCCACCCCCTGCAAAACCGTTAGAAGAGCCTTCCATATGAGTGTAAAACTGTTTCAACAAGACCCGTATCTGCGCGATGCTCCTGCCACGGTTTTGGCCCACACCCCCGAAGGGGGAGTGGTTTTGGATGGCTCGATTTTTTATCCAACCGGTGGTGGGCAACCCGGCGATAGCGGGAAGCTCACATGGGCGCCATCCGAGACCCTTGAGGTGGCGACAACCATCAAGGGGCAGGGCGAGCAGATCATCCTCCTTCCCGCCACTCCAGCGCCACTTCCGCCCATTGGGACCGCGGTAATACAACAGCTAGACTGGGAACGTCGTCACCGCCACATGCGGATTCACACAGCGCTTCATATCCTGTCGGTGGTGATCCCTTTGCCGGTGACCGGAGGCTCAATCGGGTCTGAAAAAGGGCGTCTCGACTTTGATATGCCCTATCCGCTGGAAAATCGCGAGGCGCTTGAGGAGGGGATAAATGCGCTCATAGATCGCGATCTCCCCATTACCGAAACGTGGATTACGGATGCTGAACTCGACGCGAACCCCGGTCTGGTTAAGACGCTCCGCGTTCAACCGCCCCGAGGTTCAGGGCGCATCCGGCTCATCGCAATAGGCGAGGGTCGCGAAATGATTGATTTGCAGCCCTGTGGCGGTACACATGTGGCACGCACTGGCGAAATTGGCCTGATTCATTTCGGCAAAGTCGAGAAAAAAGGCGCAACCAATCGACGGGTCAACATTCTACTAGATGTCTAGATTTCGCATGATTTTTAAGGCTAAATGCCAAATGCAATTGATCCCAGAATTAGAGTCTGAGGCACAGATTCAAGTTTTAGTGCTAATTCCACTATTTGCCCTTGCGCCCCTTCAAACCCCACACTAAAACCCGCCTAACGGACAGGTGGCCGAGTGGTCGAAGGCGCACGCCTGGAAAGTGTGTAGGCGGGTGACCGTCTCCAGGGTTCGAATCCCTGTCTGTCCGCCACTACCACCTTAACTAGTTGTTTTTGTTCGCATTTATATGCAAAATTGGAACTAGTTGGAACTTTCACCCATTCGTTATGACTTTGCGCAGGTCGGCAGACTTGGAATATAGGCCTGCTTCATGCTTGGACTCGTGGCCTAAAATTGCCATGCGTTGCTCTGGCGTTGCACCGTTCTCTTTGAACATCGATGCGCGATATTTACGAACGCCATGCGATGAAAGATGCGGCATGCCGGCGGCATTGCACGCGCGTGAGAACCAGCTTGCGGCTCCCTTGTGCAATCTTGGTGTGCCAAAGCTGGTGCACATGAATAACGCGAAGTGTCGCTTGGGCTGGGCTGCAAGGGCGCGTTCTAAATCGTCTGTCCATCCAAACCAGTTAGGCGCGACCAGGCCATTAAACGGCGCGGTTGCCATACTAACAGACTTCTTGCGCGTGTAGGTCAGCCAACCTTCATCATCCACCATATTGGGGCCAAGTGTCACGGCGTCACCGATTGCTGCGCACGAGCGATAAAGAACCTCAAATGCAACGCGCTCTTGCGAGTGCAGAGGCCAATGGCCAACTGCTAAGCCCAATCCTTTTGCCAAGGCCTGAGGCCATATCGACTTTGCAAAGTACTTGATTGAAACGCAGTTTTTTGACACCTTCAATGAAAATAATATTTCATTTTGGGAATGTTAGTCGATTCAAACAGCTTTCCTTCTCGATGCCTAAATTTGTTTAAAAATTAATAGGATTGAATTATGTCAGTGTCATCCGACTTTCGCGAAGCAAATGTTTTTTTTAATGAAATCAAGCAAGCATTCGAACAAGCCCGCCAGCGGTTCGAAAATGATGTCAGTAGATTGGCGGGTCTCTCAGACGATGATCCAATCGCAAGCTCGGCCGCGTCGGGCTGGAAAAACTGGACAAAATCACTTCGTTCCCATGTTCTTGGTGTCGCAGCGGAAACTCATACAAGCAATGAGATGGTTCAGGCGATTTTAGGGTCATCTGTGCATACAGACCCGGATACCAGGCTGATCTTCGCAGACGAAACGGGGATGCCGCGCCTAAATCAAGAGTATAAAACGATTTCTTCGGAAACGCCGTCGCGTCTTGGACGGACTGCCGTCACAAACGAAGCATCGGATGCTGTTGGTCAGTTGGGGGTCCCGGCACGTTCACAGGCTGGCGATATGAGCCAAGCGGTTATCCATGTGAAAAACACCAATCCTTGGCCCTGCACCGAAACGATTGCCAAAACCATAACTGCCAGCCTTCCAAGTATCGGTTTTGGGGCGTTCAATCAGGTGGCTCAGCAGAATTTTTGGCTTGCCCAACAGCTAGAACTGCATGCGGCGGCAAACATGTCTGCTCTAAACATCACGCCTGGAATGTCAGTGATCGTCTACAGTGCAAGATGGCGACGGCAGTTCCGATTTACTGGGACAAAGGTTTTTTGCGACGGCATTAAATAGTGAAGCGCCAGATACGCCCGGCTATTCTTCTTTGAAGGCTGACGACGAACAACGGCAGCTATGGGTTCCTAGTCTACCCTTGCCCTAAAGTGCATATTGCCCAGACATGAATTCCACAACTCAAATTTCCCCTCGCGTGGTTGATTTGGAAGGGATTAGAAAAGTATTCAGTCGATTTCTTTATGCTTTAACAGGCATTTCGAATGATCTTTCCAAGAGGGTGCCTATGCCATTCTCCTAATATTGTCCTTCGCCTTAACCGGCGGCGGCAGTTATTTCTGCGTTTGGGAAGCGTTACTGCGTCACAAATCATCTTGAGTCCCAGACTTTTCGGTTTTTGTTGCACAAAGCCGTTTTCCACTTTCTTGCCTTGGTTACGGTGTGTCTGGGAAAGTTTTTAGGGCTAATCGATTGCTTTGGCTAGACAATCTCCAGGTTTTGGTTCCAGTGCGTTTTAGGAGGGCGTTAGAATGCTATCCACGATAGTTGATAAGGCGTTCAACTCGCCGACGATTGCCTTTACCGCTGCAATGACCTTTTCCACGGGCCACGCAGCAGAATTTAAGATTACTTCTAACGGCTGATTTAGTTTTTAGCAGAAATCGTAACTAGGGGCGGGAACCGACCTTCGCTACGTTTAGCGCCGTTGTCGGCAGCGCGGGCTCTGCGGCCGTCGAAAAAGCTCTTCAAGTTGATGACTGCGTCAGTCTGCGCTCTCCTGTAGATACTCAATAGTATTCCGTATTGAATTTGATCGCGCAAAGAATGAGAGGCCCAAATGCCCTCCCGCCAACACTTCGGTACAACATTCGCATTGCTACCATTCGTGCGCGATGCAACTGCACAGTTTTCTAGAGCTCGGTAAGACCACCGGACTAAGGGCGGAATGTCGAGATGTTGATACGGTTGGTTAGAGAGCATCCGGTTTTGGTGGAAGAAGGGTCGCAAAGGCTGGGGTAAGGTATCAATTTGCCCCCTCTGAGCTTCAACCTACCGCAACTTCACGACAATCTCTTCGGGCTTGGGTCTCTTCATGGCCATCTATGGTCCTCCGTTTCCTAACGATAGGGACGGACCACTTCAAAGGGGGAGGCTTAGGTCTATCCCAACAATCGACATGCTGACTTTGCTTCCACTGGATACTTCATGGCCAATGTCAGGTTTCGTCGCGCTAAATTGCTAGGTTGGACATGCGGAATGTACATTAATGACGGCGCGGTCTGCTAAACTGCAACTTGCGAGCCCAATTCTACGACCCGGTCACGCGGCAGATGATAGAAATCGGACGGATCGGCCGCCAAGCGCGACATAAAAATGTAGAGGTGGTCTTGCCAAATTGGCATCCCGATGTCTGCTTTGGCGACAAGCTTACGGCGACCAAGGAAGAAAGTGGTTTTCATGCCTTCGAACTGCAGGCCCTGCTTGCGGCAAGTCCCCAACGCGCGGTTGACGTTGGGCGTTTCCATGAAGCCAAACCGCAGACTGATCCGTTCGAACCGATCGCTCAGACGATCAATGACAGCACGTTCGTTCTCGGGCACGCGCGGTACGTCACGTGTCTCGACGGTCAAGACGATAATATGCTCGTGCAGGACATGATTGTGTTTGAGATTGTGCAAGAGCGCCGGCGGCGTGGCGGCAACATCGCTGGTCAGAAATACGGCTGTTCCGGGAGCACGAAGAGCCGAGCTTTTTTCGATTCTCGGAATGAAATCATCCAAGGGCACTGAAGTTTTACGAGACTGCATGAACAGTTGCTGTGTACCGCGTGCCCAAGTCCACATAACAATCACCAAACTTGCGCCAAGTAGAAGCGGGACATACCCCCCGTCCGGAACTTTCGCGAGATTGGCAGCAAGGAAAACGGTCTCGATCAGCAAGATAGGGGCAAGCGTCACCATGGCAATGGCCTTTGGCATGCCCCAGACCCGATGCAACATGAGGTAGGCGAGCGCCGTCGTGACGATCATTGTACCGCTGACCGCGATCCCATATGCCGCCGCCAAGGCCGTCGACGTCTGAAAGGCAAGTACGAGGATCACAACGCCCACGAGCAGCAGAGCGTTGATGACGGGTAGAAAAATCTGGCCCGTCTCGGTGGTTGACGTGTGACGGATCATGAGGCGCGGGAGTAGCCCAAGATGTATTGCTTGGCGGGTCATCGAAAACGCGCCTGTAATGACAGCCTGGCTTGCGATTACCGTAGCAATTGTGGCTAAAATAACCAAACCTGGCAGCGCCCAAGAGGGCACCATCAGAAAAAAAGGATCAGACACTGCTGAAGGCGTCTGCAGGATAAACGCACCTTGCCCCAAGTAATTGAGCACGAGCGCCGGAAAGACGAGGGCAAACCAGGCAATCTGTATGGGTTTGCGGCCAAAGTGTCCAAGGTCGGCATAAAGTGCCTCGGCGCCTGTAACGGCCAAGAATATTGCTCCCAAGACGATAAATGCTACTTTTCCATGCTCCGTCATGAAGGACATCGCAAAACGGGGATCAAAGGCCCACAGGATACTTGGATTTTCTACAATCTGTGCCACACCTGCGGCCCCCATGACAAGAAACCAGACTACCGTGATCGGGCCGAACCACCGGGCAAGCGGACCGGTCCCACGGCTTTGCACCATGAACAGCGATACGAGAATGCCGATAGCAATTGGGATCACGTAAGGCTCGAACAAGGGAGTGACGAGCTTCAGGCCCTCGACAGCGGAAAGAACGGATATCGCCGGCGTGATGATCGCATCCCCGAAAAACAAGGCCGCACCCGACACGCCCAGAACGAAGGCCACTCCAATTCTTCTGGGTTTCTTTTGGACGAGAGCCACGAGTGACAAAATCCCGCCTTCACCATGGTTATCCGCGCGCAGAAGAAACAAGACGTATTTCAGGGTCACGATCAGGATCAGCGCCCAGAGCAGCAAGGACACGACTCCAAGAATCTCAGCTTGGGTCAAACCATCTGCGGCGGCGGGGCGCAGCGCCTCGCGAAACGCATAGAGCGGACTTGTGCCGATGTCGCCGTAAACGATGCCAACTGCGCCGATTGTCAAAGCGGCGGTCCGTTTGGGGCGGTGGGCGTCGTCGCCGTGACCTTGCAGCGCTGAGGAGGCTTCATTCTGCGATGGCATTACTCGGGTCCTTAAAAAAAGCTCAGCATTGCGAAAGTGCCTGCCGAAAAAATGGCAAAGACGATCACGGTTGATACTAGACTGGCAACCACGCCGCCAGCAAGCCACACCCCATCATGTTCACCCAGACCTAGTGCCAGCGTGATCACCGACACCGCAGGCAGGGCATTTGCAAAGGGGATCGGCAGGAACATGAAAATGGCCATCACGAGACTGGTAAGTCCGACGACCCTTTCCGCCACGACCCGCGAAAACGGCCAATAGCGCGGCCGCGCCATGCGTTCGACCCATTAGATCCAAGGGACGGCCTTAATGACAATCCGGGTGAACGTGACATGCTCTATGAAACGCTCGTTCAAAACCTTGGGCAGCCAGACCGCAGGCCGACCAAGTATGAGCTGACAAAGGATGAATATAAGTGGCAATCCCGTGATGACCGATGATCCGGGCACGAAGAAGAACACGTTCGGCAGCGAGAACAGGATAATCAGAGGCACGAAACTTCGTTCCCCAAGTGCGGTGATCAGATCGCCAAGCGAGATGCGTTCGCCCGCGCCCTGATCGAGTTCCCGCAGGACGTCCGATAGCTTCTTTGCGGGTGCCCCATTGCCAAGGGGCAGTCCTGATGACAGAGTGTTCATTCGGTTATGACATGGATAATTGGGGCAGAAACCGAACCATCAGCCGCTCCGCGAGTTCGCCACAGCGACACGGCGATTCCGCCAATCAGAATAGTCAACGTGATCCCCAGCGAAATCGAAGCAGAAATCTTTTCCAGCCCCAGAACCTCGGCTGCAATAACCTTGCCACCAATAAAGATCAGAACCAGCGACAATGCTGTCGGAAGGTAGGTAAAGCGATGGATCATGGCAGACAAAGCAAAATACAGCGCCCTGAGACCGAGTATGGCGAAGATGTTTGATGTGTAGATGATGTAGGGATCCTGCGTAATCGCAAAGATTGCGGGGATCGAGTCGACAGCGAAAATAACATCTGCCAGTTCGACCATCACAAGCGCCAAAAAGAGCGGCGTCACATATAGCGCCACTTTGCCAGTATTGGCGTGAGGCACGCGGACAAAGAAGCGTTCGCCATGCAGATCTTCGGTCACTCGAAACTTGGTTCTCATGAACCGCAGCACGGGATTGGCCGCAACATCATATTCGCCGCCTCCCGACATCAGCATCTTGATCCCCGTAAAGATCAGAAACGCCGCGAAAATCAAAAGAACCCAATCAAAACGCGCGACCACCGCCGCGCCAAGGCCGATCATGATACCACGCAAGATAACAACGCCAATGATGCCATAGACCAGCACCCGATGCTGATAGGCGCGCGGCACACCGAAATATCCAAAGATCATCGCGATAACGAAAATGTTGTCCAGTGCGAGGCTTTTTTCAACCACAAAGCCGGTCAAATACTGAAGTGCGGACGATTGGCCCAAAAAGTACCAAACCCAAAGCGAGAACAGCAATCCGATGCTGATGTAGAAGGCTGACAGCATCAGGCTTTCGCGCACCCCGATTCCATGGGATTTGCGTTGCAACACGCCAAGGTCGAAGATCAAAAGCGCCAGAACGAGCAAAAGAAAACCAATCCAACTCCATACAGGTTTTCCCAAGAAATCGACAAAAAGAAGGTCCATGTCACCAAAACTCCGAAAAAGACGGTTGAAGAGTACTTGAAAGTCTCGTTCACCCAACGCGCCGCAGCTTCAGGAGCAAACCTTGACCCAGCATATACGAAGTGGTGAGTAGCGAATTGGCGCACAACACCTGCCAGAGAAATCAATTTTTTGCATGCGATCTTGATTTTCTATTGTCATCACAGGGACAGGGCAGTCACATCTAGGCAAGCGATTAACCGCTGATCAATGTTCCGGAAATCGCAAATTTCGGGATGATTGTCTGGCGCAGCAGATTGCAGCCGTCTTGGTCCCTAGTTCACGCGCGTTACCAGCAGCTTGTCGATGCGGCGACCATCCAGATCGACGACTTCGATTGACCAGTTCTGCAGATCAAATCGTTCTGCGACCTCGGGCAGCCTGCCGATCTTCTCAAGGACAAATCCGGCTGCCGTCTCGTAATCACGATCATCGTCAAGCTCCAGCGACAACAGATCGGCGAATTCATCCACGGGCATCCAGCCCGCGACTAGGTACGATCCGTCGGCACGTGTGACGACTTTGGGTTCGTCCGCTTCGCTGTCTGGGAAGTCGCCGGTTATGGCCTCCAAAACGTCCATCGGTGTGATGATACCTTCGAAATGGCCATATTCATCATAGACGAGCACCATATGCGCGGGCGCCGTGCGCAACCTTTCGATGACCTCCAGCGCGCTTTGTCCACCCTGGACGACCGGCGCTTCACGCAGCAGAGCGCGCAAATCGAAGGGTTCGTTCATCAATGCGGGCCCCAAAATGTTGCGTGTCATCAACACGCCGATGATGTCGTCTGCATCGCCGTCCTGAACCGGCAGTCTGGACCGGCTCATCCCGCGAAGCTGTTTGAGGATCTGCGCTGTGCTGCTGGATGCGTTGAGCGTTTCAACCTCGTGGCGCGGCGTCATAAGCCCACGCGCCGTACGGTCGGCCACGCGCATGACACCCGCGATCATCCCGCTTTCGGCGCGGTTCATGGCTCCGGTGCTTTCGGCCTCGGCGATGATCAGGCGCACTTCTTCATCGCTCACCTTTCGCGACTGGGCGCCGGACTGACCGAGCAGACGCAATACAATCTTGCCGGACCGATCAAGCACCCAGATCAGCGGTGCTGCGACGCGCGCAATGAGCCCCATCATCGGCGCCATACGGGCCGCGACCTGTTCGGGCGCACGCAAAGCGATCTGTTTGGGAACAAGCTCGCCCACGATCAGCGACAGATAGGTGATGGCCACAACCACGAGCCCCACACCAAGTGGCTGGGAAAACTTCACCGCCAAACCCGCCTCAACCAAAGATGAGGACAAACGCGCACCAAGCGTCGCACCGGAGAAAGCGCCCGCTAACACCCCCACCAGTGTGATGCCGATCTGAACACTGGACAGGAACCGACCGGGGTCCTTGGCAAGCGTGATGGCTATCGCGGCACCCCTGCTGCCCTTGTCAACCATCAGTTTCAATCGGGCGGGGCGGGCAGACACGATGGCAAGTTCGGACATCGCCAGCACGCCATTGATGAACGTGAGCAGAATGACGACTGCAATTTCTAAGACCATTCTCTCCAACTTTTACCGGACAGTTCCGGAATCCATTTCACAGGTTTTGTGTTAAATACCACGATGCGGGCCCATCCAGCCGCGCGCTAATTCCGAAAGAGCCGAAATGCACTGCCGACGATATCCCAAAGGTCCCACAGCCGAGCGTAGTAGTGTTCGCGTACGGCGAAGGGCTTGTCGCCGGAACCGCAAAGCTCCACCTCAAGCGTGTCGATCAGGCGCATTAGACGACGGCGGTGAATGCCAAGACGGCTCTGGATCGGATCGGCCAGCACACCCGCAAACGCGGCAAAGACCGACCCAATCATGATAAGGATCGTCACACTTGCGGCAAAAAACAGGGGTGATGCGCCTGTGGGGAACATGCCGTACCATAGGCCTCCGATGGTCTGACCCATGGGAAACTCCGCAATAGCAGTGGTCTGGGCCATGGCGTCCGCAACGCCGGGTGCCATCGATATCATACCAGGTGTCAGAGCCTGGAACACAAACGCGCCCACGGTCAGCGTGACCAGGCCCGTGGTCATCTCTGCCACCGCCGACCGCGTCCCCGCGTAATCACCAAGCGCATCCGCAATCCTCTGACCGAGAACCTGCACCTCTGCCGCGTCTGCGCGTTTACGGATCAACTCGCGAAACTGGGGGGCTGCAAGAACGGCGCGAGACAGCGCACACGGGTCACAAGCCGCGGCCCCTTGCGACATAGGCAGGACCAGAAGGTCAGTCGCAATAAGAGCCTCTACCCGACGCGAGACCGCCGTGGGCAGCAGGATACGCCGCGCCGCAAGCCAGTTTGCAATTGCAGGCAACCTGATCCGCCGACACACAATGGCGACGATCCGAGTCAGGACGAGGACCGGAGACAGGATCACGTTGATCGGCGCACGCAGGACATCCCAACCAAACGCGGCGCTGTGTAGATGCAAGGTCCCAGGCCAGGTAAAGTGGTGATCAATGAATTGGTCGACCCTTTTCCGTCGGTCCGCAAAATATGCATAGCCGTCAGGACCGGAGGCGTCGCCTTTTGACATGGCACTCGATGATGAGATCATGGTGGTCATCCACCATCTCCTTTGTTTCTGCGCGGGCGCTTTTCTTTTGGCGGGAATGGGTAACATCCTCCCGCCTTGGGATCCAATACTAGAGGTCGTGTCGCCACTGCTTTCCTTCAAGGGTCGCTGCGTAGCATATTTGTGCGGCTTGTCCGTCCGAGAATTATCTTTGGGCAGCCCTTGCAAGCGCTCGGCCTCATCCATAATTTTCAATCAAGGGCACATCACTCGCCCCTGGGGGCAACAATTTGGACTATTTTTACCTGTTCGTCGGACTGCTCGGTCTGTTCTTCGGCGGCGAGGCGCTTGTGCGGGGCAGTGTCGGCATCGCTCGGCGCTTGGCGATCCCGCCGCTGCTGATCGGCCTGACTGTCGTGGGCTTCGGCACATCTACGCCTGAACTTCTGGTTTCGGTCGACGCAGCTTGGCGCGGCGTTCCCGATATCGCATTGGGCAACATCATCGGGTCCAACATCGCCAACATCCTGCTGATCGTCGGCCTCTCGGCTCTGGTCTGGCCGATCAAGGTCATGGGTGCAACCCTGCGGCGCGACACGGCCGTTATGATGTCAGCGGCACTTTTGCTAGTGCCGTTTTTCGCCTTTGGCCAGATGACGCGCCTGTCCGGGCTGGTTCTGTTCGGCGTCTTGGTGGCCTATCTGATCTGGGCCTATCTGAAGTCGGGTGAGGCAGCGGCGGAGGACGACAGTCTGAAACCTCCGGCCTCAACGCTTGTGTCGGTGCTCTGGGTCATTGGCGGGCTTGTCGCCTTGATGGTCGGCGCGCGGTTTTTGGTAGACGGCGCAGTCTCGATCGCGCGTGGGTATGGCATTTCGGAGGCATTCATCGGTCTGACAATCGTCGCCGTCGGAACGTCCCTACCGGAACTTGCCACATCCTTGATCGCGGCCTTTCGTCGTCAGTCCGAAATCGCTATCGGCAATATCATCGGGTCGAACATCTTCAACGTTCTGGGCATTCTTGGCGTCACCGCACTGATCGCGCCAATCCCGGTGGCGTCGCGGTTCCTGACCTTCGACCTTCCGGTGATGATTGCCGTGTCGCTGGTGTTGACCTTGCTTCTGCTGACCCGGCCGGTGATTGGACGCGGCATTGGGGTCGTGATGCTGGCGGGATATGCCGCCTATGTCTGGGCTGCGCAGGGATGACAAGGGGGCGTGGCAAAGCCGCAAGGGGGATAGCCGCGATTTTGTCGCGGCTATCCCTTGTGCTGGCGGTTGCGCTTTTTGGGGCGCATCATGTCGGCGCGAAACGAACGGCCACGCACAATGGCCCCGTTGAGGCACTTGAGACCGCATTTGCGCCGGTCATCCTTACGGCGCAGAGCCATCTGATACGCGCGCCATTGCCCGAGGGCGACACACCGCAGGCCACTGCGCCCGCACCAAAAGTTCCCAAACAACGACTAACGCTGGCGCGTGTGTCGTGGCAATATGTGGCATCCGTTTCTACTCCTGCAATCACTATCCTTCCGCCAGTTCGGGGGCCGCCTGCGGTCTGACATCCCGACGTCAAACCGAACACTCAGGCACCAAAGGATACTGAAAATGCGCCGACCAGCATGGGTCGTGATGACCTATGCCGTCCTTCTGCTACTGGCAGTGGTGACGGCCCTTCCGAACTTTCTTTCCAAAGATATACGCGACACGCTGCCGCCTTGGGCAACCAGCCAGACGGTCTCACTCGGCCTTGATCTGCAGGGTGGCGCGCATCTGCTGCTCGCCATCAATCGCGCGGATCTGGCAACCGCGCGCCTTGAGGAGTTGCGTCGGATACTTGTATCCGAGATGCGCACGTTGAACCTGAACCCGGCAACGATCCGGGTGAACGGCACCGCACTGTCTGCTCCCGCAAACGACGCGCTACTTGCGGCTTTGCAGGTGGCGGCGTCCGCCACCGCTCAGTCCGGTATCCCACCGGACTTTACCCTCGACCTGTCCGACGGCCTAGTGCGGTTGTCCCTAACGTCATCCGGACTTGACCGCGCGGCAAGCGATGCCGCCGATGCCAGCCTCGAAGTGATCCGCCACCGAGTTGATCAGGTCGGTGTCTCCGAGCCGGTGATCAGCCGGGTTGGCGATGATCGCATCCTTGTCCAGATGCCGGGCGTCGAGAACCCGGCCCAATTGCGCGCGCTCTTGGGATCGACTGCAAAGATGAGTTTCCAGATGGTCGCACCGGGGCCCGGACCGGGCGTGACGCTGCTGCCGCTTCGGGACGGCACGGGCGAGATTCCGGTTGAAGACCGTGTGGCACTGTCGGGCGATCAGCTGGATGCGGCGGCCTCGGGGTTCGAACCCGACACCGGCCAGCCGATGGTTACCTTTAATTTCGACCGGCAGGGCGGCGTTGCATTTGCCCAGATTACGGCCGCCAATATCGGTCAAAGGTTTGCGGTCGTTCTGGATGGTGAAGTTCTGACCACCCCGGTCATCCAGCAGGCCATTCCGGGCGGCCAAGGTCAGATCACCGGCGATTTCACGCTTGAAGAGGCGCAGACGTTGGCGGTGCTTCTGACCTCGGGCGCACTGCCTGCCTCGCTCGACGTGATCGAAGAACGCAGCGTGGGTGCAACACTTGGTGCGGATTCCATCCGTGCGGGGTTGGTGACGGGCGCAATAGGACTGGCGCTGGTGGTGGCGATCATGGTCGGGCTTTACGGCGGTTGGGGCCTTCTGGCCAGCGCCATTCTTGGGCTGAACGTAATGCTTGCGCTGACCGCGTTGGGACTTTTGGGGGCGACGCTGACGTTGCCGGGGATTGCCGGAATCATCCTGTGTCTTGGCATTGCAGTGGACAGCAACATCCTGATCTTTAGCCGTATCCGCGAAGAAACCGCCAAAGGTGCGATCGCGATCAAGGCGCTGACGCTCGGTTATGGGCGGGCCTGGGCGACAATCCTTGACGCCAACATCACAACGCTACTGGCGATGGTGTTGCTTTTCATGTTTGGCGCCGGGGCGATCCGGGGATTTGCCGTCACGATGAGCCTTGGCATCGTCATCTCGATGTTCACGGCCGTCGCGCTGATGCGGTTCATGATGGAGACGCTGGTGCGTCGCCGCAAACTCAAGCGGCTCGACATCGCGCCGCTGTTTGGTGGCGTGCCCGCGCCGAGGAGACTTTCCTTCATGCGGCGCGGGCGACTCGCACTTGCGATATCGGCAGTGCTGTCTGTGGGGTCGCTGGGCCTGCTTGCGGTGCCTGGGCCTAACCTTGGGATTGATTTTACCGGCGGGGTGCAGATGGTCCTGCGCTCGGACGTGCCCGTCCCGTTGTCCGAGTTGCGTGCCGCCATCGCGCAACAGGTTCCGGGCGACGCGAGCCTGCAGGCCTTCGGCAATCCCAATGAAGCGCTGATCCGGGTGCAGGGTGAGGTCGGGCAGGCCACGGTTGCCGCCGTCGAACGTGCAGCAACAGACGTGATCCCAGATGCGGTGTTCAACCAGATCGACCTTGTTGGCCCAACGATCAGCGGCGAACTGGCAACCACCGGCTTGCTGGCACTTGGCCTCGCGGTCCTGGCGATGCTGGCCTATATTTGGGTCCGGTTCGAATGGCACTTTGCTGCCGGGGCCATCGCGGTGCTTTTCCTTGACGTCACCAAAACCTTTGGCTTCATCGCCCTAATGGGATGGGAGGTGAACCTGACCACCATCGTCGCCCTGCTGACGCTGATCGGCTATTCGGTCAACGACAAGGTCGTGGTCTATGACCGGATCCGCGAACACCTTGCTGAAGGCCGTGAAGACCCCTTGGCTGGTGTCATCGACCGAAGTCTCAATCAGGTTCTGGCTCGGTGCATCTTTACCTCTGGTACAACGCTCGCAGCGATTGTGCCGATGGCGATCTGGGGTGGGCCAGCGGTATCGGGCTTTGCCTGGCCAATGATTGCGGGCGTGACAATCGCCACCGCGTCTTCGTTGTTTGTGGCGGGTCCGGTCCTCGCCTGGCTCGCGCAGCGCAACAAGGTTGCGGTTATGCCGGATGCCTTGCGCAATCTGGCCTGAAAACGACCATCGCCGGGGGCGCAATCCCCCGGCGAGATACCTCTGCAGTTCACTGGGCAAGGTCACTCTGACCGTTTCTTGAACCTGAATGTATGATAAGAAAACAAGGATGCCGTTCAAGTAGAGAAAGCCTGAACCCTTGTCGCCACTGGCCTAAAGGAGCCTGAACACATCATGGAAATCGACTTTTTGACACTGGCACCTTACGCTGCCGTAATCTTGTTCCTCGGTGTTTTTACAGCCTTTGTTCTGGAACTGCGATCCCCGGATGTTGTCGCCTTTTGCGGGGCGGCAACAGCTCTTGCCATCGGACTTGTCAAGCCGACCGATGTTCTGGATGCGCTCGCTAATCCTGCACCTGCAACCATTGGCGCGATGTTCGTCCTCAGCGCGGCCCTTGTCCGGACGGGCGTACTTGAGGCCCTCAGCAATGTCCTTGGTCGATATGCGTCGACCCGTCCGGTCCTAACACTCGCGCTGTTCTTCAGTGCCGCTGCCGGGGCCTCGGTTTTCATGAACAACACACCGGTGGCCATTGTGCTGATTCCGGTCGTGATCACCCTTGCGCGTCAAATGAAGATTGCGGCTTCGCACCTTCTTATCCCGCTGTCTTACATGGTTATTCTTGGCGGCACCTGTTCGCTGATCGGGACCTCGACGAACCTGTTGGTGGATGGCGTTGCACGCGATCTGGGGATGGCTCCGTTCAGTCTGTTCGAGATCGCGCCTGTCGGAATCGTCGTCACCATCGTTGGCGGAGCTTTTCTGGCAATCGCCGCTCCGCGCCTTCTGCCCGTGCGACAGACGGTCGGAGAGGTTCAGTCCAAGCGCGACGGCCGCACCTGGCTGGTTGAACTGTTTATTCCTGCGGGCTCGCCATTGATCGGCAAGACTGTGCTGGAAGTTGACGCTTTTAAGAAGGCCGGAAGTCGGGTCGTTGATCTTGTCTGTGGCGACCTTTCCCTGCGCGCAACCCTCGCCACATCGACGATGGCGGCTGGTGATGTTGTGGTTGTGAAGACCACAGATACCGAGATCATGGGGTTTCGCGACGGCGCTGCTGTGGGCAACGCCGTTCTGGGCACCGAGCCGTCGACCGCCCGGCGCACGTCGATTGTCGAGGTCCTGATCGGCCCGAATTCGAAAGCGCTGCACAGGATGGTCGGGCGCTTGCAGTGGCGCCGCCGTTTCGGGGTCTATCCGGTCGCACTCCACCGAAAGGGAGCAGCGGTCGACATGCGTCTTGCGAAGATGAAACTGGAGGTCGGCGATACTCTCCTACTTGACGGTGCGCAGGAAGATATCACGCGGCTTGCCGTCGAAGAACAGTTGATCGAGCTTTCCCCCGTGACCTCGCGGGGCTTTCGCCGCAAGAAAGCCCCCATCGCGATTGCCACCATGGTTGCCGTTGTTGTTTTGGCGGCCCTGAATGTGGCCCCGATCCTGACCCTTGCGCTGATCGGGGTTGCGGTGGTTTTGCTGACAAACTGCATTGATGCGGATGAAGGAGTGGGGGCGATCGATGGCCGGTTGCTGTTGCTGATCGTTTCGATGCTGACATTGGGGAGCGCATTGGACAATTCGGGGGCGCTTGCGCTGATCGTCGCCAAGGTATCGCCGCTGCTGTCCACGGTCCAACCGATTGTCGCCCTTGCACTGGTCTTTGCCCTGACGTCGATCCTGACGGAGCTGGTCACCAACAATGCAGTCGCCGTCCTGCTGGCACCGATCGCTGCGGGCGTGGCAATCCAGCTTGGCCTTGATCCGCGTCCTTTCGTTGTAGCTGTGATGTTTGCTGCAAGCGCAAGCTTTGCGACGCCAATCGGCTACCAGACCAATACGCTCGTCTATAACGCTGGTGGGTACAGATTCACTGATTTCCTCAAGATCGGTATTCCGATGAATATCATTACCGGGACAACGACGGTGTTACTGATCCCGCTCATTTGGCCACTGGTGCCCTAGAAAAAGATATCAGCGTTCGTTCGCCGTCAAGAAGGTCTATCTTGGCTCAAAGCGAAATTTTGATGCCGGAACAATGGGGTAAAAAAGGTTTTCTGGGATCAGCAAAACAACGCCTACGTCCCGGTGACGTCATTGAAATTCAAAGAGCAGTAGCCATTTTGATTAGTGAGAAGAGCGCGGGAAAAATGAGGAACACTTGAAGTGTATCGAAGGGATAATCCCGATTTGATTGCTTTAACTGAACCAAATAGCCTTCCGACAGCCATAACCCCAAACCAAAGGTTCAAAAATACGATGAAATGTCCGGTTGATGGCGAAACCCTAGTGATGACTGATCGCTGCGGTGTGGAAATTGATTACTGCCCAACTTCCCGCGGGACAAGCACAACAGGCGCTGAGGATCGCGACTGGGACGATGGTTACCGTCGCAGGGAACGTGACAAGCCTCGGAATAAGCGGCGCGGATACCTTCTGGGTGAGCTATTCGATTTTTGAACGGCCAAATAAATCTTGTGAGGCCTGAAATGAAACATTTGCGCGTGAGCGGACTCGAGATCAAAAATGATAAAAACGGCAATGGTCATGATAATGTTTGTGATCGCTAACTTCGCTTACGCCCAAGACGCCGACAAGTCGGAAGAAATGCGAATGCTCGGAAATTGCAGGGGGTGCAGCTTCGAAGACGTGGATTTTTCCGAACTCAGATTGACGGGAATAAACCTCAAGGAATCACGCTTGAGCGCGGTTGATTTTCACGCGGCTCAACTCAGTATCGCGGTCTTTATTGGGTCTGTGTTGCGAGACGTAAATTTTGCGTCTGCCAACCTGCGAGGTGCAAGTTTTACCGGTGCAACCCTTATCAATGTATCCTTTGAAGGTGCCGATTTGCGCGGCGCTGTGTTTGAGGGTGCCTTGATGGAGAATACTGACCTTCAACCGGCACTGCTCTGCAATACCCAGATGCCCAACGATTTAATGGACAATTCAGACTGCAACTAATTGAGCAAAAGAATATCCGATGGGGATCGATGCTTGGCTTAGTCCGGTTGTGCTCATCCCGTGATCGGTAAACTTATAAATACCTGCCCTCAAGCCAGCCAGTGGAACACTTGACAATTTTGTACGTCGGCAAAGGCAAGGTCAACGGAAGGGGATGGTGACCCCAAATAGACACAAACGGTACAATAAAATCTTGGAATAGCGGCTGACGTGCCTGATGCCTGCGATTGCTGTGTGGAAACAGCGTTCATTCAGTACGTTTCGGAAAACTGGATAGGTGGGCTCTGAGTAGTCACTGACCCAGCCTTGATGCAAGATCTGCCCGGAAAGACGAACGGCAAAAAGCCGATCGTCGTGGCAATTCTCAACGCATTTTCAAGCTCGACACCTAAATACCGCACCGTGCTGTCCACCTTGGTATGTCCAAGCAAAAGTTGGACCGCGCGAAGATTGCCTGTCTTACGGTGGATGGCCGTCTCTGGCCGTGCCTGCGTCTGGTATTGCGCTCTCTCAACTGTGGCGCTTAATCCATTGAGCTAAAGTGCTTTGGGCCGAAATCCATGGAATTATCCTCTTGCGTTAGCTCTGCTCGGCTTCCAATTTGGGAATGGACAAACAACGGGAACCAAAATGAGCGCTCGATTATCAACGGCAATCCGGATTAGTGATGCCTCCAAGGCGATTTTGCAAAAAAACGAAGAGCTTTCCAGATCAGCGTTTTGAAGAGATTGATGACTGGAGTGATCTCGGGCATGTTGGTGTAGAGCCCATGCTGTTAGCGCTGTCGATGGAATTGGCGCTAAAGGCGTGGTTCGTTTTCGATCACGACGATCCAAAAGTCATCAAGTCACATGATCTGTTAAAGCTGTTTGATGGCTTGCTGCCTGAAAGTCATTAGCGGCTCGATGACGCGTTTAAACGATCGGTAAATTCGCCTCATTCTAGCGTCGTTTTCGTCGATTATGGTATTCGCGACATTCTTTCACAGCACAAAGACGCATTCGTAGACTGGCGCTATCTCCACGAGCCAAAGAAAACGATGATGTTTGACCAGAGCATTTTTGAGGCGACGCTTGAGATGGTGCTCCGTGAGTTCAAAAAGAGGTACCGAACTGAACCGGTGAAACCAATTTTTTGACATCCTAAATGATGTCTGCTTCAGGGAAGTTGCACTATGGCGATGAGTGGCCGCTCTGGGCAGTGAGCAGACATGGTCAGTTTGGGCGGAATGCGGCCTTTCGCTGCAATTTTCGTGAACGTCGGCTTTGCTAAAAGAAGCGCATGCAACTCCGTACCCCCACAGGCTCTTGGAGAAGCCACATTCCTTGATGATTTTAAAAGTGATCCGAAAACGCTATTTGCCCGTAATATAAATGAGTTTAAATTTTAGTCAGAAAGTTTTAATTAACGGTGTTCAAATTCAGGAATGCCTAGATTGGAAGGAAAGTAAAATGAGACAGTTACTGGTCAATGGATGGAACTTCATATTTAATTCTGAAGTAAGCCCGCTTCGTCACATTTCAGATGTCTCGACACGGCATTATGTTCTGCAAGCGTTGGGGCTAATGTGGGCCGCTGCTTTTGCCGTCGCAATCGGAAGCTACACGGTACTTGCTGCGAGCATTATTGGACATACAGTATTGATAGGGGCCGCAGCGATTACGGTCGCGACTTATACCGCTGCAGCGACGAAACCGAATTTATTCACAAAGGGTTCAGGTCGCCGCTCTGATGGTGAGCACGAGTAAATACTTGGATCACAAATAGGGCGGGGTAAATGAAGGCAATACTCATTTTTGTTCTGGCGTTTGGTTTGACCGCTACTGAAACACACGCCATGTTTTTTGGAAACTGGATTGAACAGAAGTTTTCTCTTTTCTCCAGCAACAAGTGGACTCAGTCGCGCCAAGGCGTAAGGGTGATATCGGACGGCTCAGTATCGCTGCTATGGACTCGACTGCCCGCCTCGGACAGTAGTGCAGTTACCGCGAAGTGGAATTGGTCCGTCGATAACAGTGTTCCTCCCACGACGCTCTCGAAAAAGGGCGGTGACGATCGCAATCTTGCGCTCTACTTTGTGTTTGTGCCGCCTGAGGTTGCTGAAAAAAACCGAAATTCCAATATTCGAAAACTGCTAAAGGTGAATGACGCTCGTATCTTGATGTATGTTTGGGGGGGCAATTACGCACGGGGCGACATTGTTCCGTCACCCTACTTGGGAATGCGCGGGAAAACGATCATACTTCGATCCGCGGGGACTGGTGAATTTGGCGAAAGCGTAGATTTGGCTGCAGACTATAAAAGGGCTTTCGGTGAGCCAAAAACCGTTCTGGTCGGCCTCGCCGTGTCGTCCGACAGCGACGATACAAAGACAATGGTGCGCGCACGTCTGCAAGACCTTCGTATCGAATAATAAAGTCTTCCGATGGCGATTTTTTCCTATCTTGTCTTGTCATACGGGCCCAAAACTCGAGTATCACTTTTTCTTGGTAGCGAGCGCTTGCCTTAATGCGCGAGGAGTTTCAGTTAGATAAAAAGGCTGGGGGCCTAAGAGAAGACCACGTCGCCCTGTGTCTGCGAATGCAGCATTCGACAATAAGCGCAGTACAGGTTGGTCCCCGCTACTTTTCGAAGGGCACCTTCGATAAAGACGGATTTTCCAGAACCGCAGGACCAGTAATAATTGTTCTCTCATATTTTGAAACAAATCCAAACGCAAAATTCTCGTTGTTCAAAGGATTAATTCCTGTAAATCGACGCTCTATGAAATTGAAAAACGAATGCAAAAAAAAAAGCCCCGAAAACCATCGGGGCTTCCACTTCAAATTGTACTTGCCTTTTAGGGTAAGAGCACTTTGTCTATCGCGTGGATCACTCCATTGGACGCAGGAACATCCGCAATAATTACAGTCGAGTCGTTGATTTTAACTCCGTCCAACCCGTTAACACTAATTGTGCCACCCTGGACCGTCGTCAAAGGTCCATTGCTCCCCGAAAGAGCGCTTGCTGAGTAATACCCAGACACAACGTGGTATGTCAAAATGGAGACAAGTTGATCCCTATTCTCTGGTTTTAGAAGGCTTTCAACTGTACCAGCTGGCAACGCTGCGAATGCTTCGTTGGTCGGAGCAAAAACAGTAAATGGTCCGTTCCCCTTAAGTGTTTCGACGAGTCCAGCTTCCGAAACCGCTGCTACAAGAGTCGTAAAATCACTGTTAGATGATGCAACATCAACAATGTCATCGCCCTTCATATTTCCGGTCGAGCAGCCTGCTGTCAGCGCAATCAGGCCAACTGCGGCAATCGATTTCAGCGCATTTCTTCGTTTCATAATCTATCTCCCATTTGATTTAATGTATGGGTTACGCATCGCATCCAAAAATGGATCATTTTTATATTTTAAATTTTGATGAGCGCTCTCCAACAGCTTCGAACGGAGTCTCGAAAAGTATTGTTAGTAAACGAACAGTCAGGCTTGGCAGTAAAAAATTGCAAAGGGTTTCGCAGAAATCGAGGAAAGCTCTGATCTGGGTATGAACTTTGAATTGGATGTTACGCAAATAGGCGGCACTGTGGCATACATTGCCTGGCACGATGAAACGGCGGGCAATATTTATACCTTCACGGCAACTCGACGCGCTGACCAACATCCGAGCGGCGATGACCGATTAAGTCAAATCCATATAAGAAACAAAAGGTCCGTGGACGTTGCCAATCCCGCCCATTGTTTTCACAGCAACAGCCAACTAGCCGCCATTTGTCGCAAATCTGCCCAACGGCCGCTTGGGGCCGTTCGCGACATTCAAACCGACCAGCCGTCCTGCATTCGCCGCATGACGGCCGAAATCGACATGTCCGATAGCATGCCGCCTTGAGGCGCTGAAAACAAGGTGTGTCATTGAACCGTGGCAAAGCATCAAGAAGGGTTACGGCTTCTTCTGTCAGCGGCACACGATGCAGCTTGCCGTTTTTCATGCGAGCGGCCGGAATGCTCCAAACAGTGGGCATGCTAGAAATAGCGTCTTCGCCGATATCGAGTTCATCCCACGTCATTCCACGCACCTCACCTGAATGTGCAGCGGTGAGCCTAAGAAACCGTAACGCGCGTGCAGCCATCCCGTCGCGCTGTTCAAGGCTCACCCACCAGCGGGGTACACCACCTAAGGCCAGCGCCGGTTGGTGATTGGAGTTGGCGACCTTTGTGGGCTTGGGACGGATTTTTGACAGGTTGCCCTTCCAGCGCGCGGGGTTGTTTCCAGACCGGTGTCCGGCCACAGTCGCCCACGATAGGACGTTCTCGATCCGCCCGCGCAGACGTGGTGTGGTTTCCGTCTTTTCAAGCCAAATCGGTTCCAGAACGCGCAACACATCCTGTACGGTGGTCTCCAAATCCTGCTTCTGCAAAGGTAAAAACCTTGCGCGTTTTGCGCTTGTCGGCCAAAGGGTCTCCCCTGAGCATAGCCTTGCCGCGAATTTTAAATGCAAGCTTGCGTGCAGTCGCTAATGATACTGTGGGCAGGCTGCCCAACCCAATTTCACATCTTTTACGACGAATGGTGATGCGCTGCACCCATTGCCGCGCACCGTTTTTTGCCACGCGGAGAAACAAGCCTTGCCCATCGAAATATTTGCCCAGTTTGTTCACGGTTTCGACGAACCTTGGCGACAATGCTTTCTCGGGTCGCCTTAAGTTCTTTTGTGGCATTCTTAAAATACCCCAAAACGTCCCCCACCTAAACGCGAAATTCCTAAGAATAAGACGAACATACTATACAAGGGAAGGCAGGAATACTGGCAGCGTGTTAGATTTGCTGGGATTTGAGTTACGTCTGCCCGTGCACGACGACGATACATCACCGTTGACTTGTACACGTCGGAGCAGAAACACATAGAGTGTTTCCCCTGAATGAACTGTGGCGGCCGTGCCTTGCAATCCTTCGTACTTGCCGTCGTCAGGATTGCTTAATCTTGTACCATTTTTGTGACCCGACTATCCTATCTAAATTGAAGTTTTTATTCTTGAAAATGGAAAACATAGTCTAAACCTGTCACTCCCGACCATTGATAAATGGCAAGCCATCTTCGCGTGGGTTTCTACGTTTTGGCCCCCTACAAGCGTTTCCATAGCCAAAAATCTTACAGCCCGTTCAATGGCTAAGGAAACCCTGTCCGGCGTGAGGGTGATGTGGGTGAAAAGGCTGCAGGCACCTGTTGCATGAGTTGGCAGATATTCAGGAGTGCCCTCACCAAGGAGGAATTACCTCAGGAAATCTGGCCCAGCGCGAATGCGCCTCTGCCTAATCCAGACCAATGCGTCAATGTATTTGGAGCAGAAAAAATGTTGCCAGATACTGTTTAAGGCATATAATAAGAGAGATTACGCGGCATCGCTTCACTCTATTTGCAAAATAGCTTTCGGCGAGAGACTCTGACTAAACTTTTGTTATTGGACTGTTTTAGCTGCGGCAGCAAAGAGGGCGCGACGGTATTTATGGCCCTCTTTCCCCGCGATTTCTAATACGCAAAGTTGTGACAATAAAATGGAGTAACAAGCAATGGAGCCCCACCAAATGCATTTAACCAAGGAGCTTGTCTCCCGCGTTCCTCCGTTTGAAGGAGAAAGCGGAAAACTCTCCTCACGGGACGATTTGCCGACGGACGTAGATTATGCAGGCGCTGTTGAGGAATTGTTGGCCGGCGCACCCCCTTCAGGTGAGGTCTGGATATTTGCCTATGGTTCGCTAATCTGGAGCCCAGAATTTGATTTCGTGGAAGAGCGATTGGGCACACTTGCTGGCTATCGACGTTCTTTTTGCCTCGGATGGGTGCGGATCTATCGCGGCACTCCAGAACGACCCGGCATCATGTTGGGCCTTGAAAGTGGAGGATCTTGCCGCGGTGTGGCCTTTCGATTGCCCAATGTGACCCTCAGAGAAAACCTCGAACGAGTAGTGCGCCGTGAACACCCGATCCAGTGGGAGAAATTGCATATGAAATGGGCCGACGTCCGTACCGACAGTGGCCCAATTCGCGCCCTTATTGTCGTGCTCGATACGTCGCACCCAGCTTATCTTCCAGACCTCGCGGAAGACGTAATTGTCGAGGCGCTTGCGACGGCGGCCGGGGAGCGCGGATCAATGGCCGAGTACCTACGCAGCACGGTGGAGCATTTGGAAGATCGCGGTATTCATGATGGCTATCTTTGGAAGATGCAGAAGTTGGTGGCCGCACGATTGAGCCGTTGACCACCCCGCAATGTGTAAGCGGACCAAAATCTATGCTGTTGAAACTAATCGAGGGTAGGCAGTAAGGGCAGGGCAAAACATCGTGCTCTCGAACTGTGGCGACAGCAATTAAAACCTAAAAACGTCCCAACGGAGGTTTTGCGGACGCGTTGACCTTAAGGAATCAAGGCTTTCGCGCGCAAAGGACGAAATGCGTGATCGAAAAGAAAAAGCGACCCTTTTTTGCAAGAGCGTGTTGTTCCTCTCTCCATAAGCGACCCTCATTTTCAGAAATGTGGCCTTGGCCTACGACGTAGGCTTCCATGACGTGCATCATCAAATTTGCCAGCCCGTCTGTTTTTAAAACATAATCGCAGACGGTCACGGGCCTTATCTCGTCGACGACAAATCCGGCCTCCCGTAAAAACGAAGGCAGAACCGCGGGGATACGCCGCTCCACAAAATGGTGGTCCCAAGCTGCAATCATCCGCGCCATGCGATCCGGATCATCACTGTGCCAGATCAGACTATCGAGATGGAGATCCCCAATCGCCAATCGTCCCCCCTTGCGCAGCACCCGAAAGACCTCTTTTGATGCGGCGGGCAAATCCTCCACATATTCGAACACCTGTATTGAGGCCGCTTTGTCGGCGCTCCCATTCTTCATCGGTATTCCGATGGCTTGAGCATCCAAAATATCGACGGTTTCAAACTCTTTGCACCGCGCAATCGCAGCCGTTCGCATATCAGGGCTTGGATCAATACCGACCACTTTTCCCGCGGTTCCAACAGCCCGCGCTAACTCCAATGTTAGAAGACCATTGCCACAGCCGATATCCAGAATGGTTTCGCCAGGGGCAGGTTGCAGGGCATCAAAGGACGCTTGGCGTCTTCGGGTGACATCCGCCCCTTGATAGGCGACTTCCAGCAATCGGGTTGTTTTGGCGTCGAACTCCAACATCGCTTAGCCCGCCTCAACGAGGTCGTAATGCGTTATCCTCCGAGTTTCGACCAATTCGGCCTCGGCAGGGTCAATATGGGGGCTCTGATAGTCTTCACCGGCGAAGGCTTTTAATGCGTCCAGACTGTCCCAAACCATCACAAAACTAAATTCCCTTGGAGAGTCCGGACGAGGGGCGCCGGGCAACACTTGGACGATGCCTTTTGTTGCGCGCATCATTGGGATCGCAGTCTCGTGGAAGAATTTACTAAACTCCTCCTCTTTACCCGATCTCGCAACCACTTGAAATATTCGGATGATCATATCGCAAGCCTCCCAATCGCCGCCTTTGCCATCAAATACCTACCAACTTAAGGTAATATAGCATATTTTTAGGACTAAGTCAGCTTGAGGGGCCTTCGCCGTTGCTATCGTGGCGCAGAGTAGAACAACTGCGACAAAAGCGATCGGTCGCGCCGAGTTCGAATTGCGGAGTTACGCCAATCATTTGCCGATATATTTGAATATGAAAATCAATAGGCGCTCTGAACTGTTTTTAATCCTCTTGTCTGGATTATGCCCTAATCCGCGGCGTATTTTATCCCCTAGTTCACGGTGATTTCAGGGGTTGAAGGAGGCAAGGCAACGCTCGGGCCGTCGATGGCTTACATGCATTTTTCTAGGTGGGGCTTCTTGCCGATTTGAGCGGTCGCCGCATGTCGGCCAGTTTGAAAGGGGCATCGTTCTGCGTGGGGGGATGCCAGTGCGTAAACATTTCAACAAAGACTTTGAATAGGCTAAAGTGTGGTATTACAAGTATCGAGGGTCTGTTTCGGTCATAGAACCATTACTTTTGATGTCGTTGGACCCGTCTGAATTAAACTTGGCGAAGATTTAAACCTAGGAGAAAACCTGTGTTCAAAACTGTACTTAAAATTTCATCTATAACGGCCCTTTCTACAGTGCTGCTATTCGCTCAATATTCGGTCGGTATGGCACACGGCGGCGGCGGACATGGTGGCGGCGGACACGGAGGTGGTGGGCATGGCGGCGGCGGACATGGTGGTGGATATGGCGGCGGACATGGTGGTGGGGCGGATCATTACCATGACGATCACCATGATGACCACTATCAAGATGTCGATCACCATTACGATCATCACACCGATGCCGCGAGAATCGCGCTCGGGATTGTCGCAGGAATGGCAATTGGTACCGCGTTAACGTCGGAACCTCCAAGCTGTGCTGTGGAAGTGGTTCAGGGGGTTCAGTATTGTTATGATGGGTACAATTGGTACCAAATTGAAGCTGGGACATATGTAGTTGTCGAGCGGCCCTAAGAGAGACATACGCTTGTTCAAAAAACCACCACTACAGTCATAACTTGGCGCTAAAGTCCCCTTTTTGCTAACGTGGGAAAAGGGGACTTGAAGTTCGACGACCATGTGAAATCTGAATTCATCGTTCGTTGCAGTTACGGCGCGCTGACGGGCGCGAAACTACGCCCATAGGTTCTTTCTGAACTGTGAGTTCTAACGTTATGAAAATAAACGTTTTTAGGTGTTAAGTTGTCGTTAGATAATTTGCGTGCGACCCACTTCGAGCTAAACGAGCAATTTTTCCGAATTCGAAGTCTGCAGCATCTTAACCTGTGATCGAGCTAGATTTAGGAAAGCCGATACCGCGGGGTTATTTTCGGCCAGACATGAAGGTTTGAGCGCAAAATACCGGTGCAAATCTTCTTTTAACGGCAGAACCCTTATGCCGCGACGGTCGGAGGGCAGGGTGGGTTCTGGCACCACTGTGACGCCCAATCCTTCGCGCACGAGGGCGAAGGAGCTGATCCAGTCGCGCACCTCCATCCGAACGTCTTGCAACCCACAACCGAGGGTCTCCGCAAGGCTTCCCGCGTGGATCGTGCACCCGCCCGTCGCCAATATAAATGGCTCATTTGAGAGGCGCGCCAAAGAGACGCTGTGAATAGGAGCCGTCGCGATCGCGTGGCCGGAAGGCAGGACGGCCACCCAGTCGTCTTGCCCCAGCGGGAATTGGGTGGCGCTATAGCTTTCGACGGCGGTCACCCCGAGGTCCACCGTGCCCGCGGCGAGCCAAGCTTCGATTTCGGTATCACTGGCTTCTAATGTCACGACCTCAATGCCCGGATGTAATTCCTGAAAGCGGCGCAGAAGCGGCGGCAGAAGTGTGTGAAAAACAGACGGAAACGCCGCAAGCCGCAGGCGCCCCTGTTCAACGCCACGGGCCAAATCGGTGGCGCGTTTGATCCGGTCAAGACTGGCAAGCACATCACGCGCTTCTGCGAGAACCTCGTCGCCAATCGCCGTTGCTTCAGCACCGCGTTGTGTCCGAGATATGAGCATGACCCCAAGATGCGTTTCAAGTGCCGCCAAGGCTTGGCTGACACCCGATTGTGACAGGCCCAACCTCTGGGCGGCAGCGGTGAGGCTACCTGTATCCGAAACGGCCACGAGCACACGGATTTGCGATAAATTCATACTATAAGCTGGCCTTATACCCACATTCTATCTCCATAAGTATCACTTGTACGATCGTTGTGCCAGTAGAACATGGAAAAGGAGACAGCCATGACCACTCGTACAGTTGAAACCACCCGCAGTTTACCCCCCGCCGTTGCGATTGCTGCACTTGGCGCGAGTTCGTTCATGATTACGCTGGACGCGACGGCCTTGCATGTGGCTTTGCCCACAATTGCAGAGGAGTTGGGCGCTGGGTTGTCAGCCCTTCAATGGATCACCAATGCTTACACGCTGGTCTTTGCTGGTTTACTCCTGTCCTCGGGGGCGCTTTCCGACAGGCTTGGCGCACGCAGGGTCTTCCTCGCGGCGCTCCTCTTTTTCTTGGGAGCATCGACGTTGTGCGGCCTTGCGCCCTCTACGGAAGTTTTGATCGCGGCACGGGCCATTCAAGGTATCGGGGCCGCTGCGATCCTTCCAAGTTCTATGGCACTCCTTGTGCATGCGTTTCCGAACCCAAAAGACCGCGCGTACGCCCTTGGAACTTGGAGCGCGATTTCGGCCGTGGCGCTGGTGGCCGGGCCTTTGCTGGGTGGCTTTCTTGCCGGAACTCTAGGGTGGCGCGCGATCTTTCTTTTGAACCTGCCTGTTGGGCTTTTGGCTTATATTGCGGCTTCAATGTCTGTTGGAAACCCCGACCAGCAGCGACGTGCGTTTGATCCGCTTGGTCAGACATTTGGCATGTTGGCCCTCATCGCACTAGTTTTCGCGGCCACGGAAGGTCAGGAATTGGGCTGGATGTCGTTTCCCGTGCTGGCGACGGCGGTCGTCGGTGTGGTGGCCGTCGCGGCCTTCGTGATAATAGAGCGACGCCACGTCGATCCCATGCTGCCATTCCAGATTTTTAGATCACGCGCCTTCACTGGTGCGATCATGGCCGCGTTCCTCTACAACTTTGCCTACTACGGCGCATTATTTTCGCTATCGATCATCCTTCAGGCTGATGGGGCCGCGCCAGTTTCTGTCGGACTTAAGTTCGCCCCCATGACAGCCACCACAGCCATCGTAGCCTTTGCGATTGGCCGTATGGTCGCAAAGTTTGGGGCGCCCCTTCCAGGAATGATAACCTTGAGCATTGGCGCGGTTGGCGCGGCGCTCATGGTTTTCGGAGGCTTTACGTCGACAATCTTCCTGCTTGGTTCCCTGCTGATCGGAATTGGCGGCGCGACACTGCCTGCCATCGTGGCCGCAGCCCTTGAGAATGTGCCGTCCGCAAGAGCGGGCGTCGGATCCGCAGTGCTCAACACCGCGCGTCAGGCTGGCGGTGCTTTCGGCGTGGCCGTTCTTGGAACTCTGATTGCCACGGCATCGCCAAGCGTGGCATTGGCAACAATCAGCGCAAGCTTCCTCCTCGGTGCCATCGCGATGAAGGTCAGTTTGAACCCTGCCGTGAATTGAAGGGATGATTTTCATAGCAAAAGCAAAGCTCCGCAAGCCATCCTATTGCAGGAGTGAGGGGACCTTGCTTTTTATGGGCCGTCTAAGATTTCCACCGAAAGTATTGTCGGCAAATGTCGTGCGATCTCTTGCCACGTTTCGCCCTCGTCGGAACTGGCAAAGACCGAGCCAGAGTTTGTCCCGAAATAGACCCCCGCTGGAGTACGGGTGTCCGTGGCCATGGCCTGTCTCAAAACGGTGAAATAACACGCGTCTTGCGGTAATCCCTGACGCATATCCTGCCAGCTTTGCCCACCGTCCTGTGAACGCCAGACCGCCGCTGAAGCATCGGGCGGGAAGCGCCCTTTGCTGTCGCCATTCAAAGGGAGGGTCCAGACCGTGTTAGGATCGCGCGGGTGGACCGCGATCGGGAAGCCAAAGAGCGACGGTAGGCCGTTACTGATGTCGTCCCAACTGCGCCCGCCATTGGAGGAACGCCAGACCCCGTGATGGTTCTGTTGATAAAGCACATCCTCATGCCCCGGCGCCCGCACCATATTGTGCACGCAATGCCCAAGTTCACCGTTTTGGGGCGCGGCGGGATGGTCATGCCCCTGACAGGCTTCAGCGTTTGAAAGGCGAATGCGGCGCTCCCAAGTGGTACCGCCGTCCTCGGTGGCGAAGACACCTGCGGCGGATATGCCGACCCAGAGTTTCTCCGGATTCGACGGCTCAGGCACGATTGTATGCAGCACCAATCCCGCGGCCCCAGGTATCCACGCTTCAAAGGAAGGATGATCCGTGAGGCCCTCAACCTTGGTCCATTGTTCGCCGCGATCCTTACTTTCCAACAGGTTCGCAGGTTTGGTTCCCGCGTAAAGCTTGCCGTGACTGAAGTTTAGCGACCATATCTGGGAAAAGTCATCCGTGAAGGGTAGCGCCTCATCGGTCCAGCCGATCATCTTGGCGAAGTCTGGATCGTTGGCGGCCCATTCGTCCATCTTGCCTTTTGATAAGCGGGTGACCTGCCAGCTTTCACCGCCATCAGTTGAGCGCCAAATGCCCGCTCCGTGCCAATCACCTCCACCGCCAGCCCACAGAGTCCCGGTTTTGGCATCTCCCACAACGTGGTTAATTGGCCAACCGTCACAGTAAGGCCCGCGCACCTTCCAGCCCTCTCGGTCGGTGCCGCCAGACAATAGAAAAACACCCTTAGTCGTGCCAACAAGTACATTGATATTGTTTACAGACATGAGATTTACACTCCCTAGAACTACACACATAATAGCAATCACGACCCCAAGCGCCTAGTGTAAATTTGTCGTCGTACCCGTCTTGGACCGCGCCGATGGTACGCGATATGTGTGAAATTGCGGACCCAGTAACTTTACGGAGTAAACTCCGTTTGATTCACCCCTAGGAGATGAAAAGTTGCCAAGAACTCAATAGAGGGAACACTATGTGCCAGCATGCAGCGCAACCGAGATTAATTGTCGACTCTGCAGTAAGTTTTGGTGATGACTATGCACTGAACGTCTCCCGCGATGGGAGACATTAAAGGTGGGGTGAAAAATGGGGCGTGTGCGTTTCGTTATTGGCTCGCCTCACCTTGGACTAAAGACCGATAACCGCACTGGATGATTGTTGTCGTCAAAGTTTAGCATTCTATAGTCGGAGCCAACGCGGATCGGCATTGTGAGACGCAGTAAATCGCATCGTACCGAGCGAACGCAGACTTCGCGCGGCACCTAAATATATGAAAAGAAATAAGCGCTGATGGCACAAGTCACCGACCCAGAGGTTTTAAAATTCATCGCAGATACAGAAGCGGCATACCCGTCCGAGGCAAATCTGGCCACACCGGAGGAAAACCGCATGTATTATGATGCCATGTGCGCGGGATTTTGGGCGCCGCACCCCGAAGGTGTCGCGGTTCTAGATATCGAGGTTGATGGTATTCCGGTTCGAAAATACCGGTCGGAAACTTCCGGCAAGGGGGCGATACTTTATACGCATGGTGGCGGTTTCGTCGTGGGGTCGTTGGACAGTCACGATGACGTCTGTGCGGAACTTGCGGCGGCGACGGGGGCCGAGGTTTGGTCCAGTCATTATCGTTTGTGTCCGGAACATAGCTATCCGGCAGCGTTGGATGATGTCGAAGCGGTTTGGCGGAAATTAACCGCGGATGGGCGAGGAGCCATCGTTATTGGCGATAGTGCGGGGGCGCGGCTCAGTGCCGCGCTGTGCTTGCGTTTGCGCAGGGTCGGGGGGCCAATGCCACTGGCACAGATCTTGATTTATCCGGGGCTTGGCGGCGACAAGACGTTGCCTTCGTTTGTGGAAAACGCGGAGGCTCCGCTTCTTCGCACTGTTGATTTGGCGCATAATGAAACCCTCTATAGGGGCGATTGTCAGGATAAAAACGACCCCGAACTTTCGCCTCTTCGGGCGCGGGATTTTGCCAATTTACCGCCTGCCTTTGTCGTAACGGCGGACGTGGATCCCTTGCGTGATGAGGGGCCTGCCTATGTTGAGAAATTGCGCAGCGCGGGCGTAGAGGCCACGTGGCGCAACGAGCCACAACTTATCCATGGGTATTTACGAGCCCGCCACAGAAGCCAGAGAGCGCGCGACAGTTTTGCCGCGATCATTGCGGCGGCGCGGGCATTTCTTGCCTGAACAGCCACTTAGCACTGGTATCTAAAGAACCAATTTTCGTTTGCGCACCGAACTGATCCGCATTTTATAGTGCATTGAGAAGGCGCGACTAAGCGCTGATGCCGAAGAAAAGCCCGTCAGGAGTGCGATCTGAATCACTGAGAGGTGCGTTTCCACCGCCATATCCCGCGCACGCGTTAATCGTAGGAGCTGATAGTATTTACCGGGTGGCATTTGCAGTTCATTTAAGAAAATGCGGTTCAGACTTCGCAGGGATGTCGAGGTGGCATCGGCAATATCCGAGAGGGAAATAGGGTGTTCGATATTATCTGCCATAGTGTTGACGGCCGCGCGCAGGGCAGGTGATCCTGCGGTTTTCATCAGCCCCGCCCCTTGGTTTATCCCAAACTTCCAGTTCACATCAAACACAAACATATTTGAGACGTCAAAGGCGAGGGCGGCCCCATATTGATCCTGAATGAGCTTCAAAATCATATCCATGACGGTGGAGGCCCCGCCACATGTGATATGATTTCCCGATTGCACAAAACGGTCTTCGGAAAGCTTCACATTAGGGAACCTCTCGCCAAATGCATTCATTTCCTGCCAGTGGATGGTGGCCTCGTGACCCTCTAGAAACCCTGCCTCAGCCATGAGCCAAGCGCCGGTATCAATCCCAACAATATGACGTGTGATGTTGCGAAGCTGATGCAGCTTTAAAAACACCTCTGGTGTCGCGTGTTGGCGAACCCCATAGCCGCTGACCAAGATCAAATAATCGACGCTTTTCACCTCGGCCAAAGCGAGGCTCGGTGTGATCTGAAGGCCACTGGAGCTTTGAACGGGTTGATCAAAAACACTCGCCGTTTCCCATGTAAAATCCGGCCCCGTGGGAAGACCATGCGCCACGCGCAGTGGCTCAAGAGCGCTGGCGAGCACCATGTTTGAGAATCCATCAAACAGTAGGAAACAGAAGGTTGGTGACTTATCTGGCATGATTCGTACATATTATGGCATTTTATGTAAAGTATCTGCCCTATTGCACCCTTTAGAATTCTTCCTAAGCATCGGCACCCTGCAAAATCTGCCTTGGGGCGGCTTCTATGCCATGACATCTGATCGAAGAGGAAGGCATCCATGCCTCTAACTATGAACCGCGACGTTTTTATTACCTGTGCTGTAACGGGGGCGGGCGCGACCCAAGATAAGTCCCCGCATGTCCCGCGCTCCCCAAAACAAATCGCCAAAAGCGCGATTGATGCCGCAAAGGCGGGGGCCGCCGTCGTGCATTGCCACGTGCGCGATCCAGAAACGGGTGCCGCTTCGCGTGACTTGAATCTCTACCGCGAGTTGACCGACCGCATCCGCGATGCCGAAGTTGACGTTGTCTTGAATCTGACGGCTGGCATGGGTGGTGACATCGTTTTTGGCTCGGCGGAAAGCCCGTTCCCGTTGAACGCAGCGGCCACCGATATGGTCGGCGCAACCGAGCGCATGGCGCATATCGCCGCGTGTTTGCCGGAACTTTGCACCCTTGATTGCGGGACGATGAATTTCGCAGAGGCCGACTATGTGATGACGAATTCTCCGGGAATGTTGCGTGCTATGGGGCAGATGATGACGGACTTGGGCGTCATGCCAGAAATCGAAGCCTTTGATACGGGGCACCTTTGGTTCGCCACGCAACTGGTGAAGGAAGGCATTCTGAAATCACCCGCCTTGGTACAGCTTTGCATGGGGGTGCCTTGGGGCGCGCCCAATGACATGAACACCTTCATGGCGATGGTGAACAACATCCCAGCGGATTGGAATTGGTCCGCCTTCTCATTGGGCCGCGATCAGATGCCTTATGTGGCGGCTTCTGTTTTGGCGGGTGGCAACGTCCGTGTCGGACTTGAGGACAACCTGTTTTTGGAGCGCGGCGTCCTCGCCACCAATGCGCAGCTGGTCGAAAAAGCCGTGGGCGTGATTGAGGGAATGGGGGCCAAGATTATGGGTCCGCAAGAGGTTCGGGAAAAACTGGCTCTGGTAAAACGAGCACCGAAAGGGGCGCGCGGATGAAAGCGACGATAGTTGGTGGTGGGGTGATTGGCGGAGGCTGGGTTGCCCGTTTTTTGCTGAATGGATGGGATGTTTCTGTCTTTGATCCTGACCCAGATGCGGCACGAAAAATTGGGGATGTTCTAGCCAATGCGCGGCGCAGTTTGCCATCGCTTTACGACAGGGCGCTTCCGCCGGAAGGGGCGCTTACGTTCCATGAGTCGATGGCTGATGCGGTTTCAGGGGCCAATTGGATACAAGAGAGCGTACCCGAACGCCTTGACTTAAAACACGCGATACATAAGCAAATACAAGAGCATGCGCCCCATGATGCGATCCTAGGCTCCTCAACCTCGGGCTTCAAACCCTCCGAATTGCAGGATGGCGCAGATCGCCCTGCACAGGTCATCGTGACACACCCGTTTAACCCCGTTTATCTGCTGCCATTGGTTGAAGTCGTCCCCTCGGCATTGACGCCAAGCGCGCTCACTGAACGGGCGCGCGATATCCTGATTTCTATCGGCATGAAGCCCCTCATCGTGCGTAAGGAAATTGACGCACATATCGCGGATCGTTTGCTTGAAGCTGTTTGGCGCGAAGGACTTTGGCTTGTCAGCGATGGCATCGCCACCACCGAGGAAATCGACGACTCCATTCGCTATGGCTTTGGCCTGCGTTGGGCGCAAATGGGTCTGTTTGAGACCTATCGCGTGGCGGGCGGCGAGGCGGGAATGAAGCACTTCATGGCGCAATTTGGCCCCGCGCTGAAATGGCCGTGGACCAAATTGATGGACGTGCCGGAGTTTACCGATGAGTTGGTCGATCTCATTGCGGGTCAATCAGACGCCCAATCTGGCCACATGTCGATCCGCGAACTGGAACGCCTTCGCGATGACAATCTTGTTGGCATGATGCGGGCGCTGAAAAAATCAGGGAGCGGGGCAGGCGGGACGATTAATTCCCATGAAGCGACGTTGCCGACACCGGATTTTGTCGACCTTCCGGTAACTGTTTCGCGCCAAGTTCCGCAGAGCTGGACCGATTACAATGGCCATATGAATGAGGCCAAATACCAAGAAGCAAGTTCACAGGCGACGGATCGATTCATGGAAATGATCGGCGTTGACGCTACGTATGTCGCGTCTGGCGGCAGTTATTTTACCGTAGAGTCCCACCTGCGTTTTCTTGAGGAGGTTAAGGAAGGCAGCGTGTTGAAAATAACGACGCAAGTGCTCTCAGCTGCGGGCAAAAAAATGCATTTATTCCACCGGATGTATAAGGATCAGGGGGAAACTTTGGTCGCGACATCTGAAACTCTGTTGTTACACATGGATCTAAATGCTAGAAAAACAAGCCTGCCTTCGCGCGCGGTCGCAGATTGCCTCGCGGCATTTGTGCAATCCCACTCAGGGATGCCACCACCAGAAGGCGCAGGTCGTTATGTCGGTCAATCAGATCGCAGCTGAAATACGTCGCCGGACAACGGTGAGAAAAGGGACCTCGGACGAAAACACGAAGATGCGATTTCTATCAATCACTCAAAAAACTGGGAAAACAACCATGAACGATGAACTGAAATACCTTCTGGCTCGCACCGCACAAGGCAAATACAATCGCCGCGCTTTTCTTGGCAAAGCAGGCGCACTTGGCATTACCGCTGTGGCCGCGAACACGATGCTTTCCTCCGCGGCCCATGCCGCTGGCCCCGTTCGTGGTGGCACGCTGAGCATTGGTCTTGGTGGTGGTGAAAGTACCAATTCGCTCGACCCAGCGGCGGCAACCTCCCAAGTGATCTTCAACATTTTGCGCCAATCGGGCGAAAACTTGGTCAATGTATCTCCATCGGGTGAGATCGATTTCCGCCTTGCAGAAAGCATCGAGAGCACCGCCGACGCAAAGACATGGTCCTTCAAAATCCGCAAGGGTGTTGAGTTCCACAATGGCAAGACTCTGACACCAGAGGATGTTCTTGCGACGCTGGAACGCCACTCAAACGAAGAGTCAAAATCCGGCGCACTTGGGATCATGCAGGGCATCGAATCCATGCGGGTCGACGGCGATTCAGTTGAGGTCACCCTCACGACACCCAATGCCGATTTACCATTCCTTATGGCTGACTATCATCTGGTCATTCAGCCCAATGGCGGCATGGATGATCCAACGGCGGGTATTTTCACGGGCCCCTATGCGATCACCGTCAATGAACCCGGTATCCGCTATGTAGGCGAGCGTTTTGCGAACTATTGGGATGATAGCATCGGTCATTTCGACACCGTTGAAACTCTCGTGATCAACGACGCGACGGCCCGTAGCGCCGCGTTGCAATCTGGTCAGGTCCAGATGATTAACCAAGTCGATCCAAATGTTGCAGGCTTGCTTGATCGCTCGCCGGGCTTGAGCGTGCGCAACGTTTCCGGACGGGGACACTATGTCTTCATCATGCATTGTGACACGGCACCGTTTGACAATAACGACCTGCGCCTTGCGCTGAAATATGCGATCAACCGTGAAGAAATGGTCGAAAAAATCCTTTCTGGCTATGGCAGCATCGGCAACGATTTCCCAATCAACGCGGCATATCCCCTGTTCGACGATACCATTGCTCAGCGCACCTATGATCCTGAAAAGGCCGCTTTCCACTATAAGAAATCCGGCCACGACGGCAGCCCGATTATTCTGCGCACAGCCGATGGCGCCTTCCCTGGTGCGGTTGATGCGGCGGCATTGTTCCAGCAATCTGCGGCAGCGGCGGGCATTCCGTTGGAAATCAAGCGTGAACCAAACGACGGTTACTGGTCGGAAGTCTGGAACAAACAGCCGTTCTGTGCGTCTTACTGGAGTGGCCGTCCTGTGCAGGATCAAATGTATTCCACAGCCTATACGACGGGCGCTGACTGGAATGACACGCGGTTCTTCAACGATACCTTTGACGGTATTGTCTTGGAAGCACGCTCAGAATTGGACCTTGTGAAACGCAAGGCTCTGTATAGCGAAGCAGCCATGCTGGTGCGCGATGAAGGCGGCGTGATCTGTCCAATGTTCAACGATTTTGTCGAAGGTGTCCGCGACGATATCGCAGGATGGGAAGCCGATCCGAACCTTGAAATGATGAACGGATTTGCGGCTGTGAAATGCTGGAAGGCATAGTATCAGGTGATTCATCCTATTCTTAAACTGATTGCTCAGCGCCTAGCGCTGAGCATACTCCTCCTGTTCGCCGCCTCTGCGCTGATCTTTGTAGGAACACAAATTCTGCCCGGCGACGTGGCGCAATCAATCCTTGGCCAATCCGCCACCGAGCAATCCCTTGCAAACTTGCGAGAGGAGTTGGGTCTGAATGAGCCCGCTTTGACCCGCTATTTCAGTTGGCTTGGCGGGGTTATGCACGGAGATCTGGGAACCGCCCTGACAAACGGCGCGGATATTGCCACAAGCCTTGGTAGCCGCTTGAGCAACACGATGTTTCTTGCCTTCTGGGCGGCCTTCATCTCGGTGCCACTGGCAATTTTTCTCGGACTTCTTTCAGTGCGCTATCGGGATCGCTGGCCCGACAAATTGATTTCGGCCGTCACGCTGACCTCAATTTCGATCCCTGAATTCCTTATTTCCTATATTCTAATGTACTTCGTTTCCGTAAAGCTGGGCTGGTTCAGCTCTGTTGCCATGATCAATGACAGCATGAGTTTTGGCGAGAAATTGAGTGCGATTGCCTTGCCCGTCATTGTCCTGACCCTCGTTGTTTTGGCGCAAATGATGCGGATGACACGTGCTGCAATCCTGAACGTGATGCAATCGGCCTATATTGAAACCGCCGAACTCAAAGGGCTCAGCAGCTTTAATGTGATCGCAAAACACGCCTTTCCAAACGCCATTTCCCCCATCGTGAACGTGGTGATGTTGAACCTCGCCTATCTTGTGGTTGGCGTGGTCGTGGTTGAGGTGGTGTTCGTTTATCCCGGGATGGGGCAATATCTTGTTGACCATGTGAGCAAACGGGACGTGCCCGTCGTTCAAGCCTGCGGATTGATCTTTGCCGCAGTGTATATTGGGTTAAATCTGGTGGCCGACGTCGTGTCCATTCTTGCCAATCCAAAATTGAGGCATCCGAAATGAGCCGTATCCCCCTTTCTGCGGCCATCGGCCTTTTCTTCACATCGCTGTATTTCCTGATGGCGATTTTTGCCCCGTGGATCGCGCCGTATGGCATGTCCGAAATCGTCAGCAATGACATCTGGGAGTCCGCATCGGCCAAGCACTGGTTGGGCACCGATAGTATCGGACGCGATCTTTTGACCCGCATGATCTATGGCGGGCGCACAACGATCTTTATCGCAACTGCGGCGACGGTTTTGTCCTTCAGCCTTGGATCGGTCCTCGGTCTGACGGCTGCCGTTTTGGGGGGCTGGGTTGATCAAGTGTTGTCGCGTTTTGTTGATCTTGTGATGTCGATCCCGACGCTGATTTTTGCGCTGGTTGTGTTGTCGGTCATGCCGGTGACGATCCCTGTTTTGATCATCGTGATGGGCCTGCTTGACGCAACTCGCGTCTATCGATTGTCGCGCGCGGTCGCGGTGGACGTCAACGTGATGGATTATGTCGAGGCCGCGAAACTGCGCGGCGAAGGCACGCGATGGATCATCTTTCGTGAAATCCTACCCAATGTTCTAAGCCCTCTGGTTGCCGAAATGGGCCTGCGGTTCATCTTCATGGTGTTGTTCGTTTCGACGCTGTCGTTCCTTGGTCTTGGGGTTCAACCTCCAGAGGCTGATTGGGGCGGCATTGTGAAAGAGAACAAGGAGGGGATCGTTTACGGTATTCCAGCCGCTCTTTGGCCCGCCTTCGCCATTGCTACCCTCGCGATTTCGGTCAACCTTGTTGCGGATTGGGTTTTGAACCGCACCGCGTCCCTTAAAGGAGGCCGAGGATGAACACACCACTGGTCAAAGTGCGCGGTCTGAAAATCGGCGCGACGGTTTTTCCTCCAAACGAAAAAGCCCATGACATCGAGATCGTTCACGGGTTGGATTTTGACCTAGAGGCGGGCAAAGTTCTGGGCCTCATCGGCGAATCTGGCGCGGGAAAATCGACCATTGGCTTGGCGTCGTTGGCCTATGGCCGTGGCGGTGTAAAACTCACCGGCGGTGAAGTTTGGGTGAATGGGCGCGACATCCTGCAGGCGCGACCACGCGACGTGCGCAAGTTGCGCGGGAGCGAGGTGACCTATGTGAGCCAGTCGGCCGCCGCATCGTTCAACCCCGCCAAAAGGATCATGGAGCAAGTCATCGAAGCTGCCGTGCATCATGGCAAATTCACGCGCCGAGAGGCGATTGCAAAAGCGGTGACCTTGTTTGACAAGTTGGGTTTGCCCGATCCCGAGACTATCGGAAATCGGTTTCCACATCAGGTTTCGGGCGGCCAGCTACAGCGCTGTATGACAGTTCTGGCCCTTTGCCCCGAACCCGACTTGGTGGTTTTTGATGAACCCACAACAGCCTTGGATGTGACCACGCAGATCGAAGTTTTGAAGGCGATTAAGGATGCGATCCGCGCTACAGGCGTCGCCGCGATCTATATCACTCATGATCTGGCGGTCGTGGCACAGGTTGCGGATGATATCATGGTGCTAAAAATGGGTGAAATGGTTGAATACGGCAGCACCGATAAGATCATCAACCACCCGTCCGAAGACTACACCCGTGCACTGGTTTCTGTGCGCTCGATCCGTCACGAAGAAAAGGCACCATCGTCTGAGCCTGTGCTGAAAGTTGAACAGATAACGGCGCGTTACAAAGGCACAAACTTTGATGTCTTGCGCGATGTGAATGTTGAATTGCACCCCGGTCAAACATTGGCGGTGGTGGGCGAAAGCGGGTCGGGGAAGTCGACCCTTGCGCGCGTTATTACAGGGTTATTGCCACCCTCGGAAGGGCGGATTGAGTTTGCGGGGCGCACCCTTAGCCCAGATTTGGCAAGCCGCGATTTGAATGATTTACGCGAAGTACAGATGATCTATCAAATGGCCGATGTCGCGATGAATCCGCGCCAAACGGTGGGGACCATTATTGGGCGTCCGCTTGAGTTTTACTTTGGGATGCGCGGCACCGAAAAGCGTAAACGGATCATCGAGTTGTTGGATGAAATCGAGATGGGCGAAGAGTTCATCGACCGCTATCCAGCCGAGCTTTCCGGTGGGCAAAAACAGCGGGTCTGCATCGCGCGTTCCCTTGCGGCCAAACCCAAGGTGATCATCTGTGATGAGGTCACATCGGCGTTGGACCCCTTGGTCGCGGATGGCATCCTAAAGCTGCTTTTGAACCTGCAAAAGACGGAGGATGTCGCGTATCTCTTTATCACGCATGATCTGGCCACGGTGCGTGCCGTCGCGGATAGTATTGCGGTGATGTATCAAGGGGAGGTCGTGCGTTATGGCAGCAAAACAGAAGTGCTTTCGCCGCCGTTTGATGACTATACCGACCTGCTGCTCAGCTCAATTCCTGAGATGAAACTGGGGTGGCTGGAAGAGGTCATCGCGCATCGTAAAATGGAAAGTGCGGGCAATTGAAAAACGACCCAACTTGCACGCATCCCGTTCTCGCTTGTTGAAACGCCGGAACTCACTTAGCGTCACTCTATGATTTTGGATTCCAAAAATTTCATGCTGGGGTGGCGCGCGATTGGCACGCCTTACGGCAAGACGCAGGAATGGTGGCCGCCGCCCTGCGATTGATTGCTATTTCTGCGATCAATTTCCCAAAATGAACTGGATTTCCTATGACTGTAACTGACCTTTTGGTCCGTGCTGACACGCTTGTCGTGACTTGGCCGGACACTACGTCGACTTCTTTTCCAACCATCTGGCTGCGGGATAATTGCCCCTCGGGGCTGCATCCACAAACCCACGAACGGTTGCTGGACCTTCTGGCGCTTGACGCGTCCCCTGTGCTTTTGTCGGTGCAACTTGACGGTGACACCGTTGCGTTACGCTATGAGGACGATCACGTAAGCCACCTTCCCGTGGCATTGCTGAGCGCCCATCGACCGGGCCAACCCGCAGCAGACACGGGACTGACTGCACCCAAGCTTTGGCGAGCAGATATAACCGCAGCAGGCATCCCGCGCGCCCCAGCCGCCCCGATTTTGGTGGATGATCAACACCTGAAATCTTGGATGGAGAACCTCGCCGCCTTCGGCCTCACGATTGTTGACCACCTTGAAGATAGGGTCAGCGCTGGCATCGACGTGGCCCAGCGGATCGGTTTTCTGCGAGAAACCAATTTTGGCACAACCTTTGACGTGATCAATAAACCCGATCCCAACAACCTCGCGTACACCTCGGTCGCTTTGCCCCTTCACACGGATTTGCCAAACCAAGAGGTCCCTCCAGGCTATCAATTTCTGCACTGCCTCGCTAATGAGGCTACTGGTGGCGGCTCTCTGTTTGCGGATGGGTTTGCCATGGCCGAGGATTTGCGGGAAGACGACCCCGAGGCCTTTCGACTGCTCTGCGAAGTGCCTATTCCCTTTCGTTTTCACGACCGTGACGCTGATATCGCGGTCCATGAACCCGTGATCACATTGGACCGCGCGGGCGACGTGATCGAGATCCGCTACAACGCCCATATTGCAGGGGTTTTTGATATGCCTGCCGAGATCATGCCCGCCTATTACCGTGCCTATCGCGCCTATATGGCCAAAACGCGAGACCCAAAATATCGCCTGACCTTAAAGCTGAAAGCCGGCGAAATGGTGGTCTTTGACAATCGGCGGGTGCTGCATGGTCGCGAGGCTTTTGATCCGTCCTCAGGCTTTAGGCAGCTGCGAGGCTGCTATGTTGATCGCGGCGAATTCACCTCGCGCCTGCGTTTACTTTGCCGCGACATCGGCGCCGTTGACGCGGCATAATCGCCGTATTTGAACGCATAAATCCGCTCCTGCGCAAAATGCGCGGGAGCCTTTAGCGGGTTTCAAAAAAAGATAGGTGCATCCGTTTACAGTTGGTGACTTCGAGGGCAATATGCTTTCATCAGGTTTGGGGAGCGCTAAGAATAATGCGATTTGTGCATGTGGCTGATTTCCACCTTGGAAAACCTTTCGGAAATTTTGATGAAGACACGCGTGCTGCATTAAAAGCCGCGCGCCTTGACGCGTTGCAGGCAACCGGCGCGCTTGCAGTAAGCCGCAACGCGGAGTTTGTGGTGATCGCAGGTGATACGTTTGATGCCGAAGCGCCGCCATCAAGGCTCGTGAAACGTGCACTGGACGCGATGGCCGCCTTTCCTGATCTAACTTGGATTTGGATGCCCGGAAATCACGACTCGCTGGCGGCTGTTGATCTTTGGGAACGGTTGGAGCGGGACAAGCCCGCCAATGTGATTTTGGCGACGTCCGCTGACGTCATTGATATCGGGCCCAATGTGGCGATTCTTCCTGCGCCCCCCTCGGTGAGAGCCTCAGGGTACGACCTGACGGAATGGATGGGAACTGCCGACACGGGCACACGTATCCGGATTGGTTTGGCGCATGGTGGCGTGACGGATTTCGGATCAGAAGACGGCGGGTTGGCGACAATTCCACCAGATCGCGCAGAGACCTCGAACCTAGATTATCTCGCGTTGGGCGATTGGCATGGTCAGATGCGTATCACGTCGCGGACGTGGTATGCGGGGGGGCCTGAGGCGGACGGTTTCAAGGGGCACGCGCCTGCTGGTGCTTTGGTTGTTGAAATCGACAAGCACGGCGAGGCGCCGTGTGTAGAGCAAGTTCCCTTGGGGAAATACACGTGGCACCGCATTGAAGTCGAATTCTTTTCTGGCATTGATCCCGTGACAATTTTGGAAGAGGCGTTACCAAAAACGGGTCGTGACTTCGCCCTCGTGCGGTTCATCGGGACAGGTCGTTTGGGTCTGTCAGACCTCGCGGCCCTGCGGAAGGCTTGCGAAAAGCTGGAGGATGAATTCCACTTTTTCGAAGCAAACTTGGTGAAAGTGGGTATCGAGCAAAATGTCGACGACCTGAACTTGATTGCCGAAGCGGGGGCGCTGCGTGTGGCCGCAGAAAGCATTTTTGAGGCCACGTCCATTGAGGGCCGCACCGAAGAAGACGCGCGCATAGCGCAGATCGCGTTGTCGCATCTGTTCTTTCTTGCGCAGGAGACAGCGACGTGAAGCTGCGCAAACTGACCCTCCATAATGTCCGTCGCTTTGCTGATAAAACGGCGGTTCTTGGCCCGTTTGGCGATGGCCTAACAACAATCACCGCCGAGAATGAAAGCGGCAAAAGCACCTTTTTCGGAGCCCTTCAAGCGCTGTTTTTCTATGAGTATGGGTCAGGAAAGAAAGAGCTGAAGGATATGCAGCCCTATTCAGGCGGGGCGATGCGGATATCGGCCGAGATCGAACTTGATGGGGCTGATTACCTGATCGAGAAGGTTTTTAACCTGAAAAAAGCGGGGTCATCCGCGACGGTAACTGCCATGGCGAGCGGCACGATCCTGAAGCAGGCTGACGATGCCGAACAGTGGATTCAACAGAATATCCTGAATGCAAACAATGGGCCGTTCGGGTTGCTTTGGGTTCGTCAAGGGAGCGTGGGTGTCGATGCCAGCGCCGACGGTATTGAGACGCGCAGAGATGTGATGTCGAGCGTGCGTGGCCAGATTGACGCGGTGACGGGGGGGCGCCGGATGGACAGTATTGTCCAGCGCTGCAAACAAGACCTTGACGCCATCAGCACCAAGCAAGACAACCCGAAAGCTGGTAGTCCGTGGAAAGAGGCCGTACTCCGTGTGGAAAAGCTTGGCGAGGAGCAATGTAAACTAGCGAAGTCCGTCGAAGCCCTTGGCCACGATCTGGGGTTGAAAAAACGGGTCGCAACCCGCTTGCGGGAGCTTCAAGCGCCAGAGCTTCGCGAGCAAAGATCAGCCGCGATCAAAGAAGCATCCGAACATTTGACTGCGACACGGGAGCAGGATCGCAAAATTCAGGATGCACAGAAGGATATTCAACTTCTTTGTAGCGCCGAACAGGACCTTGAACGCGACATCAAAACCATTACTGACGCACAAGTTCGGCGCAAGACGACTGCGATTGCGATTGCGGAAAAGGAAACCGCCGCGAGCAAGGCCACTGATGCCAAAACGATCGCGCAGGATGCCATCGGGGCGCTACAAGGCTCGATCAAAGAAAAAGAGGAACAGCGCCGAAACCTTGCAGAAGCATTACAACAGGCGCGTCAGGATGAACGCGAGACGGCAAAACGGGTTCGTTTGGCGATCCTGTCTGATGTATCGGAGCAATTGAAGGCTCCGAAGGCGCAACGGGCTAAAGCCGACGCAATCTTACGCGGAGACGAGATAACAAAGGCCGCAATCGACAGGCTGTCGGACCTAGAGCGTCGCCGCGATATCGCGATCGAGACCCGTAAAATTCATTTTGCACGGTTTATCGTGGCCGCAGATACGGCGCATGCAACTATAAATGGCGTGGATATACCCAACGCCGAACCCCGCCTGATTGACCAGTCTTTGATCGTAACCTTGCCTGGGTTTGGCACGATAGCCCTGCAACCAGCAGAGGGTGTGGGGCAGGGCATCGCCGACCCCGTAGCGCTCCAATCGGACCTAGATACCGACCTGAAAACATTAGGTTTTGACACAGTCGTGGCTGCGCAACAGACCTTTGCGGCACAACTGACAGCCCTTCAGGATCGGCAGACAGCCCAAACACAGATCAGGGCGCTGGCTCCTGATGGAGTAGGCGCATTAGAAACGGAATGGAGTGCGCTTTGCGCCGAGTTGAGCCATCCAGCGGATGAGCCTGCTAATTCTGTGGCCGAGGGTGGCAACAAGGAAAAACCGTCGGAAGCCAAAGAGCGAGAGATTTCCAATCTTGATGAAGACCTTACGCAATTGCGCGACGCATTGCCCGCGCTTCAGGAGGGTTTGACCCAAGCCGTCAGCGCATTGACTGAGGTTGAGGTGCATTTGCTCCGTTTGCGCGAAGACGAGGCCACGCTGGAGGTATCTGCGGACGAAAACGCGACGCTGCAAGCTCTGGTTCAGGCCAAGACAGGAAAGGAAGGCGAGATCGCCACCGCCCGCACAGCGCTTGCAGAGTTACAGGCGGCGGGTTCTGACCTTTTGGCCGCGACCGCCAAGCATGAACGCGCGGTTCAAGCGGACGACGAGGACCTAAAAGAAATCAGCCTCCTAGAACGAGAGCTGGCCCGGTTGGATGGGGTCATTCACACGCAATCAGAAGGGGCCGTCGAAGAAAAACTGGCGGAGGTCGAAGGTAAACTAGTGCGCGCCGAAGAGCGAGCCGCTCAATTTTCCAACCATGCGAAAGCGTTAAAGCTGCTAATTGCGCACCTTGAGGCCGCTAGAGCAGACGCGCAAGAAACCTATTTTGAACCCGTGCGGAAAGAGTTGTTGCCCTTGTTGCGGCAATTGCATGCCGGTGCAGAATTTCAAATTGACCCAGACAAGCTTCTGATCGAAACGATTACACGCAATGGCGTGACGGACAAAATCGAAGTGCTTTCTGGCGGGGCTTTTGAGCAAATTGCGATCCTCACACGGCTGGCTTTCGCGAGGTTATTTGCAAAGCATGGCAATCACGTGCCGATCATTTTGGACGACGCGTTGGTTCACACCGATGACGAGCGCATTTCGACAATGTTCAACATGTTGGCCCAAATCGCTCGGGATCAGCAGATCATCGTTTTGAGCTGCCGAACCCGCGCCTTCTCTGACCTTGGCGGCGCGCGTGCCTTCATCACTACAATCAAGGACGGGGCCGAAGAACACCCAACGGAAGTTTCTGCTCGATAGGCTAACCTGGGAAAGCAATCTGAAACTGTGCGCCGCTGTCAGATGCTTTGCATGTGATTTTCCCGTTGTGGGCGACAATGACATTTCGGGCAATGGAAAGGCCCATTCCTGTGCCACCGCTTTCGCGTTTCGTGGTAAAAAATGCATTGAAAATCCGGTCTGCGTTGCCAACAGAAATACCCGATCCATTGTCCTGGATTGTGATGTGGATTTCGTCCGGAGTTTCTTCAGCAACAAGGTTGATCTGAGACGCATTTTGCTCAACGGAATTTTGAAGTAACTGTTGAAGAACGATGCGCATCCCATTGGTAGATATCGGAATTTTTGTATGTTCCCCAGAGAAGTGGAAACCTAGCATGGGGAAATTTGCAACGACGGCATCTCGGATATCTACCAGTGTACACGTGCCCAAATACCGTGTTTCGCGGGCTTGCACGGCACGACGCAGGGCATCCAGTTGGGTTTGGATTTGTGCCTGAGCCCCATCAATTTCCTGCACTATTTTCAAGTCTTCTGCACTCAACATTCCACCGTCTTCAAGCAGTTCGACCGCAGCCCTGATTGCGGCAACGGGGGTTTTGATCTCATGGGTTACGTGATCGGTGAAACTGCGAATTGTGGCTTCTCGGTCGCGTAATGTTGTCGCCATTCCGATGACACTTTGAGAGGTGTGATGCAGCTCGCGTGTGCCAAAGCGAACGGGGGCGTCAACCTGTGAGGTACTGTCAAATCTGACCTCTGCGGCGTAGCGTTCGAGTGCCAAGATCGGGCGTAAGATGAGGCGCAATAGCAGCCAGCCGAGGACCGCAGTGGCGCAGGTGATGGCCACGCCCAAGACCATAGCCGCGTTGCGAAAGCCAATTTCCGGACCGAGATAGCGAAGCGCGACAATCCCCGCAAAGGACAGGGCAAGGGTGCCGGAAAGTCCGCCAGCCAGCACAAGAATGAGGGGAGGGCGCCAGTGTTGTGTCACAGGATTTCCCTCAAGCGCATGCCCACGCCATGCACAGTTTCAATGACATCTTCGCATCCAGCGCTTGCCAATTTTTGACGCAAATTGCGCAAGTGACTGTCGAGCGTGCGATCGGACACCTGACTATGGTTACCCCAAACGACGGCAATGATTTGGGCACGTGAGCGGATCTGATTAGGCTGCTGCAACAGGCATTCAAGGATGCGAAATTCGGTGGCCGTGAGTGCAATTTGCACATCCTTCACGCGGCAAGTATGCGCGGTACAATCGAGGGTCAAGGAGCCATGCCGAAGGGTGTGTTGCGTGGTGGCTTGGCCGCTGCGCTTTAAAATCGCTTTGATACGGGCGACCAATTCTCGGGGACTAAAGGGTTTTACAACGTAGTCATCCGCCCCCAGTTCAAGCCCCAGAATTCGGTCAATTTCCTCGTCACGGGCGGTCAGGAACACAATCGGCACATCCGAATGGGCGCGGATGCGGCGGCAAACGTCAAAGCCGTCCATTTCTGGCAAGCCGACATCCAAAACGATAAGATCCGGAGTGTCGCGCAGGGCACAAGTGAGCGCCTGTTGCCCATTGGCGGCGGTCGAAACTTGATATCCTGCCCGTTCAAGTGACAAGCCAACGAGATCACGCAGGCGGGGATCGTCATCAACGAGCAGAATTTTCATGGTTTAATGTCCTGTTTTGCCAACCCGCGCGCCTATCGATTTACACGTGCGTGCGCCACTTGCGTACCCCCCAATCACGCCATCCGTCAATGTTATGCTGCTGGAAACCGCACGCACGGGTGTTCCAAATATAATCTGGTTGACCTGTGGCCTTGGCGGCATCCTGAATGGCGCGGGCCGCCGTTGGTCCGAAATCACAAAGGTAGTTTGCATTTGTTTTGTTATTCACAATATTCACCGTAGCAATCAGCGCGGCAAAATTCACAAAACAGCAAATATAAAGCACGCCAACAGCCAGAGTCGCACAGCGCAGAACCAGCCAACGATTTGAATGGGCCTTCAGGATTTGCCACGCGGTCAGGGACAAGCCAATCGCGACCACGCCCATCCAAATGAGCGCCCGAATGCGCAGATACGTCAGCCCGTATGCCTCTATATACAGGTCCAAACGTAACCCAGCAGAAAAGCAGAGAACGGTGTTTTGAAGCAGCCAAAGCATCAGTAATGGTTTCAACCAACGATGCTCCCCCAAAAAGGGCCGCGCAGCAATGGCGAAGGCCCCAGCGAGCAGGGCGGTGACCACAAGCGGATAAGCCCCACGGTGAGCATAGCTCGCATAGGTCATGCCGTCAGGAAGGGCGGTTCCCCCTGTGAAAATTGATAAATCCAAGAGGGTCTGTACGCCAATCAGCAGGTTAAACATAACTAGCGCACGTAATACAGACCCCGCGTTGAGGCCAAGGTTGGGCAGGTTTTTTGGCGTCGTGAGAAAGGCAAATTCACGATCATCGAACCTTATGCCCTCAATCAGTGGCCATATTAGTAAGCCCATGCCCAGCCAAAAAAGAACGCGATTGATCGACGGCACAAAATCGAGGTCTAGGGAGAGGAGTTGTGCAAAAATCGGATTTGCATCCATCAATAACGTCAGGAAAACCAAAGAGCCGCCAATGGGAAAGGCCCAGTTGCGGGCAATCCGCTTAACTGTTCGCGCGCTGTTGCCTTTGGTATCGGCGCGAATGGATTTGAACGACCCAAGCAAGGCACGCGCTCCAGAAAACGGGATCGTAATGAGCAACCGATAGGCGGAGGCGATATATTTGGTAGCTTGGGTTTTAGGCCCGTGCGCCCAAACTAAGGCCACAAGCAGCGCCGCGCAAAGGAAGACCAAAGACAGCAACTGCACATATTCCACAACGGGCAACCCGCCAAGCAAAAGCAAAACAGTTGGTCGTATACGTTGTTTTGCTGGCAAATTGAGGGTCGAGACGCCAAATATTGCGAACGCATAGAGCACCAAAGACAGGCCTAAATTGTGCTTCCAGAATAGGAAGTCCGCCAAGAGGACCAATAAAAAGGCCGCAAAAATGGGGAACCAAGGTTTTCGCGCTATATTGAAATGAGCTGGATTTTTGGTCTCGACGTCTTGGGCAGGTAAGGCGCTTGCCGAACAATTCAGCCACCAACCATCCATCGCAAGGGATGTGGGAACACCCCGAACCGTAAAGTGATTTTGCATAATAAACTCCATTAATGTCGGAGCGGTTATCGCGCAATAATTTGCAGAATTTGCTTAGGAGGTGTGCAGAAAATGTGCAGATGCAATCGGTTAGGCTTAAGGTTGGGGGCCGCCCGCGCAAAAGTTTACTGCACAATAATTCACGAACCGTCCCAACGTCTTAACATCCAATACCACTGTTCTGGGTCTGCTTTGATGCGCGCGGAAAGGCTGTCATTAAAGGCGCGGGTCATGGTGGTACTGTCGGTATGGGGGATTGGAGCTTCAAATTCCACGTTAAATGCGTTGCCGTCGCGAATGCGAATACCATAGGCGGGGATCATCGGCAGATCATATTTAAGCGCAAGCTGGGCGGCAGACAGGGATGTGAGGGCATCAAGGCCCAGAAACGGTAGGCGCACGCCCTCCGAGTATTTTTCATCCAACAAAATGGAAACAATGCCGCCATCGCGCACATGCCGCACGAGGGCTTTTGTTCCAACACGACCCGTGGCAAAAATCGGTTTCCCGCCAGCCTCAATACCGGCGAGGATACGCCGTTCATAATGGCTGTTCTTTTGGGGACGATAAACGGCTCCGCTCTCAAGTCCGTGCATTTTGATCACGGCACGAATGGCTTCCCATTGGCCAAAATGACCGGAAACGATGATCGCGCCTTTGCCCGCCGCGTGCGCCTCTTTAAGGGCGGCAAGGCCGGGGCCTGAAACGCGGAATTTGTGGTGTTGGGTTTGAAATTCAGCATCGTGATAAATTTCAAAAAGCGTGCGCCCCATGTTTCGGCCCATATTCTGGCCTAAGGCGGTGCGGGCGCTCCGATTCATTTCGGGGTATATGCGTTTGGCTTCGCGAGCAAATCGGCGTCTCGCAGGTGGAAACCAACGCATGAGGATGCCAAACGTGGTCCCCAAACCACGGGACCGCAAATCAAACGCACGCCAGCGCAGAGCCGTGAGGGCCGACCACAACGGGAAGTACCTAAAGTAGTGCAAAACCGATTTCAGAGAAGTTGACAGCATAGCGTCGTATGATCGGGTTTCGGTGCAATGCCAACCGCAAACGCTTAGGGCGTATTGCCTCAGTTCATCTCTAGTGTCTCTTTTATCCACAATCGAGTCGGGAGAGAACGCAAATGGGCGCACCGTCACCGATGCGCCCACTTAAAACCTAGAAGGTTTTGCTTCCGATTAAAGGATAACCTTTAAGCCAGAACGATGTTTGTCGCGCTTTCGCGGCCATCGCGGCCTGGTTCAATATCGAAAGTAACTTTTTGATCGTCGTTAAGACCAGTAAGGCCAGCTTGTTCTACTGCAGAAATGTGAACAAATACGTCTTTGCTTCCACCATCTGGTGCAATAAATCCGAAGCCTTTAGTCGAGTTAAACCATTTAACGGTTCCAGTAGCCATTGTCGTTCTCCTTTTAAAAACTGCCGCGAAATGCAACAGTGAAGCTAAGTCAGTTCAAGATCGAAAGACTGTGCCAAAAGGAGCAGTATAGCCGATAGTGGTAACGTCGCACGCATCACATGGGGCTAAACGAGCAAAATTACAAGTAGTTTTATCAACAGATTTCGATCAAGAGGTGCAAATACTACGGTGAATGCATCGAAATGTACCTAAGGATAACAAATTGTCTCAGACTGCAAACGTTAATCCCCCCCGTCACGCGAATACTCGTGCTTCTTTTGGTAGCTATCGGTGGGGTAGCGTTTGCTGTTGGGCAAAACCCAGAGGAGCCAATAGATCGTTCGCTGCTTGAAGGAGAGCTTGAGAAAGACTTGAGCGCGGCAATGTATTTGGTGAATGGCTCATTTTTGGAAGTAAAGAACTGTCGGATTTACCAAAAAACAGTTCCTCAATTGGCCTGTGCAAACGGTGGAAACACTGATTTCAGTGAAAAATTGATTGATTTACGAGAAGTCGAATTAATAAAAGAGTTTTCTCCAACGGGGCGTGCGCGGCTGGCGTTTTATTTTTCCGAGGAAACAGCGTCGACAAGAGCTGATGTGAAAAAAATTCTACGCAGTGATGAGACGAACGACATCAAAATAGCGCGAACGCTTTCGCTCTACCAAATGAAAGGGATCACCTCGACCAAGACATATAAGCAATGTGATGGTGCGGTTTTGCCGTCAATTGGCTCCCCAAAAGACATGAGCCTTTTCTTTCCCGAAGGTCTGGATGCAGAGATAGTTTCAAAACTGTCCAATCTGCATGATCTGTGCCGATCCCTTGACGCTTATTAGCCGCGATAGGTGCTAAGGTTGGTGGGTTTTGAATGGACTTCCCGCTCTATTGAATGTGCGTCAAGGCGTTTACCGTGCTCTCTCAGACGAACGGGCGGGCCTATCAAGCCCGCCTCTTTACTCTAACGGCGCCGACTGTAGGGAGCACTTTTACTCCCTACAGGGTGATTTGGCCCGTCAATACAGGCCCGAAAGGCCCTCAGGCATCATCGATGGCAGCACGATCACAGAAGCGCCGTGAATGGCGCGATTGTTCAGGTCGATCACATCCTGATTGAGCATCCGAATACAGCCCGACGAGACCGCTTTTCCAAGTTCCAATGCGGATGCATCGCCGTGAATGCGGTAAAGTGTGTCGACGCCGTCCTTAAAGAGATAGAGCGCACGCGCGCCCATTGGATTTCCCGGCCCCGCATCCATGCCGCCATTGGCAACGGAGTAGGGTTCCAGTTCAGGCCGTCGTGCAATCATAGATTCCGGTACATTCCAGCGTGGCCAATCGCGCCAAAACTGAAGCCGCGCCGTGCCTTTCCACTCAAAGCCCGCAGCCCCAACGCTGACGCCATATCGCATCGCTGTTTCGGGAGACTCGACGAAATGAAGAACAGCCCTGTCGGGGTCAACTATGATCGTGCCGCGTTCGTAATTTGGCCACGGATTGGCAACCTCCTGCCGCCAGAGTTCAGGCTTTATGACACCTTCCCGAACGGCAGGAATTGGAAAGCGTTCATCGGTAATCGCCCCATAAAAGGCGGGTAGTGGCGGGATCACAGGTGCGGGTGGGGGAATTGGCACTACTGGAGGTTTGGCACAAGCCGCGAGGCCAGCCATTCCACCGAAAGCGACGAAGGAGCGTCGGGTAAACATGAGGTCTTCCTTTTACGTTCTGAACGGGAGTGTGACGCCATGCGCCGAGGAGCCAGTCAGAACAGGCGAGGAGGGGCCCGTGGCGGAGCGATATCCCGCCCTCGCGCGCGCCAAACAGTGAAGTACATTGCCTGGGTCGGTTGTGAGAGCTTCAGCGAGGTTTTCGTGGCCTCCGGCAGCGCACGATCGTGCCCACAATGGGATCCCGTAAGGGTCGCGGTGCGGCATTTCTTCTGAACAGAGATCTTTGCGGGGCTTGGCAGCCAAACCACCAGCGTCTGCGCGGTCGAATGGCCAATTTTTACCGATGATAATTGATGCTTATATGGCGTAGGCTTCGAGGCCATAGCGCCGCCCGCATATGCGCCCCAAGGCAACATAATCAGCATCAACAATAATGATAAAGAGGTCCGAGCCATCTGCATACGCGCCTTATCCTCAATCCATCGCGCATTGTCCATGTGCTATCAAACGATCAGCATAACAAATCGCTCTCGTTTCCGTTACTTTTAAGGGCCGTTTGGCATCATTCCGCCGACAGCGTCCTTGCGCGAAAGTTGAAAGCAGGCGGACGGGTTTTACCCACTATTTTTGGTGCCGCCGCATCGTGATCCATAATGTGGCGGCGATAATCAGCGCGGCACCGGCCCAAAATGCAGGTTTGGGTATCTCGTCAAAGACCAGATACCCGACCGTCGTCGAGAACACCAAACTGGCGTAGGAAAGAACCGATAAATACCCCGCTTGCCCATAGCGATGTGCGCGGAGAAAGCAAAACTGTGCGGATTGCGCGAAGACACCAATTGCGAGGAGCAAGGGCCATTGCAGCAGGGGCACGGGTTCCCAAGCCAGAACGGCGAAGGGCGCGGTGATCACGGTCAGGCCTGCCGTGTAGAAGGTCATCATCACCACGGTCGGCGCGGCGACCAGCCTGCGGGTGGTGATCACCGCACCCGTTGCGGCGAAAACCACCAAGACTTGCGCGGCCAGCCCCCAGTTGCCAGAAAACCCCGACGGATCAACGGCGATGAGAACGCCAACAAAGCCAATGGCTGCGGCGATCCAGCGGTCACGGGTGATGACTTCGCGCAACAACCACGCGGCGGCAAGCATTGTTAGGATCGGCCGCGTAAAGCTTACTGCAGTGAACAGCGCCAGCGGCAACCGCGTGATCGCAAAGAAACTCGCGGTGAGGGCTGTGGCGGAAAACGCCACCCGCAGCGCATGCAGGTGGAGGTCTTGGAGGCCGATGAATGCCCGTCGATAGCGCCAAATCCACGGCAGCATGAGTAGAAGTCCGACTCCTGCGCGCAGAAACACCAGTTGAAACGCAGGATAGCCAAGCCCCAAGGCCTTAACGATCGACAACGCCCAAATATTCAGCGCCATATCCGTGAGCAACCAGCCCGCGGCTAGCCCGTTGCGGGAGTGTTCAGCTTCGTTTGGCAAGAAGGTTGGCCATCAATCGGAACCCGCCAGAGGTTAGTTTTTCCATCTGGTGATGCAGTATGAGCGAGGTATGCACGTGTCGCCCCAAACCGACATCCGCCACAAGGATCGCACCTTTTAGCGGCGCTTCGCCCGCGTCATTCATGGCGAGGAGCGGAGTATAGGCATCATCCCAGTCCTTGGCAAAATACAACCCGCGTTCCTTGTGCCAATCGGCCCAATCTGCATCATCAATGCGGTTGGGGTGCTGCAACAGCGGGTGATCGGGCGCGAGCACGGTGACGGTAGCGGTCTCATCCGTAACCCGCCAGCGCAGGGAAGGTTGGCCGATTTCAAGGCGATAGGGCGCTGTCGTCTCGGGGTCCCAATTGTCCCAAGGGCGGTGATAAAGCGTGACCAGCGTACCGCCCGCGCGGACCCAATCGTGGATGCGGGGCATGGCCTCGGCCAGCCCAGCGCGGAACTTCATCGCGAAAATACCGATCACCAAAGTGTCGCAAGCGGCGAGGGCGGCATCGGTGAGCGGCACATTGGACAGGTCCGTCACCTCAGTCCCCATGCGTTCCAGCCATGTAGCAACGCGATCATTGCCGCCGCCGATATATCCGACCCGCACATCCGGCAGGGTCGCATTCACAACACGGATTTGGGCGATTGCAGGGCGCACCAAGACGCGTGGTGCGATATGGTCATGACGGATATGGCGCACACTGCTGGCCTCTAAGCCGTCGAGCGTCAGGGTTAAATCGTAGAGTCCAACCGCAACATTTTCAGGAACCGTGACGGTGAGGCGCCCTTCGCTTTCGCTCACGTGCCAACCGTCAGGCACGCGCAATCCTGCCTGCGCTGAAGGCGGGGAAATATCGCTAACGTCAATAACAAAAGACCTGCGGCTATGGGCTAGATTGATCACATCTGTTTCGGGTGACACGGCGGCCGAGCATTGCGGCACAACAACGGGCGGCACCTCAAACGGCAGGCTTGTTGTCGTAGTGACGCCATGTGTCGTCAGGGTCACGTCAACACAAGGGGCTGCAGGTTGGTCGGGCAAATAGATGGCGGGGTAGGGATCGCTGATGGACGCGTCGTTTGCCAGCGTCACGGTCGCGCCATCCAAGCTCCAGCCTTGTGGGAGCCTTGGGGCAAGCGTCACCTCGCCCGTGTCGGCGGAGAACTCGCTGGATATAGTCGTGCTCGCACCGGGGTGGAGTTTTTCGTCCTGTAGCGACGCGCGCGCGTCGACACCTGCCGCAAGTTGGATGACGCGGGAAAGTTGTTGGTCTTTGCGGGTTAGCTTGTGGCCGAATTCGGACAACTGTGCAGGAGAGGCATTTTCCGAAGCGTTGCGAAGGGCTTGTAAGGCGAGGCTCGCGTGTTTTAAAACCTCAGACGCGTTTGGGAAGGCAGCCAAAGCGGCATCGCAAGCGTCTTGGGCGGCAGTCAAATCAGCCCCGCCCAGATCGCGCAATGTTTGGGCCAAACCAGAGGCGAGGTCCGCATCTGGTCCCGCAACATGCGTATGCGCCAAGTGCAATGGGAAATCGGTTTCTGTGCCGTTTGGCACCCAGCGGCCCATGGCTTGTGTGGCGTGTAGCATGCGGCTTTGTTGGCCGATCCGTGCATAACTCCAGCCCGTGACGGGATCTTTGCCCCTTGCGGCAATTGTGAGGGTTGCGGGCGGCGGCGGCAGATCGTCGTCATAGGCTTGCCCAGCGCCCGACCACGCGGGGAGATACATTTTCCTGACCTGCCAGACGGGTAAATCACTGCCAGCGAATTCAGGATCGGCGGCGAGGTCCATGACCAAATGCGCGGCTTCGGTAATGGCGCGGTGGTGGCCGTGTTGACCGGGGACATCGAGGAAGGTGGGGCAGATTATATCGGGGCGTTCTGTGCGGATAATATCAACAAACCGCGCAAGGGTGCGCTCGCGGCCCCATTTCCCCAGCGTTTCAACGCCTGATTTGGAGAAGCCGAAATCGGTGATTGGATCTTCGGGACTGGTTGAATGCCAATACATCCGTAGATCAAGACGGTCGCAAGCGGCCTCCATCTCGGCGGTACGTAGAGTACCGAGAGCGGCGGCGGTTTCGGTGCCAATATCGTTTTGGCCGCCCTCGCCACGGGTCGAGCAGGCGTATGAGATATCCACCCCGTCGCGAAACCGCATCGCGGCCAGCATCGCGGAGGTTTCATCATCAGGATGCGCGCCTGTGTTCATAAACGACACTGTGGATTTTAGCGCGGTGAGCGCCTGCCACAGCGCCACGATACGGGGGCGATCTCGTTCGGCGGCAATCCGCGCCTGATTGGATAATGGCATGGTGCGCGTCCTTTAGTGAGCGTGAGAAAGAGGCGAGCTGAGCGCTCTGTTTAAAATGAGGGCCGCCGCACCCATTGTCGCGGTCATCCGCCCAGAGGCACCACGCATCAAACGGGTGTGCGGCGCATCGGGACGGTTCGAAACCGAGACCTCGGGCAGGGGCGCATGTGCGACCAGATAATCAAGAATGCTATCCGGCATCGCGCCGCCCAGTACAACGGTTTGCGGATCAAATAAGTTTTCAACAATGGTGATCGCGTGGCCAAGGGTTAAGCTGGCCGTTTCCAGCCACGCCATCAGGTCGGGATCGTTTTGTTGAAAGAGGCGATCCAGCGCGTCGATATCATGGGCGTCTTTGCCCGCCTGTTGCAAGTGTCGCTGTACGGAGTGGCGGCTCAATCCGTCCTCAAGTTTGCCGCCGTGGCCATTGATCGGGATGTGCCCGATTTCGCCAGCGTTGCCATAAGCGCCGCGAACAAGTTGCCCGCCGTTGACCAGACCGAGGCCCAAACCAGCCCCAAAATAGAGATAGGCAAAGGACGCGAATTCCTGTGCAACGCCATTGATGCGCTCGGCCATCGCGGCGGCGTTGGCGTCATTGCTCAGAACGACTGGCAACTTCAACGCATAGGTAAAAAGCGCCTCCGCGTCGACTTCCTGCCAGCCCGTGAGATCGGTCCCCATACCCGTAATGCCCGTCACACCGAAAGGGCCGGGCATTACGACACCAGCGCCGAGCATCCGTCCCGTGGCCGTCGGTACTTGGGCCAACGCGCGGGCATAGAGATCGGTTACATGCGCGATGACAACATCTGGTTCGGTCTTGGTAAGGGCGATCCGCTCGGTGGTGACGGCTTGACCGTTCAAATCCAATAACGCGGCAAATATCGCATCGGGGCGCACCTCAACTCCAAGCGCATATCCGCCCTGGGGATTCAGCGTATACTGCATCGCGGGTAGGCCGCGCCCGACGTTCAAGCGGCCATTTTCCAAAAGCATCCCATCTTGCAACAGCTCGGCGATAATATTGCTGACAGTTTGGGTTGTGAGCGACAGGGTGCGGGCAATTTCGGCACGCCCAATGGCGCCCGCTGTGCGCACTTGCCCCAGCACTGCTTGACGATTTCGGAACCGTGACCGTTCGGCATTGCTGCCTTCTTGAAAGTTTAAAACTACCATGGAATGGACTTAACTCAATTCATTTGAATTATCAATTGATTTGAGTTAAGCCTGATGCATGAGTTCGAAAAATGGACCGCTACAGCCACCAATGGGAGACTAAAAATGAATACACGTTTGAAAGGCCTAGTATTTGCAGGGATGATGTCATCTGCGGCATTGTTCACGAGCACGGCGAGCGCCGTTGAGATTGAATATTGGCAATATTTCTTTGACGCACGCGTTGACGCGATGGAGACGCTGATCACCAACTTTGAGGCCGCAAATCCCGACATTACGGTCACGATGAACCACTTCCCCTATGACAGCTACCGCACCAAGGTTGCCGCCGCGATTCCCGCAGGCGAAGGCCCCGATGTGGTTCAGTTATTTTACGGTTGGTTGAACGACTATGTTGAAGCAGAGTTGATCCAGCCCTTGCCTGCGGATGTGTTCCCAGCGGATAAAATCGACGCGGAATTCTTCCCGATGGTTCAGGCGATGAAGGATGGCGATCAATATTGGGCGCTGCCAACGGCCGTTCGCAGCTTGGCGCTGTTCTACAACAAGCGCCTGTTTGAAGAGGCGGGGATTGAAGGTCCACCAGCCACGCTAGATGAATTGCTTGAGACCGCCAATGCCCTAACAAAACGTGACGGTGCGGGCAATCTGACGACGGTTGGCATCACGGCGGGGATGACTGCGCAAGATCACCACTGGTGGCGCGAAGGTCTGGTACGTCAATATGGCGGTGAGCCGTATCTGGATGATTACAAAACCGTAAACTACAACACTGACGCGGGTGTTGCGGCATTGGATTACTACACCAACTTGTTCATGAACGACTCCGCTGTGACCTCAATCGGCTTTATGGACGAGCCTCAGGCGGCGTTCAAAGCGGGCCGTGCTGGTATGCATATTGACGGGTCTTTCCGTATCGGTTCGCTTGCTGATCAACGCGGACTTGAGTGGGGCGTGGCGGAGTTGCCCTCCGGTTTAGATGGGGTGCAATCCAACTATTCTTCCTATTGGGTGAACGCGATCACATCCAAAGCTGAGGGCGAAAAGTACGATGCTGCGGTAAAGTTCATGGAGTATCTCACCTCTGATGAGGCCATGCAGATCTGGCTTGATGTCGTGGGCGAACTGCCTGCGAAACCTTCCGTTGGTATGACCGAAGCGAATGCGAATGATCCGGTCTTTGGTCCGTTCATCCGTGGGTTGGAATACGCGCACACCACCAAATTTGTGAATGAATCCAGCCAGCGTCAACTGCTTGTTGAGATGGTGGAGCGGATCCAGCTTGAAGGCATGGAACCTGCGGAAAGCCTCGCGATTGCAGCAGAAGCCGAGCAAGTCATGCTCGACGAATATTACGCCAAGTAAAATCGAAACATCCGCCCCGATATATCCTGTCGGGGCGGATTTTAAGAAGGTAGGGCCCCCATGTATCGCAACCTCACTATTCGCCAAAAACAGATCGTATGGGCTTGGGCGTTTTTGGCAATTCCCGTGCTTTTCTATAGCATCATCCGTTTCTATCCGACGGGAAACGCGATTCTGATTAGCTTCCAGAATTGGAACTTACTGGGCAGTCGCACGTGGGCTGGCCTTGATAATTACGAGAAGCTTTGGAACGACGCAGTGTTCTGGAAAGTGTTCCAGAATACCTTTCTTTACCTGTTGCTTGGCACCCCGATCAGTCTCGTGCTCTCCTTTATCATTGCCTACCATCTTGATAAATTGCGCTTCATGCATGGCTTTTTGCGGATGCTGTATTTCCTGCCGTTTATGACTTCTGCGGTGGCGATGGCGTGGGTTTGGCGCTGGTTTTATCAGGACGTGCCGATTGGACTGTTCAACAATATCCTCGCTGGTTTTGGCATCCCTCAAATCAGCTTCTTGAATTCAACCACCAACGCGTTGCCTGCCGTTTTGGCGCCTGCCGTTTGGGCAGGACTTGGGTTTCAGGTGATCATTTTTATGGCGGGTATACGCGCCATCCCGACCAGCTATTACGAAGCCGCCAAGATCGACGGGGTGGGCTGGTTTACCGTGCTCACACAGATCACGCTGCCGCTGTTACGCCCGACGATAGTGTTTATCGTTGTGTTCTCATCCATCGGGTTTCTGCGGATTTTCGACCACGTCTTTAACATGACCACCAATAATCCGGGGGGGCCGTTGAACGCCACGAAACCGCTGGTTTTGATGATCTATGACACCGCATTCAACGGTTTTGACATGGGATATGCCGCCGCGCAAACCGTTGTTTTGTTCACGATCCTGCTGATCGTCTCGCTTATTCAACTCCGCCTGCTGAGGAGCACATAATGTCTCATATCGCTCCCACCGCCGAAACTTTACTAACGGCGCAACCCGCGAAACGCCCACGCAATATGGGCCAGATCATCCGTTGGCTGCTGTTGTTTTTTGGCGGGATTATCATGGTGATGCCGATTGCCTATATGATTTCGACCTCGCTGAAATGGCCGCATGAAGTTTACAATATCAACCTTATCCCTGATGAGCCGACACTGGATAACTACGCCTATGTTCTTGAGGACGGGCGCTTCTATTGGTGGTTTGTGAATTCGACCATTATCGCCACAATCACGACGATCTGTAATCTGCTGTTTGACAGTCTTGTCGGCTATACTTTGTGCAAATTCCGCTTTCCGGGGCGCACAATTATTTTCATCGCCATTCTGTCGACGCTGATGATCCCCACCGAAATGTTGGTGATCCCGTGGTATCTGATGTCGCAATCGTTTGGTTGGTTGGACAGCTATTGGGGCATCATGTTCCCCGGTTTGATGACCGCGTTCGGTACCTTCCTGATGAAACAGTTCTTTGAAAGCGTCCCAGATGATTTCATCGAAGCTGCCCGCATTGACGGGTTGAACGAGCTGCAAATCTGGTGGACGGTCGCCATGCCTTTGGTGAAACCCGCGTTGGCCGCGCTTGCGATCTTTGTGTTTCTCGGCAATTGGACAGCGTTCCTTTGGCCGCTGATCGTGACCAATTCGGTTGATATGTACACCATCCCCGTTGGCCTGTCGGGCTTTGGCGACGAGGCGGATGTGGCGTGGGAGTTGATTATGACGGGGGCAGCTATTTCGACGATTCCGACGCTGATCGTGTTCCTCATTTTTCAGCGGTTTATTATCAGAGGCGTAGTAATGGCGGGACTAAAAGGATGACAGATCACTCAATTTTCCCCGACCCGACCTACAAAGACACCGTGCTTGCACCGCTGTTTGAGGGGGTCAAAACCCACTATGCAGGCCATATGGCGGCGATCAACCGCGCCCATTTGGTGATGCTGGTCGAAACCAAGATTTTGTCGGCACAGGACGGGCGCAAAATCGCGCAGGCCCTTGCGGCGATTGACGCGGAAACCGATATTGCGGCCCTAACTTATACGGGCGAATACGAGGATTATTTCTTCTTTGTGGAGGCCGAGTTGCGCCGTCGCTTGGGCGACCTTGGCGGGGCGCTGCACACCGCGCGATCCCGCAACGACATGGATCATACGCTGTTCAAAATGGCATTGCGCACCCGCGCCGAAGCAATGCTGGATCAGCTTACAACCTTAACTGATGCGCTGATCGAAAAAGCGCGCGCAGAGGCCGACACGTTGATCGTCGCCTATACCCACGGCCAACCTGCGCAGCCAACGACTTTTGGCCACTACCTTGCGGCAATGATCGAAGTATTGAACCGAGACGGCGAACGTCTGTCCGCTGCGATCGACAACCTCGGCCACAGTCCAATGGGCGCCGCCGCGATCACCACCTCTGGGTTCCCTATCGACCGCACCCGCATGGCGGAGTTGCTTGGATTTGAAGGGCCGCTGGTAAACTCCTACGGCTGTATCGCCAGTGTGGATTACGTCACGGGGCTCTATTCCGCCGTTAAACTTGTGTTCCTGCATTTGGGGCGCGTGGTGCAAGATCTGGCTTTCTGGTCCAGCTTCGAAGTGGCGCAACTCTATGTGCCCAACGCGCTGGTGCAGGTCAGTTCGATCATGCCGCAAAAGCGCAATCCGGTGCCGATTGAACATATGCGCCACCTTGCGTCCGTCACTTGTGGACGCTGCGATATGGTGGTGAACACGATGCACAACACGCCGTTCACCGATATGAACGACAGCGAAGGCGAGGTGCAACAAGCGGGCTATGCGGCGTTTGAAAGTGGCGGTCGGGTGCTCGAACTTCTAACCTCTTTCCTCCCTGCGTGTTCAATCAATGCCGCAAAAGTGCGACGCAATACCGATGCCGCGAGCATCACGATCACCGAGCTTGCCGATACGCTTGTGCGCGACGCGGGGCTGACCTTTCGTCAAGCCCACGAGATCGCGGCCCATGTTGCTCGCAACCTTGACGGTGCGCCACTTTCCGAGGGGTTCACCACATTTCAGGCGGCATTTCAAACCGCGACAGACCGCGCAACGGTAATGGACGACACAGCGTTTCGCACGGCAGTTAGCCCTGAAAATTTCGTGGCGTTGCGAGATCGCATCGGCGGCCCAGCCCCTGCGGCACTAACAAGCGCGCTCGATGACAGTGCGCGCGCCACGCAAACCCTCTGCACTTCCGGCGATATGCGAAAACAGCGCATTTCCACCGCCGATACCGCTCGCACCAATGCCTTCACTCAACTGCTGGAGATCTGACCTTGGCCAATCTTGCCCTGCGTAACCTAACGAAATCTTACGGCAAAACAGAGGTGCTGCATGGCATCTCTCTGGATGTTGCCGATGGCGAATTTGTGGTCTTTGTTGGCCCTTCTGGCTGTGGTAAATCGACGACCCTGCGGATGATCGCGGGGCTTGAGGAAACCTCCTCAGGTATCATCGAAATCGGCGGGCGCGAAGTAAACAATCTTGAGCCCAAAGAACGCGATATCGCGATGGTTTTCCAGAACTATGCAATCTATCCGCATATGTCGGTCAAAAAGAATATCGCCTTTGGTTTGCGGTCCTCTAAGATGCCGAAGGCAGATAAAGAGAAGCGTATTCAAGAAGTTGCCGAAATTCTTGATATGGTCAATCTGCTTGATCGCAAACCCAACCAACTGTCTGGCGGCCAACGCCAACGGGTTGCGATTGGGCGCGCGATGGTGCGTGATCCTGCGGTGTTCTTGTTTGACGAACCCCTCTCGAACCTTGATGCGCAACTGCGTACGCAAATGCGGCTTGAGATCAAAAAACTCCACCAACGGGTTGGCAATACAATTATTTTCGTGACCCACGATCAGGTCGAAGCCATGACCATGGCCGACCGGATTGTCATCATGAAAGACGGGCATATTCAGCAGGTCGGAACCCCTGCCGAGGTGTTCCACAAACCCGCAAATACCTTTGTGGCACGCTTCATCGGTGCGCCCTCTATGAACTTGTTGGAAGGGAGAATTGACGGCACGGTCGTGACGCTTGCCTCTGGTCAAACCGTCAATGTGCCGACGCTCACCGCGAACAAAAACCAAAGTGTTCTTTTGGGTGTTCGTCCAGATGATCTGCATCCTGCTAGCGCAAATCCGATTCTCACAGGCAAGGTTGTTCTGCGCGAGCCTTTGGGGTCTGAGACCTTGATTTATGTCGAAACACCCTCCGGCGAAATCATCGCCAAAGCAGATGGCAGAACGCCGCCCGAAGTCGGGGAAACGGTGCACCTTGGTGCGGATGCCGAAAACCTGCATGTCTTTGACACCGAAAGTGGAGAGGCGCTGACATGAAGAAGCCGATCATGTGTGCCGGTAGGCTCTACTGTGATCTGGTTTTCGCAAACACGCCCCGTCTTCCGACGGCTGGAACCGAGGTTTTTGCGCCAAAACTTTCCTTGCATGCGGGAGGAGGGGCCTTCATTACGGGGGCCACTTTTGTTGCTTTGGGGCATCCGGTTCGGCAGTTTTCGACCCTGCCTGCCGCGCCGTTCGATGCGACCGTTTTGGCGGATATGAACGCGCACGGGATTGCCGCAACCGACTGTAAACGCGCCGCTATTGGCACCGATCCACAGATAACCGTCGTGATGGCCAACGCGGAGGATCGCGCCTTTTTGACCCGCGCCGATGGTCCTGCCACCCCTGATCCGGCGGTGGTTGATTTTACGGGCTTCTCACATTTGCACATCGGCGAATTAAGTACATTACGTGAAACGCCCTCCTTGCTGGACCACGCGCGGGCCGCAGGGCTTACGGTTTCGCTGGATTGTGGTTGGCAGGACGTGTTCGATGCAGATGTGGCCGCGTTAATCGCCGCCGTTGACGTATTTTTGCCCAGCGAAAGCGAGGCTGCCGCCCTTGTGGCCATCGGCGTACCAGAAGTCTGCGCGCCGCTCACCGTTGTGAAATGCGGCAAGAATGGCGCCCGTGCGCGGGCCTTAACAGACAGCGCTTGGACCCACAGCACCACCGCCCAAGTTGAGGTCATTGATGCCACCGGTGCAGGCGACTCGTTTAACGCGGGTTTCTTAGCGTGTTGGCTAGAGCAAGCCCCGTTGAGCGAATGCTTGGCCAAAGGCAACGCCTGCGGGTCCGCGGCGGTGCAATCCCTTGGTGGTGCGAGCTATTTGAAACGGGGCTAAGACGTGCTCATTCCTTCGCTGTCATTAACTGGAGGAATGTTTGACGCCCAGCGTCGAGACGAGTGATACGGCGCTGAAAATAATACAGAAATAGGCCAAGAACTCGAAGACTTCCTCGAAAAGTTGATGCGGCTCGACCTTTAAAAAGTTTTCCTCAAACGCCGCGCCAATGGCAAACAATATGAACCCACATAGAATCCAACCCATCGGGCGCGACGTGATGAAGTTCCTTAGGAAAGCTTTGGAGACCTTGAGGTGCGTCACGATCAGTGTAAAGGCGCCTGCAAGCAACAAAATCACGATTATCGCAGACGCCATCATCAAGACATTCACGGTTGCGGGGTCCAGTCCGTATATCGCACCCCAAGTCGTTTCGCGCCCAACCCCCGCAAAGGAAACGGCGGTGAACGTTAGGCAAATGGCCACGATGCCAGCGCGAAACTCGACATGGCTTGGCGCGGCCTTCACTGCGGCAATGGCCCAGGCGAGCACCATGCCGATAATGACGATCAACTCCGCCGCCTCAATAAAGCCATCCTCATTTGTATTTAAGGGGAAGATTTGGTTCGCAACTCCGACCACCACGACAGCCATTCCCATCGCAAATGCAATGCGTAGCCAATACCATAGTCTGCGGCTGTTACCGGACAAAAAAGTGTACATCGGTGGGGGCTCAATTATTTGATATCAAGGAAGCGGCCACCACACATAATTGTAACAGTTCGATAAACAAGGGATGCGACCTTTCGGTAACGCATTCGTGAGCAATGTCGATTTTGTAGCCTCATTGTGCGACAGCAATCAAATATCGCGCGGCATCGTGGTTGATGCAATACCCGCCATTTTAGCAAGCTTATTCGTTGATTGAAATTTACCGCCTACCTCGACATAAGACGAAGGGCGACCAATCGTGCAACGACGAATAGGCGGAACGAGATATGAAAAAAATTGCGATCATCAGTGGTGGCCTGTCGGGCATGGGCCTTGCGATTGCCAAGCGGTTACATGCCTCTGGAACGGTGGTTTGCATTGGGGCGCGGCGCGGTGGTGACGCGGAGGTCGTGGCGAAGCTACATGCCGCGGTTGGTGCGCCAATTCACGTTGCGCCGCTTGATGTGCGCGACAGCGAAAGCGTTGCTAAGTTTGTGGGGGACGTCGTGGCCTCGCATGGCAAAGTGGATATTTTGGTCAACACGGCTGGCGTCTATGAAGAAGCGAGCGTTATTGATCATTCCGACAAGCTTTGGGACGATACGATTGACACCAACCTGACCGGCACGTTTAAAATGATCCGCGCGGTGATGCCATTGATGAAGGCACAAAGCTGGGGCCGGATCATAAACCTCGCCTCTGTCGCGGCGCACAATGGCATGATCGACAATGCAGCTTATTGCGCGTCCAAGGCGGGTCTTTTGGGCTTGGGACGCTGTGTCAGCCTTGAGGGCGCCGCGCATGGGATTACCTGCATCAGCATCAGCCCAACTTGGGTTGAGACAGAAATGCTCAAACATTTTGTCGATCAGGAAGTGGCCGAAACGGACGCCACGCGCGCTGAGGTACAGGCGAAATATGAAGCCTCCAATCCACAAGGCGCGCTCGTACAACCCGAAGAGATAGCCGAGCTTGTAGCCTTCATTGTGAGCGATGCTGGACGAGCGATCACCATGGAAGACATTCAAGTTAACGCGGGATCGCTTTGGTAGGGTGTTAATTCACTGATTTCGCGCGAGGAATAACCCGTCGGGCCAAAAGTTCGGCGGGGCTAGAAAGAGACGCAAACGACTGCTCCGTTATGCCCTCCCACATTTTTTGTGCGGCGTCGTGGGTCAGGGTTGCTGTTGCTTTTAGTGCTGTGAGGTCCGAGGCAATGAGGGCCCGTTCCGCATCGGACAAGGGCGCTGCGCGCAGCCAATTCTCAACGGGGATCACGGCAATTTCTGCGACCTCTGGCAATAGTGCCGTTGTGGCGTATTGATTTGGCGTCAGGTTAAAATACCGCGCCCCATCGGTGGGGATCAGATCGGCGAGAAACCGTGCCGCCGCGTGAACATCGATCATTCGAAAAGCAAAGCCTTCGGGAACGGCCTTGATTTGGGAGCAAGCGGCCATAATGACCTCATAGATGTCTTTGCTGTTGGGCGCGTCCAGATCATACAAAGACGGCAACCTGACAATTGCCGCCGCCACGCCTGACTTGGCGATCTGATGTTCGGCCTCGATTTTGGCCGCGCCATATCCCGAACAATGTGGATAAATCGCTGTCGCGGCCTCATCGTAAGGGCCTCCTGTATCGGCAAAAACCGCTGAAGTGGACGAGAACCGCAAATCAGCAAAAGCATCGTGGCAAAACTGAAGAATATTGGCGATGCCAGCCTGTGACCAGACCTCCATATGATTGCGATCGACCGCGAGGTTTACCATCGCCGCGCAATGAATCACGCTGCGGACGCGGGATGTGAGAGTTTCATAATCGGCGGTATCAAGGCCGAAATGCACGTCTTCAAGTGCTGCGGGAATAAGGACCAACCGCGCGGAATCCACGCCCTGTTCGGCTGCAATCGCGTGCAATCGGTCGATTGCGTCGCGGCGTTTGGGGCGGATGAGGCAATAGATGACATCGCCGTCCGGCAAAGACCGCGCGGCGGCGGCCATCACTCGACTGCCGAGGAACCCCGTGGCCCCCGTCAGTAAAATACCCGAGCGTTTGAAGCTGCCGTGCGCTTGTGGTCGGGTTGCAGATGACGAGAGAATATCGTGCAAACGCCCCAAGGGAACGTTCAGCGCAAAGTCGAAATCGACGCGACAGCCATAGACGGCCTCAAGAGCGAGGAGGAGATTCACCGCCATCAGGGAGTCGCCGCCTTGGTCGTGAAACGACAGGCTGGGATCGAGTGTCGCGGCAGGGCAGCACATGATTTCAGCAGCTTTTGCGACCGTTGGTAAGACGTCGGTTGTGGCCGCATCGTCGGCAAGGATTGCGTTAATTCTGGGCAGGGCATTGTAATCGCATTTTCCCGAGACCGCATTGACGGGCATAGTATCAAGCTGCACCAAAAAGCTTGGAATACAGTAGAAAGGCAATTCCGCGCGCAGGGCTTGGGAGAGCGCGGCAGGAAGCCGACTTTCGCCCGCTTCAAGTCCCCATTTCGCACGGTTTTCGGCTGACTGTGCGGGGTTGGCGCAATAATAGAGCACGAGAGCTTTGCCTTGACCATCTATCTCTTGAATCCATGGCACTCCCTGCGAAAAGGCCACGAAACTATGCAGCGATTCCGTCAGATCGCGGGTTTGTATGCTATGCCCCCGCAGCTTGAGCATATGCGCCACGCGGCCCATCACATGTATGCTGCCATCCGCGGCTATATATCCTTGGTCACCCGTATCATAAAGGCGCGCAAACTGGCCATTCAGGGTCAACTCGCGAAACCGCAGCGCCGTTTCCTCAGGGCGGTTCACATAACCGGGGCCGAGCATCCTTGGGCCTTCGAAATGCAGCAATCCAGGTTGCCCCGCGGCACAGATTTGATCGTTATCATCCAGAACCACCGCCTTGATATGTGGCATCGAAACGCCCACGGAAGCAGCCCCCGCACGGCCTTGCGGCCCCGACACTTTGGTCATCGAAATATCGTGGGTTTCGCAAATGCTATAGAGGTTCCAGAGCGTGACGTTTGGCAGTTTTTCCCGTACCGCCGCAACCAAATCATCGCTCACAACTTCGCCATTCAAAATCACCCGTTGCAGGGGCACATTTTGGGTCACCTCGGCGGTCGTGGTCTGGAGGATTTTTTCAAGCGCGGAGGGGGTGAAAAGCATCTCGGTCACGGTGTGACGGGTCAGGAACGCCGCAAGATCATCGGGGTTCAGGAGTTCATTAAAACGCGGAAAACAGAGTTTCGCGCCATCCCGCAGGGGGCGAAACATTTCCCAGATCGCAAAGATATAAATGCCGACGGTGTGCTGTGGATCATAGGGCGTAAATTCATCGCGCCACTCATACGACAGGTGGGCAGATTGATGTGTCACGGGGATGCATTTCGGCTTGCCCGTGGTGCCTGAGGTCGCAACCACATAAATTATATCATCTGGCGCGACATCCGCCGCAACGATCGGTTGTGGCGGCCTGTTTGCGGGGGTTTTCAGGATTGTTGGAGCGTCGATACTCTGGCAGGTCGCGGGCAATTGGCCAGCCTTGGGCGCTTGGCACAGGAACACCACGTCAATCGAGAGCTCGGCGACGATATTTGTTAAAACATCTGTTGGCATCGCTGGATCAAGATGAACGAAAGGACGCCCCAGAACCACGCAAGCCGTTGCAACCGCGCCGAAAATAACGGAGGGCTTGCCAAAAATCGCAACGGTGCCGATTGACGGAAGGTGAATTGCCAGCCGATCAATGCAATCCGCCAATTGCCCATAACTGAGGGTTAGGTCGCAGTCCGCGAGGGCCGTCAAATCGGCATGATCCTGCAGCGCTTGCGCCAGTTTTCTCGGGACTGTTGTGGTCTGGGTCAATGAAAAATCCAAGTCATTCGCGAAACAAGAAACGACCTTATTCGTCCCATATGCGACATAAACTTGGTATCTTGATTTTGGACAAGAAGGTCAAGATGCCAAGCGATTTTAAATCGTTTCACGCGGCTATCGATGATGCCCGCGTGAAACGGATTGTTGCTGCGTTTGCCCCACAGATACGCAACCTGCGCACCATTTTGAGGTGGCGCAGGTTCCTTAATTTCCTCAGGGCCGTTGCTGTCCATTGCCGAAGACGAGGTATTTGAAGCTCGTGAGCTGCTCTGCTCCGACGGGTCCGCGCGCGTGCATTTTGCCCGTTGCGATTCCGATTTCCGCACCCATGCCAAACTCGCCGCCGTCCGAGAATTGGGTCGACGCATTGTGCATCACCACGGCGGAATCCACAGAGGTCATGAAGGCCGTAGCGGCCGCCATGTCATCGGCCACGATCGCATCGGTGTGACCCGAGGAGTGCGCCTGCACAAAGGCGATGGCGTCTTGCAAATCGTCGACAATTTTCACCGACATGATGTTGCTCAAATACTCGGTATTCCAGTCTTCATCAGTCGCGGGAATTAAGTCCGGCAGGATTTTTTTAGCTTCAGCATCCCCACGCAACTCACAGTCTACGAGGGCTTGCGCCAAATGGGGCAGGACCCTTGTTGCGACACTGCGGTCGATCACCACGCATTCGGTCGCGCCACAAATTCCTGTCCGGCGCATCTTGGCGTTTTGGACAATGCCCACAGCCATATCAAGATCGGCGCTTTCGTGGATATAGGTGTGGTTGTTGCCATCGAGATGCAGCAACGTCGGTACCCGCGCTTCTTTTTGCACCAGCGATACCAGCCCACGGCCACCGCGCGGAATAACAAGATCGACGGTATCGATGCTGTGCAACAGGAGTTTCACCGCTTCTCGATCCCGCGTGTTCACCAATTGCACGGCGTCCTCGGGCAGGCCCGCCGCCTTCAACCCTTGCGCCAAACAAGCGACAATCACGCGCGAGGAATACAAACTTTCCGAACCGCCGCGTAAAATAACGGCATTACCGGATTTCACACATAGGGCCCCTGCATCTGATCCCACGTTCGGGCGCGATTCATAGATCATCGCGATGACGCCAATGGGCACGCTGACTCGGTTGATTTTGAGGCCATTGGGGCGATCAAACGTCGCGAGGGTACGGCCAAGCGGGTCGTCTTGGGCGGCAATCGCATCAAGCGCGTCGGCCATGCCTGCCACGCGGTCTTCGGTCAAGGTAAGGCGGTCTACGAAGGCTGCGTCCTTGCCGCTATCACGGATACTGTCGACATCCTTGGCGTTGGCTTGCAGGATCTCGGAGGCGCGGGCGCGTAAAGCTTTAGCGGCCTCTGTGAGGGCTAGATTGCGCTGATCTGATGTTGCCATAGCGAGGCCGCGTGCCGCAGCCTTGGCGCGCTGGCCAAGGTCTGCGACGAGGGTTTCAACGTTCATCTCTTCCGTAGGTGTGCTCATGTCATCCATTCTCGTGTCTCCTTAAAACGGCGGCTCGAAGGCCGTTTCTATTTCAGTTCGGCGGCGCGGCGATAGGCGGCCTGTACGGTATTCTCGAAAAGCGCGTGCAGCTGGCCGTCGTGCATCAACGCCTCCAGCCCAGCTTGCGTTGTACCGTTTTTGCTGGTCACCGAATTTCGCAACTCTTCAAGGGAAGACTCCGACTGACGGGCCGTTTCAACGGCGCCCGTGATGGTGTCAAAAACCAGCTTCTCCGCGGTTTCTTGATCAAACCCTACGGATTTCGCGGCGGCAACATAGCTGCGCATTAATTCGAAAACATAGCCCGGACCGCTGCCACTGACGGCGGTTAAACGATCGATCTCGTCCTCGTTGGCCAGTTGCACACAGCTACCTGTTTGGGCGATCCATGCGGTCACGTCCGTAACTTGCTGTTTGGAACAGGCGTCATTGGAGTAAATGCCAGAAACGCCAAGGCCAACCATCGCAGCCATATTTGGCATGACGCGAATGATCGCCGCATCGCCCACAATTTTCGCGACCGTCTCGATGCTGCAGCCCGCAGCGATGGACACAAAGCATCCACCCGTTTTCAACGCATGCACATAGTCGGGCAGCACATCAACAATCATCTGTGGCTTGATCGCGATTAGAACCACATCAAAGACACCGGCGGGCACATCTGCTGCGTCCGTCACATGGGTAACGCCGTCTGGAAGGCCGGTGGCGGCAGGGTCGGCAACGGTAAACTGGTTCTCATCTCTGGCGGCCCACTGGCGCAACATCGCGCCCCCCATTTTGCCGCATCCAATCAGAAGTATGTTCATCTGTGTCTCCCTTTACGTGGGCTGGCCCCGTGCATCCGTCGCGCTGCATTGCAGCATGCAGATGTCGGCCCGCCCAGTTTTTCATCCCATCGCTGAACGTCCATAACGCGCCTCTTTGGGCGGGCTAGAGCAGCGACCTGTTTGCATTCTCATGTTGCGGACGTGGTATAACGCACCGAATCAATGAAAGGGTTAGTGCTACAGGTCAGCGTCGCAAGACGCAAACCGTTCACATTTTATCCTTTCAAAACAAAAAGATATCGGAGACCTACCATGGCGAAGAAAAAGAAAATCGTTGTTAAAATCGGATCTAGTCTACTGGCAAACAGCGAAAAACTGACCCTGCGCTATGCTTTCTTGAACGGATTATTGAGCGATCTTGCTCAACTTCAAAAAGAAGGTCACGACATTATTCTGACGTCCTCTGGGTCAGTGGCACTTGGGTTGAATATGGTCGGTAAACGGCCCGAAGATGCGGGCATTTTGGACAAGCAGGCGGCCGCCGCCTGTGGACAGCCGCTCTTGATGAATGCCTATCGTCAGGTCGCCTCCGAGCATGACATGGAAGTCGCGCAAATGCTGGTGACGGTCGAGGACATGGAAGAGCGGCGCCGCTTCCTGAACATCAAAAACACCATGTTGCGGTTGTTTGAAAACGACATCATGCCGATCATCAACGAAAACGATTCCGTCGCGACGCGTGACTTGCGGGTGGGGGACAACGACCGTCTTTCTGCCAAAGTGGCCCAAATGGTTCAAGCCGATCTTCTGGTCATCCTGACCAGTGTCGAGGGGCTTTATGACCGTGATCCCTCCGACCCCGATGCCGTGTTCATCTCGGAAATTGAGGATGTCACCGAGCATCTGGAGTCCACCACTGGTATTAGTGCATTGGGCAGCGGCGGCATGTTAACCAAAATGCAGGCCGCCAACATGGCACAGAACGCCGGTGTTGAAACAATCATCGCCGAAGGGATTATTGAGCGGCCCGTCTCCTCTGTCCTGAAAAACGAGCGTCGCTATACACGCTGTCTTGTAACGGGTGAAAAGGCCTCGCCGCTCAAAGTTTGGCTCAGCAACCGTCTGCAGGTCGCAGGGACGCTGGTTATTTCAAACGAAGTGGCGGCCTCTGTAATTGCCGGTGACTGTGGGATCACCCGCAGCGACGTGATTTCCATCCAAGGCGACTTCACCAAGGGCGATGTGCTGCACGTCTACACCGAAGACGGGGATGAGGTGGCCCGTGGCCTCACGAACTTCTCGTCCGAGGAAACCATGCTGGTGGCGCGCCATTTGGATATGCCCGTCGAGGACCTGATTGGGTACAAGACCAAAAGTGACATCATCGCGGCAGAAAACATACTGGTTCTCGAAGAAAACCATCTCCAGCATGATGCGCCCGAGGATGACCAGAAAATCGTCGTGCAATTGTAACCCTTAGGGCTATTTAGACATAGAATTGGGCGTGGCATTGGGTTGCCGCGCCTTTTTGCTGCCAAACAGGCCTATCCCTTGGAGCCGAATTCGAACCACGCTCTTTCCTTAGGTGTGAGAAACTCCTTCATTTTGGCGTCATACAAAGACAAGTTTTCGGCGCTCAGAATACCTTCCCACTTATTGCTCGTACCGCTTTCAAAAAACTGGGCGTTGTCTTTCCAAATCCCTCTGTCGGCAGACGGCGCAAATTTGTCCGCATTCTTTTTCATGCTAGAGAAGGTCGCGGCCTCCACAATGGCGTCAATCAAATCGTCGTCATCGTTGCACTCCAATATTTCCGACAAATTCGAGACCGCCCCCCTAAGGTCGCGGACCATATCTGCATAGTGAAACATGTGAATGTTGGCGCACGCATGCCCGTTGTGGAAACTTTTGAAGTGAAGGGCCAATCCTTCGAGGGATTCCCCGCCATTTTGCAACGGTGAAAACGGGGTTTCCACAAAGGTTCGAAAGCCTTCGTTGATATCGTCTGCGATAAATTTATCTAGGGTGCCGTTGGCCATATTTTTGATGTGGTTTTGCGCCGAAAAAACCACATCGATCGGATGCCGGTGCACCGACAAATAGGTGCAATTCTTGTCGTAAGTTATGCCATCCAGCGGCGTGTGGGTTTTAATATAACGGCGATGCGTTTGTGCCTTCAGGGTGTCCATCAATTCTTTTTCATCGTTGAATTTACTGTCCAACCATTTCGAAATCGTGCCAATGCCGGGATTTACCTCTGGGTCGCCGAATATCAACATACCACATATCGACTGCATCCAAGTCGTGCCGCTTTTGGGCGGGGTACAGACAAAGACATCATCGGGGCGGTTATCAAAACGCGACCAAATATCCGAATTACTCACATCGGAGTTGTAAACTTGGCTTGGGCTTGGAAATTGATCACGCATTTCTCAATCCTCTTTTTAAACAAACAAATCAGGAATTCAAAATCATCGAGGCCGCAATTGCGCCCTATATACCCGAAATCGGGTGAATTGTCACAGCTTAACAACGGTGAGCAATCGACGTGATGAAATAAATTTCAGTTTACGCGTTTATTCCCACCCTTCGTTGACGAATCGAGGTGCGGGCGGGCAAATGGCTTACCGAAATAAATTTTGGTACATGAAATTTCTTGCCGACACGGTGTATTTCATGTCAACCTAGTGGTCATTTGGCCATTTTGCCTTGGGAGGGGATAATATGAAGAGAATGAGTACAAAAGGTTTGATCGTTTCAGGTGTAATGGCGCTCTGTGCCTCTACATCGTCTGTGTCAGCAGAAGGTACATTGGCCTGCGAACCCGGCGAAACCTATATCATGAACGTGATGGTTTCGAGCCACCCTTATTGGGTCCCTGTCTATCAAGGCTTCAAACAAGCCGCCGCAGCTTTTGGTTGTGATACGGTTTTCTCAGGCACACCAGACTACGATATCGCCAAACAAATCGCGTCGTTTGAGCAGGATATGGTAAAGGCTCCCGCCGGTATTCTTGTGCATCCCATGCAGTCTGACCCGTTCATCGAACCTATCAACCGTGCGATCGAAAACGGCACGCAAGTCGCGACATTCGCCGCGGATTCACCCAAATCAAACCGCACCGCCTATATTACGTCTGACAACCTTGCCGAAGCCAAATTCGCGGCAGAAGAAATCGTCAGCCAAATTGGTGCCGAGGCTGAATATGCAGTGCTTGAAAATCCAGGCCAATCCAACCACGATTTGCGAGTAACAGCGCTTATTTCCTATATGGAAGAGCATTATCCCGACATGAAATTGGTCGGTCGTCAGGCAACCAATCAGGACAGCAACGCGGCCTATCGTGCCACGGCGTCCATCGTGCAAGCAAACCCAAATCTCGGCGCGATCTGGATCCCTGAAGCGGGTTCCGCAGAAGGCGCAGTTGCGGCGATCCTAGAAGCCAAAGCCGATGTCTTGATTATGCATGCCGATGTTACCCCAGCCACGCTGGAACACATCAAAGCGGGCAACATCCACATGGCGCTCAACCCAAATCAAGGCATGCAGGGTTTCATGGGTTTTATGGGTGTATTTTTGGCCGCACATGACGGTGTGTTCGATCCGTTCAACGATTACAAAACGTCGGGCTTCAATCCCGTGCAAATTCCCTTCGTTGACAACGGATTTGCTGTGATCACCCAAGAAAACGCCGACAGCTTTGACTTGAATGTCTACATGGAAGGTCGCGATCCGAAGTAATTCGGACTGCACTTTCTATTGGTGGCGCCGGAAAACAACGGGCCTCTGGCGCCACCCCCTTAAATTCAACTCAGGTAGTAGCAAATTCCATGACCGAAGAACTGCTTCTTAAAATCTCAAATGTCACCAAGTCTTTCGGGCCAATACGGGCTTTGAAGGGCGTGAATTTCGACCTGCGCAAAGGTGAAATTCATGCATTGGCGGGCGAGAACGGTGCTGGGAAGTCGACATTGATGAACATCATCGATGGGATCCTACAGCCAGACAGCGGCGAAATCCTGATTGACGGAAAAGCCGAAATAATTACGTCGCCAACACGTGCGCAACAACTCGGTATCGGGTTTGTGCATCAGGAAATTGCCCTCTGTCCCGATGTAAATGTCGCCGAGAATATTTTCATGTCTGCGACGAATATGAGTTCGTCTTTTCTGATGAATTACAAAGAGTTGCACAACAAAGCTAACAAAGTGCTTTCACAACTTTGTACGATATCGCCCTCGACAATGGTGCGGGATTTGTCGATTTCAAACCAACAGTTGGTGGAAATTGCCAAGGCGCTGACACTGGATTGTCGGGTTCTAATTTTGGATGAACCCACCGCCGCGTTGACCGAAAAAGAAGCGCAAATTCTGTTTGGAATTATGCGTAAACTCGCAGATCAGGGCATTGCGATTGTCTATATCTCGCATCGCATGGTCGAAATTTTCGATAATTGCGACCGCGTCACTGTCTTTCGCGACGGGGAGTTCATTGAGACCCGAAATGTCGCCGAAATTACGCCCGGAGACGTGGTGAATGCCATGGTTGGACGGGTGATTGATACGCTCTACCCAGAGAAATTATCCCCCGAGGAGGCCACAGACGAGATCATTCTTGATGTGCAAAACCTCTCGGATGGGAAGCGCTTTTTTGATGTAAACTTCCAACTCAAGAAGGGTGAGATCCTCGGGATCGGCGGGCTAATTGGGGCAGGGCGCAGCGAAATTGCCAAGGGTGTTTGCCGTTTGGAAACCGAAGTGACGGGTGAAACGACACTCAAATCTGCGCCCCTGAAACCAAAAGATTATCGCGAGAGCATCGAGGCGGGTGTGGTCTATCTTTCTGAAGACCGCAAAGGCGACGGAATTTTCCTTGATATGGCGATCTCGGCCAATGTTTCGGCGCTCAATTTAACCCAAGTGGCCACGCCAACGGGTATCATCAGTGTGCCCGCAGAAGAAAAGCAAGCCGCCGCTTTGGGCAAGAAGCTCAACCTGAAATACGGCAGATTGAGCGATCCAGTTTCCTCGCTTTCGGGGGGAAATCAACAAAAAGTGGCCATCGCCAAAATGCTGTCCGTCGACCCGCGCCTGATCTTTTTAGACGAGCCAACGCGCGGCGTGGATGTGGGCGCAAAAGTAGAGATACACGCCATTCTGCGCGGTTTGGCGCGGTCGGGCGTCGGGATTGTTGTCATTTCATCGGAACTGCCGGAGTTAATTGGCCTTTGTGATCGGGTGATGGTTGTGCGCGAGGGCCGTATCAGCGGCGAAGTCACGGGCGACGAATTGACGGAAAAAAATATCATGCGCTTGGCCTCTGTTTTAGACGCAAGCAGCTTGAACGAAAATAAGGGAATATGACGGTGAAAACTTCCACATTAACAGAAACAGATATGCCTGTTACCCACGGTTTCTTGGGGCGGATGTTACGCATGCGGGAAACCGGTCTGATCGGGATTATCCTCGTTATGTTCGTGGTGATGTCCTTTGCGTCGCCCTATTTCCTGACGTGGATTAACATGCGGGCCATGGTGATGGCCTTCGCCGTTGAGGGGATTGTGGTCATCGGTATGACCATTCTGTTGATTTCCGGCGGTATCGATCTTTCGGTCGGATCGGTCACGGCGCTGGCGATGGTTGTTGCGGGCTGGCTGTTCTTGGCGGGGGTTGATCCTTGGGTCGCCTCGGCGATTGCGATTGCGGTTTGCACCGGCATTGGCGCGATCATGGGGTTCTTTGTGACCCGCGTCGGTTTGCACCATTTCATTGTTTCGCTTGCGGTTATGGTGATTGCGCGTGGCGTGTGTTTGCTGGGCACGGGGGGGCGTCCGCTTGGCTTGTTCACCTTGCCGCCAGAGTTCAAATTCATCGGGCAGGGGTCTATTGGACCGATACCGTTAGTAATCATTATCTTCGTTATCACAGTGATTGTGTTTGATTATCTTTTGCGGCGCACAACCCTGTTTCGCAAGGTGTTTTACACCGGAAGCAACGAACGCGCCGCCGCCTATTCCGGTATTCGCACCAAGAAAGTGGTGTTCCTAACGACGACCCTTTGTTCCGCCCTATGTGGTGTTGCGGGTATCATTTATATGTCGCGCTTTGGGTCGGCCCAGCCCACATTTGGGCTTGGAATGGAGCTGAATGTGATCGCTGCTGCGGTCATCGGGGGGGCCAGTCTGAACGGCGGCACGGGCTCCATTTTGGGCGCTATTCTGGGGGTGGTCTTGCTTTCGGTCGTGTCTAGTTCCCTGGCGCTTTTGGATGTGTCGGTCTATTGGCAGGACATTATTCGCGGCTCGATCCTGTTGGTCGCCGTCACCCTCGATCACTATATGAACAAAAACCGCAAACATTAGGAGCGTAGATTATGAATGCCTCTAGTCCCAATTATGAAACTGCGCGCCAAATCCAAGCGGTCCTTGTGCTTCATTTTATCGAAGGGCTCAAGCAATCTGAAATTGCAGCGCGCTTCAATCTCTCGACGTCAAAAGTGAACCGATTGATCGCGCAGGGCCGCAAAATGGGTATGGTTAAAATCGACATCGAAAGCCGGTTTCAACATTTGATTGACTATGAAAATCGCTTGATTGCCTCGACCTGTTTAACGGGCGCTGTGATCACCCCCACGGCCTCGGGAAATCCCGATACGACCTTGCAACAAGTGGGGCGTGCTGCGGCCAATCTCTTGCTTGAAACCGTGCGTGATGGCGATGTGATTGCGATTACTGGCGGGAAGGCCGTGAGTGCGGTCATCAACAATCTATTGCCGGATACGTTGCGCGATGTGACGGTGGTGCCGCTGACGGGTGGGGTGCAGGGAAAATATTTCACCGATGTGAACCACCTTGCAACGAAAATGGCCGAACGACTTGGCGGCAAGGCCATGTTGGTGCACGCACCCTTGTTTGCAGAAACCCGCGGCCAGCGGGACATGATCTTGGAAATTGGCCCTGTGAAGGATGTTTTTGATCTGGCACGCAGGGCAGATGTGGCCCTTTTAGGGGTCGGTTCCATGGAGCCTGCTGGATCGAGCTACTATGACTTGAACCCGGTTCCCGAATCAGATCGAAAAATGCTTGTCGGCGTTGGAGTCGCGGCGGAATTGATGGCGCATCTCATTCGCGACAACGGCGAAGTTGCCGATTACCCGCTCAATAACCGCCTCGTGGCGCTCAACCCAAACGATCTCGCAGGATGTGGCCGCACGATCGGTGTCGCCTCGGGACAGGAAAAAGCGCGGCCTATTCGCGCGGCGCTAAACGGTGGTTATCTCGATGCTTTGGTCATGGATGAAGAAACCGCTTTAACAGTTTTAAATAATGAAAAGAGATCAGACAATGTTGCATGATATGCTAACGCGAACCCTTGGGAAAAGTGGCATTGAGGCCTCGGCGATTGGCCTTGGCACGTGGGCGATTGGTGGCTGGATGTGGGGCGGAACGGACGAAGCCAAATCCATTGCAGCCATTCATGCGTCGATTGACGAGGGCGTAAGCCTGATCGACACGGCCCCCGCTTACGGGCAGGGCGTGGCCGAAGATATCGTTGGAAAGGCCATCGAAACACGGCGCGACAAAGTCGTTCTTGTTACCAAATGCGGCCTCGTTTGGCACACGCAAAAGGGCAACCATTTCTTTGATATCGACGGCACGCCGGTACATCGTTACTTGGGCAAAGATGCCATTATCTATGAGGTAGAACAAAGCCTTACGCGTTTGCGCACCGATTATATCGACCATTACATCACCCATTGGCAAGATCCGACAACGCCTATTGACGAGACGATGGAAGCGCTGGAACTCTTGAAAAAACAGGGCAAAATTCGCTCTATTGGTGCGAGCAACACCAGCCCAGAAGACGTAAACGCTTATATTGCGGCAGGGCAGCTTGATAGCATCCAAGAAGAATACAGCATGGTGCAACGTGGCATCGAAAAAACCCTGTTGCCGATTGCGCGCGAGAATGGCGTGTCGGTTTTGAGTTACTCGTCGCTCGCCTTAGGGCTTTTGTCGGGAAAAATGACGCCGGATCGTCAGTTTGAAGGCGATGACCAGCGTAAGGACAATCCACGGTTCTCGCAAGATAACCGCAAGAAAATCAAAGCATTGATGGATGAAATTACGCCGATTGCAGAGCACCACGACGCCACACTTGCCCAAACCGTGATTGCTTGGACGCTCCAACAGCCCGGCATCACGTTCTCTCTTTGTGGCGCACGAAATGTCGAACAAGCCCGTGAAAATGCAAACGCTGGACGCCTGCGCCTAAGTGCGTCGGATTTAACAACCATTAATACTGCCGCTGACCAACATTTACAAAACCTAGACGCATAAACCGCCTGCTACGTGCAAACTAAATGATGCCGGAACCTGTTTCGGTAAACGGAGAAGTTATGTCTTTTCAACGCCAAGACAGCAAAAACGCATTGGCCCAAAATCCAGATTTTGACGTCATTATTCTGGGCGGTGGTATCAATGGCATCGGAGTTTTTCGCGATCTTGCGTTGCAAGGGCTTCGGGTACTTTTGGTTGAGCGAAACGATTTTTGCTCGGGGTGCAGTGCGGCGCCATCGCGGATGATCCACGGCGGCTTGCGCTATCTTGAGAACGGGGAATTCAACCTCGTTCAGGAATCCATCACGGAACGGGACGCCTTGTTGCGCAACGCGCCGCATTATGTGCGCCCGTTACCCACCACCATTCCGATCACGTCGTGGTTCACCGGAACGATGAACGCCGCGACCTCATTTCTGGGCGGTTCTGGCCAACCCTCACGGCGCGGTGCCTTGCCGATCAAACTGGGCCTGTCGCTCTATGATTGGGTGACGCGCAGAAACCGTACCCTGCCAAAACATCAATTTCACAGCGCTAAAACCACCCGCAAAGAGCGCCCGTGGTTGATGCAGGGTTTGCGGTGTTCGGCCACATTTTATGATGCATGGATAAGCCATCCGGAACGGCTTGGTTTGGAGTTGATCCAAGACGCCCGTGCGGCAAACCCGAACGCCATCGCGCTCAATTACGCGGAATTATCCCCGTCAGAGGGTGGATTTACGGTCAAAGATAATTTGGGCTCCGAGCGTTTTCAAATCACGGGCCGCGCTTTGGTGAACGCCACGGGAGCATGGCTTGATCAGACAATTGCCGCTCTCGACCCAGAGGCACGCACCAAAGAGCCGCTGGTTTCGGGCACCAAAGGGTCGCATTTAATCCTCGATAATCCAGATCTTATGACAGCTCTTGATGGGCATATGATCTATTTTGAGAACGAAGATGGTCGGGTTTGCATCGTGTTTCCCTACCTTGGCAAAGTCCTCGCGGGATCGACTGATATTCGTGTGGATGAACCCGTACGCGTGCGATGTTCGCCCAAGGAACGCGACTATATTCTGGCGTCCCTTGCGCGGGTTTTTCCCCACCTTAATGTCTCCAAAGACCAAATCGCCTTTAGTTATAGCGGCATACGCCCGTTGCCAAAAAGCACCCAAGATTTCACCGGACGCATTTCGCGTGGCCATGCGACGAAACGTTTGGATGGCCACGTTCCACAATTCTGTATGGTGGGTGGAAAATGGACGACTTTTCGCGCGTTTGCCGAGCAGACAACCGATGACGTTCTTGCAGAACTCGGGGCCACGCGCACCGTTTCGACCCGAAATCTGGCCATTGGTGGGGGCAAAGGCTGCGCCGATGCACAGGACGAACCCGCGCAGGCCTTGGCACGAAAAACCCTTGTCGAGGAATATAAAATAACACCCGAACGCGCCGCACATTTGGCGGCCTCTTATGGGACGGGGGCGCGCAAAATACTGGAATATTGTGACCAATATCCGAACGACGCACCCCTTGTCGTAGGCTCAAATTACACCCACGGCGAAATTGCCTATCTCGCGGAACATGAGTTCGTGGTCACATTGGCCGATGTCGTATTGCGGCGTACGGTTTTGGCAATCACAGGACAGATCAGTTCGGAGATTATCGACCAAATTAGTGAAATTTTGGCGCAGCACCTTGAGTGGTCGCCCAAAGAAACATCCCTCCAGCGCGCGGCGCTCCTCACGGAGCTAGACGACTTTCACGATGTGTCGCCACTCGTGCTGGACAACCGAAACAACATAAGGAAATGAACATGAGACCAAATACAAAAGCCCGCATGAACCGTTTGTTCACCCATGGTGGATGCCTAGACGTGGCCATTGATCACGGCGTGTGCAATGAGCCCAGTTTTATGGTTGGGCTTGAGGATATGCCTGCGGTTATGAATGCCCTGATCGCCGCCAAACCCGATGCGATCCAATGCGCTTATGGGCAGGCCGATTTGCTGCAAGCGCGTCCGGAAAAAGACAAACCCGCATTGGTGATGCGGATTGACATGGGCAACCCCTATAACGATCAACGCCACAGTGTCATGTGGTCGATGCTTCAGAATGCCGACGAGCCGATCATTGGCGCGTTGCAGATGGACGCCGCAGCAGTTGTGGTTAATTTGTTTATGTTGCCCGATGAGCCGGAATTGTTCCGCCAATGCATTGAAAACATTAGCCGTGTTCGGGCCTCCTGCGAAAAATACGGCATGCCTCTGATGATTGAACCCTTGGTGATGTTGCCCAACGACGTACGCGGCGGCTATCAAGTGGATGGCGATGCGGAAAAAATCGTGACCTTGACGCGACTTGCCTCTGAGATGGGGGCGGACATCATCAAGGCCGATCCAACGGCAAACCCCGAAGATTTCCATCGCGTTGTTGAAGCAGCACGGGTTCCGGTATTGGTGCGCGGCGGCGGCAAAGAGGACCTCAAAAAGGTTCTGGAAAAATCGGCGGCCATCGTGGCGCAGGGGGCCAAAGGCATGGTCTATGGCCGCAATATTTATCAACATGACAACCCAAAAGCCGTGGTTGCGGCCTTGATGGCAATCATCCACAATAGTGCGAGCGGCGAAGAAGCCTGGGATGTGTATAACAATGGCTGAGACATCAAAATATGTGCTGGGACTGGACGCTGGGAACACGGTGATCAAGGCGGTTTTGTTTGACCTGAAGGGCAATCAAATCGCGCTTTGTGCGCTGGACGGGCATTCGACCACACCAGAGCCAGGACATGTCGAGCGTGATTTGAACGAACTCTGGGCCAATGCACAGCAGGCCATTCGGGGCTGCATTGACAAGGCTGGGATTTCGCCTGAGCAAATTGTCGGGGTTGGCTGTGCGGGGCATGGCAACGGGCTTTATCTTTTGGATCAAGAAGGCGCGCCCCTGATTGGGATTCAGTCCCTCGATACGCGGGCCGCAGGTTTGGCGACGGAATTATCGCAACAGGTTGGGGCGCAATTGCACGCGTTGTGTTTGCAGAAACCTTGGCCGTCGCAAACGCCCACATTGTTGGCGTGGGTGAAGCAGAACCAGCCAGATGTTTATGCACGTATTGGCACCGTTTTGCTGTGTAAAGATTTCATCACCTACAAATTAACTGGACGGCGGGTGAGCGATCAATCCGACATGAGTGGCGCAGGCCTCACGCGGATGCCAGAATGCTGCTACGACGATGACTTGCTTGCGCTTTATGGTCTTTCGGATGCACGCGATTTACTGCCGGACCTGTTGGAATCCTCGGACATCGTTGGCGGCCTTTCGGACGCCGCCGCCAGCACCACCGGATTGGCGGCGGGGACTCCGGTGATTGCAGGGTATTTCGATGTGGTTTCGAGCGCGCTGGGATCAGGAGTTGTAACGGCAGGCGAGGCCTCGATCATCGTGGGAACGTGGGGCGTCAATCAGGTATTCTCCAAGGAACCCGTTCGTGACGACAGTGTTTTCATGGTGACGGGATTTGGGCCAGAACGCTTTGTTAATATCGAGTCCAGCGCCACCTCGGCGGCGAATTTGGAATGGTATGTGCGCGAATTTGTGGAACGTGGTGGGCACCATGACGCCCCCTTTGATTTTTGTAACGATCGCTTGGGCGAGGTCACACCGCGCCTTGATGATCCGTTTTATCATCCCTTTTTATACGGCGCGCGCTTGGGCGCGGATTACCGTGCAGGATTTTACGGCCTTGCAGGATGGCACACCGAAGGCAACATGCTGCGCGCCTTGTTTGAGGGTGTGATGTTTGAACATAAACGCCACATTTCCGTGCTTAAAAATGCCGGTGCCAGCTTTAATCACGCGGTTTTGTCTGGCGGCGGCGCACGCAGCCCCCATTGGCCACAGATGTTTTCCGACTGTCTAAATGTGCCGATTACCGTTGCCCAAGCACAAGAAACAGGCGCTTTAGGCGCGGCTATCGGCGCGGGCGTAGCCACTGGAAATTTCCCCGATTATGAGGCCGCGGTGAGCGCAATGACTCGGCCTGCCAGAAACTACAAACCCGACCCAAGCAAACGGGATTTTTACGAAAAACGCTATGCGGCATGGCTTGATCTGACCGAGCGCATGCGTGGATTTTGGAGCAATCTTAATGACGCAAGTTGAGACCTTAGACGGCACCTATGACTACATTATCGTCGGGGCGGGAACGGCGGGATGCGTATTGGCAAACCGATTGACAGAAAACCCGAAAACGCGCGTTTTGTTGATTGAGGCTGGTGGAAATGACAATTACCACTGGGTGAAAATACCTGTTGGGTATCTGTATTGTATTGGTAATCCGCGCACCGATTGGATGATGAAAACCGCAAACGAGGCGGGCTTGAACGGCCGGTCGCTGGTCTATCCGCGCGGCAAGGTTTTGGGCGGCTGTACCTCCGTTAACGGCATGATTTACATGCGCGGGCAGGCGGCAGATTACGATCATTGGCGACAGCTTGGCAATGTCGGTTGGGGCTGGGATGACGTCCTGCCGCTGTTTAAAAAATCCGAAGATCACCATGCGGGCACGACGAATGTTCATACCTCTGGCGGCGAGTGGAAAGTCTCCAAGCAACGCCTAAGTTGGGACATATTGAACGCAGTCCAAGAAGGGGCAAAACAGTTTGGGATCATGCCGCGGGACGATTTCAACGATGGCAATAACGAGGGGTCTGGGTTCTTTGAGGTCAATCAAAAGAACGGCGTGCGCTGGAGTACGGCGCGCGGTTTTTTGCGGCCTGCGATGAAGCGCCCGAATTTGCGGTTGATGACTCATGCGCATACCGAACATCTCATTCTTGAGGGCAAGTCGGTCAAAGGTATTCGCTTTACGTGCAAGGGCAAAACCTATGAAGCACGATGCACAGCGGAGGTTCTGATTGCAGCAGGCGCAATCAACTCGCCCAAAATCCTTGAACATTCGGGGATTGGCCAGCCAGAGCGCCTCATGGATCTCGGGATCACGCCACAACACGAAAGCAATGGTGTCGGTGAAAACCTGCAAGATCACTTGCAAATCCGCACCGTTTATAAAGTCAAAAATGCCAAAACATTGAACACTATGGCCAATTCCCTCGTCGGAAAAGCCAAGATGGGGATTCAATATTTAGCTACCCAAACGGGCCCCTTGTCTATGGCCCCCAGCCAGTTTGGCATGTTCAGCAAATCCTCGACGTCGCTCGAAACGCCAGACTTGGAGTATCACGTGCAACCCCTGTCGACGGACAAGCTCGGCGACCCGTTACACCCGTTCCCCGCGATCACCATGTCGGTCTGTAATTTGCGCCCCGAAAGCGTGGGAAGTTGTCATATTACGACCTCTGACACCGAACTGCACCCTGATATCCGCCCCAATTATCTCTCCGCCGATCAGGACAAACGCGTGGCGATCACCTCGATCCGACAAGCGCGCGAAATCATGACAGCGACAGCGCTTGAGCCTTATAAACCCAACGAGATTTTGCCGGGACCTGCGTATCAAAGCGACGCTGAATTGTTGGAACAGGCGGGAAATATTGCGACCACGATTTTCCATCCGGTTGGCACCTGTAAAATGGGAAGCGACCCGATGGCTGTTGTCGGCGCCGACCTTCGCGTCCACGGATTGCAAGGGCTGCGGGTGATTGATGCGTCCATTATGCCGAAAATCGTGTCGGGAAATACCGCGTCTCCGGTTGTGATGATTGCGGAAAAAGCCGCGCAGATGATCTTGGCCGAAACGCGCTCGTAACCCTTCGGGCAAAACATAAGAATATGGGGCCGCGTGACGGCGCGCTGCTCCGCGGATTAGATCCGCTCAACGGACTCGCGCTCAACCAAGGCGCAATCCATCCGCATGATGGTGTTTTTGGGCGGCCTTACCTTTTTATTGGCTTCAATATATTCCACGGCCCAAGCGCCCATGGTGCGATGGGGGAGATTGACGGTGCTGAGAGGGGGGTGGAGGTGACGTGCGATTTCCTCGTCGTCATATCCCATAACGGAAATGTCCTGTGGGATTTTAAGCCCCTCTTCCTTCAAGGCCTCATAACATCCGATCGCCATCCGATCATTTTGACAGAAAATGGCGGTAGGGCGATCTTTGCGTGCAAGAAGCTGCATCGTCGCGGCATAGCCAGAACTGGGCGTCCAGTTTCCATGCACGATGAGGCTTTTGTCGAACGGAATATTTTCCTCAGCAAGGGCACGTTTATAGCCCTTTTGCCGGTCTCGCGTGGCTTCAATCCACACCTCACCGGTAATCATTCCGATGCGCTTGTGCCCATGTTCAAGCAGGTGGCGAGTCGCGCGGAAACCGCCAATCGACTCGTCGGGTATGACGGCGGGAAGGCGGTGGTCTTGGGAATAGCAATTCAACAAAACGACAGGGATAGGCAGATCGAGTAAGCAGGCTGGAATTTCAATTTTCCGTGTGAAAATCGTCATGTAGATCAAGCCTGAAATGCCCGTATCCACGAGGGTACGAACGGTTTTTTCCTCAAGTTCTTGATCGTGCATAGTTTGGCCAGACAACAGAATTTGACCATTGTTCCAACAGGCCTGTCGGGCGGCATCAATGGCAATGACAGCTTCTGGGCTGGTTGCGAGCTGATCGACAATAAAACCAACGGCCAGAGTCGCGCTTTGGGCCACATTCGCGTCCGATTTCTGATGGACAAACTTTGTCGAGGAATAGCCAAGCCGGATTGCCGCCTCGATGACGCGTTTGCGTGTGTCTGCGGAAATTTTTACACTCGGCGCGTTTCGAAGAACAAAAGAAACCGTTGCCTGCGAACAGTCCGCCTCATTTGCAACATCCGTCATGGTGAGGCGTCGCGTAGTTTTTGGAGTGGGGGTGATACGCTGCGCCGGTTGGTCTTTCCCGATATTTCCCGCCTTTGCCATACTAATTCCATTCCAAAATTGGCGTGAATATTTTTTGTTGTCATGCTGGTTACACAACCTTTACCGATGATTTAACGGAACGAAATAAATATTTATAAGTCGTTAGTATTAATAATTATCAATAACTCAAATTGCCGCCAGTGGCCTTGCCACGCAATCTCGGGAGGAGACTCATTGTGACTATTTCACGCAGAAAACTTCTGCTTGCTTCATCGGCCGCATCCGCCGCAGCGGCGTTCTCGCGCGCCGCCATCGCAGCCGGTCCTACATTGGCAGTTAAAGACACATACAAGGTTGGTTTTGCCCAAACGGAAAGCAACAATCCATGGCTTTTGGCGCAAACCAACTCGATGAAAGCCGAAGCGGAGGCGCGCGGCTGGCAATTGGTTTATACGGATGCGGCAGGGTCTGCGGCCAAGCAGGTTTCCGATGTTAATTCCATGATCGCACAGGGCGTTGACCTTATTTTCCTTGCTCCACGTGAGGAAATCCCCCTCATTCCGGCAATCAAGTCAGCCAAAAATGTGGGCATCCCGGTGATCCTGTTGGATCGCAATGTTGACCAATCGCTCGCTATCGCAGGCGATGACTATGTGACATTCATTGGCTCAGACTTCATTGAGGAAGGTCGCCGCGTTGCGGAATGGCTCGTCGCCAACAACAATGGAAAAACCAAAATCATCGAACAGGAAGGGACCGCAGGTTCGTCCCCTGCGAATGATCGTAAATTCGGGTTCGACACCACTATTGCCGAGCATCCAGACTTTGAAATCGTCGCATCTCAAACAGGCGATTTTGCGCGCGACACAGGCCGCCAAGTTGCCGAAACGCTGCTTCAAGCCAATCCGGATGCCAATGTTATTTATGCGCATAACGATGAGATGACCATTGGGGCGATCTCGGCCATTGAGGCCGCAGGCAAAGTGGCGGGCAAGGATGTTATGATCCTTTCGATTGATGGTGGACGCGAAATCATCCAGCTGATCATCGACGGAAAGGTAGCGGCCTGTTGCGAGTGTAACCCACGATTTGGTCCAACAGCCTTCGACACGGCCGTCGCCTTTGCACAGGGGGCGGATATTCCGGTAAAAATCATCAATCCCGATAATTTTTATGACATTTCGAATGCTGCTGAACTGATCGACACGGCCTACTAGAGGTCCTCTCATAGCAGACGTGTCTACATAATAGCCCGGATTTTCTGGGCTATTATGGACGTCTGCCTCGGGCAATATCCAAATTACTTTTCGCCGTCCGCCGTTCTGAGGTTTGCGACGAATTGCAATCAAAAATAGATTGGCAAAGAATGAAAGAGACACCTCTTTTATCGATTGAAAACCTGCACAAAAGGTTTGGCGGCACGATCGCGCTAAATGGCGCATCCCTTCAGGTCGGCGCGGGTGAGGTTCATGCCCTAATTGGCCAAAATGGCGCCGGAAAATCGACCCTCATTAAGATCCTGACGGGCTATATTGCAAAAGACGAAGGGGACGTGCATTTCGCGGGTAAACCGTTTGAAGTGAATGCGCCCAAGGCGGCGCAGAACGCTGGAATCAGTACGATTTATCAAGAAATTAATCTGGTGCCACCCCTTTCCGTAACTGAAAATATATGTCTTGGGCGCGAAATGCGCCGCTATGGTGCCCTTGATTGGCCCGCAATGCATAAAGAGGCCGAGCGCTTATTGGCCCGTTTTTCGATGAAGGTTGATGTGCGGCGGCAGTTGTCGGATTTCAGCACGGCGTCACAACAAATGATCGCGATTGCGCGGGCGATTGGGTTTTCTGCCCAGTTGGTCATTATGGATGAGCCGACCTCTTCCTTGGACGAACGCGAAGCGGCGGTGCTGTTTGATGTGATCCGAAGCCTCAAAGCCGAGGGCGTCTCGGTTGTCTTTGTGAGCCATAAACTCGACGAACTTTACGAGGTGTGTGACCGCGTGACGATCATGCGCGATGGTAAAACAATCCGCGCCTGTAACTTGGATGAAATAGACAAACTTGAGCTTGTCTCCACAATGCTCGGTAAAGAAATAAGTCGCAGCAGCGGGCGGATTACAGCATTTGATAATGAGCACGCGCATTTGGCGGGAAACAAACTTCTGGAAGCGCAGGGCTTGAGTGATGGCCTTCACGTTCGCGACGTTAGTTTCTGCGTGCGCAGTGGCGAAATCGTAGGATTTGCAGGCTTGCTTGGGGCAGGGCGCACAGAGACGGCCAAGCTAATTTTTGGCGCACATCCCCCTTCTACAGGACACATGGAATTTGATGGCAAAAGCTTCGCCCCCAACTCGCCCGCCGAAGCCATTGCCGCAGGTATTGGGTTTTGCACCGAAGATCGCAAAATCGAAGGGATTGTGCCGGATTTAAGCATTGCCGAAAACATGATGCTTGCCCTCATGCCAAAGCTTGCGCGAGCGGGCATTGTGGATGAGAAAAAGCAGGCGCAAATCGTCGATGGGTTGATCAAAAGCCTTGGGATCAAATGCGCAGGGCCACACCAAAAAATTCGCGAACTGTCGGGTGGGAACCAGCAAAAAGTTCTCCTTGGTCGCTGGTTGGCCATGTCGCCACGCCTCCTTATTCTCGATGAACCAACGCGCGGCATTGATGTCGGCGCGAAAGCGGAAATACAAAAACTGGTAAACAAACTGGCAGACGATGGGCTGGCTGTGTTGATGATTTCTTCGGAATTAGAAGAGGTTACCGAAGGCGCCGACCGCGTTTACGTTTTGCGGGAAGGCCTGTCAGTTGCCGAGCTTACCAACGGAGAAATCAATGAAGATCGAGTCCTCGCCGCGATGGCGCATGGCACGTCTGAAAGGGCCACGGCCAATGTCTGAACGCCAAGTCTATGCCTTTTGGATCGCTACGCGACGCTAATTATTCTGGGATTCTTGATCCTTTTGAACATCGCGATCACGCCCAATTTCCTCTCGCTACAAACCTTAAACGTGAACCTGACACAGGTTTGCACCATTGTAATCGTCGCCGTCGGGATGACGCTTGTGATCGCAACGGGCGGGATTGACCTTTCTGTGGGGTCACTCATGGCGATCTCTGGCGCGCTCGCGCCGATGATTTTCATGGGTACAATACTAGGAATTGACCCCGTATGGCTCGCGGTCACCGTGGCGATTATTATCTCGGTCGGGGTCGCAGGTTTGCTTGGCGCGTTTAACGGCTGGCTTGTTGCCAAATTCGACATTCAACCCATTGTGGCAACACTGGTTTTGTTCATTGCAGGCCGCGGAATTGCGCAAGTGATGACCAACGGAAACCTACAAGTTTTCCATGTGCCAGAATTTCAATTCATTGGCCTTGGGCGTGTGTTTGGTCTGCCATTTCAGGCAATCATCATGGCTGTGATTGTGATTGGGGCCGCTTGGATGTTTCGCCGCACGGTGTTTGGTCGGCAAATTCTGGCCGTCGGCGGCAACCAAAATGCTGCTGTGCTTTCGGGTGTGCCCGTGAGCCGTGTGAAAATCGCGGTCTATACAATCAGTGGCCTTCTCTCTGGAATAGCGGGCCTCATTGTCATCGCCATCAATTCGGCATCAGATGCCAACCTCGTTGGAATGGGCATGGAGCTTGACGCAATTGCTGCAGTTGCCGTGGGCGGGACTCTCCTGAGTGGGGGCCGCGCGAGCATCTGGGGCACGTTGCTGGGCGCGATGACAATTCAAATTGTACGATACACACTACTTGCAAATGGCGTTCCGGATGCCGCAGCGATGGTGGTTAAAGCGGCGATTATTATTGCAGCTGTCTGGCTCCAAAGAAAGGCACGGACATCATGAGAAACAAGTCAATTTTAAGCGGGTTAATGAGCAATTACGGTGTTGTTTTGGCCCTTGCGGTGATTATCCTTTTCGGCTGGCTGCGCTATGATAATTTTTTGGGAACCTTCAATGTGATGAGCGTACTGCGGTATAACTCCATGTTTGCATTGATTTCTTTGGGCATGTGCTTTGTCATTATGACGGGCGGCATTGACCTTTCGGTAGGGGCAACGGCCGCGATGTCGAGCGTCGTAGCCGCCCACGCCAGTCATTACGGCCTTATGCCGGGGCTTTTGGCGGGTTTTGGCGCGGGAGTAATCGTTGGGGTGATTAACGGGCTGATCGTGACGCGGCTGCAAATCATGCCATTCGTGGCGACACTTGCGACAATGCTGGCCGCAGGTGGTATGGCGCTTTTGCTGGCGGGAAATCAATCAATCCCCGCGTCCTATGCCACCAGTTTTACGTGGCTCGGACAGGGCAACATTCTTGGGTTTCCTGTGCCCGCCCTCATTGCCGTCCTCGCGTTTATTGCAGGATCATATGTGCTGAATTTCACCAGTGCAGGGCGCACCGTTTTGGCCATTGGTGGCAACGAAGATGCCGCGCAACTTATGGGGCTTCCGGTCAACAAAATCCTGATGCTGACCTATGTCGCCTGTGGTGCTTTGGCAGGCCTCGCGGGGGTCATTTTGGCAGCACAATTCGGCGCGGGACAACCTATTGAGGGCAAGGGCTGGGAGCTTTTCGCAATCGCCGCCGTCGTTGTTGGGGGCACATTGCTCACCGGCGGCGCGGGTTCTGTCGGCGCAACGCTCGCGGGGGTTTTGTTGATGGGGGTTTTATTCACGATCCTGAATTTTGAAAACGGCAAAGGCTGGATTTCCCTTTCGGCCTATTGGCAGTCGGTTGTGCGGGGGCTTTTTCTCCTCGTCGTTATCATGTTGCAAGCGCGTTTGGCCCGAAAAAGGTCTGTGGGTGCCACCGTGTCAGCGGCGTGAAAGGGCGACTTCAATGGATCAGATAAACACGCGAGCATGCGCATTGCCCCAACCAAAACTGGTAGGGGAGTTTAACGGGGAACTTGTTCACGAAATCACTCTAACGGGGCCAGACGGATCGTCCTGCCGCATTTTAACATGGGGTGCCGTAATCGCGGATTTGCGTGTCAAAATGCCAGATGGACCGCTGCAATCTGTTGTTCTTGGCTTCGAGAAATTTGAAGATTATCCAAAGTATTCGCCCTATTTTGGGGCCGTTGTCGGAAGATACGCAAATCGTATTTCCGGCGGCGGGTTTACCCTCGACGGTCAACGCTACACACTCGATCAAAACGAAGGTCCTAACACCTGTTTGCATGGCGGCGCTGGAGGCCTCTCCCAACGGGTCTGGACAATTGACGCGTACAGCAAAGAGAGCGTTACACTGGGTCTCCACTCGCCTGATGGCGATCAAGGATTCCCCGGAGCGCTGGACGTAAAATGCACATATACTCTATCAGAATCTGCTATTTTATCGCTTGAATTCAATGCCGTATCGACACAGAGCACTATTGTGAACCTATCCCAGCATAGCTATTTCAACCTCGACGGTTCTGGCAGCATTTCCGATCACCGCCTAACCGTTATTGCCGATCGAATTACCCCTGTCGACAGTGCGCTCATCCCATCTGGAGAGTCCCTGAATGTCCAAGGAACACCCTTTGATTTTATGACGCCAAGGCCAGTTAGTGCGCCACAATGTCCAATGGATTTAGACCACAATTTCATCCTTACACGACCAGAAAATCTCCCTGTTACTCAAGGGTCGCTGGCGGCGATCCTTGAAACTCAAAAAACAGGCCTCACAATGCAAATCTACACCACAAAGCCTGGATTACAGGTTTATGATGGACACCAACTCAATGTGCCAATTGTCGGCCTCAACGGGCAAAAATACGGGCCGCGCTCTGGTATATGCCTTGAGCCACAGTTTTTTCCAGACAGCCCAAATCAGCCCGCGTTCCCATCGGCCCAACTTGCTGCAGGGGAGATTTACGCGCATTCAATTGAGTATCGTTTTAGCTGCATCTGAGCGTAACGGTAAGCAACCAAAACAAGCCGGCGCAAACTCATATTTTTCCTAATAAATACAGCGCGTTGCGGCGCGAAATCAATCTAACTACGCCACAAAAAAGCAGGCCCCGTTTTGCGAGGCCTGCTGTCGTGTCACTTAGAAAGATGTGGACTATTGGCTTCCAGGAGAACCCGCAGTCACTGCTTCCATCACACGTTCAAGACTGAAGCTTCCCGGTTTTTGGCGCGGTGGGAACTCTGCAAAGCTTTGCAGCCATTCGCCAACATAGGCCGCAGCGGGCGCAATAATATACATATGCTCGACCCACCAGCGTTGGTAGCCCATCGCATCTTCGGCTTCTGCGCGTTCAAACGGATCCATGCGAAGATTGGTAATTGAAGGTGCACGAAGCACTTCAAATGGGGATGTCCAAACTTTAAACCCTTCGGCATTTTGACGCAGGAAGGTGATTTTCCAGTTGTTGTAGCGCAACGCCGCAACCGAACCATCATCGGTCCAGTAAAGGAAATTATCCCGTGGCCATTCGCCTTCGCCCTTAAGGCCAGGGATCAGGTTATACCCATCAATATGGACTTTATACTCGCGGCCAATGGCTTGTACGCCGCCCGCAAGCAGGTCTTCTACAACAGTTGGGTTGCCCGCTGCCGCAAGGAAGGTTGGCAGCATGTCTTCGTGGGCTACGATGTCGTTGATTACTGTGCCGGGTTCAATCACGCCAGGCCAGCGGATCACAGTTGGAACGCGGTAGCCGCCTTCCCATTGTGTGTTTTTCTCGCCTTTGAACATTGTTGTGCCGCCATCGGGCCACGTGAATGTTTCGGCGCCATTATCGGTGGAATACATGACGATTGTATTGTCGGCGATGCCGAGTTCATCAACCTTATCAAGAAGTTCGCCAACCATTCCGTCATGCTCAACCATACCGTCCGCATAGACGCCAAGTCCGGTCACTCCAACAGAGGACTCCTTGAGGTGGGTGAAAATATGCATGCGTGTCGCGTTCCACCACAAGAAGAACGGTTTGTCCTGTGCAACGGCACGGTCCATAAAGTCGATCGCAGCGGCGGTTATTTCCTCGTCCACGGTCTCCATACGTTTTTTGGAGAGGGGGCCGGTATCTTCGATTGTGCCATCCGCAGAGGATTTAATCACCCCACGTGGGCCAAATTTTTCCCGGAATTCCGCGTCTTTGGGATAATCGACGTTCTCGGGTTCTTCTTCGGCATTCAGGTGGTAAAGGTTGCCGTAGAATTCATCAAAACCATTGTTGGTCGGCAGCATTTCATCGCGGTCGCCGAGGTGATTTTTACCGAACTGACCGGTCATATAACCCAAGGGTTTGAGCAGGCCTGCGATGGTTGGATCGTCGATCATCATCCCTTCAGGAGCACCGGGAAGGCCAACTTTGGTCAAGCCAGTGCGCATGGGTGACTGTCCGGTAATGAACGCTGCGCGCCCCGCGGTACAGCTTTGTTGACCGTACCAATCGGTAAACAAGGCGCCTTCTGCGGCGATGCGGTCGATGTTGGGCGTCCGATAGCCCATCATGCCATTGTTGTAGGCGCTGATGTTAAACTGGCCGATGTCGTCGCCCCAAATAACGAGGATATTTGGCTTGTCTTGCGCATGCGCGGCAAGGCTGGCCACAGCGAAAATACTTGCCGAAAATAATAAGTTCACGGTTTTCATTCTAAGGTTTCCTTTGTCAAAATTTTAGTGCGTTTTTACCAAGGTTCAAAAACGCTCAATATGTGATCGTAGCTTATGTTTTTGATTGGCGCAATAAAGTGCGCCCCAATAGGCGAAATAGCCTGTTCAAAATTCAGAACGATACAAATTTTAAGGTTCCAGCGTGAGCCAGAACCTTATTTATTAGACAGAAAAGGGGAAAACGGCCCTTTATTAGCTGGGAAACATTCTGCGATTAGCCGGGTGACATCCCGCGCAAGCGTTCAGAGCGGCGACGCAAAAGTTCCAACGTGGCGAGGAGCAAGACCGAAAGGAAAACCAATATGGTCGCAACCGCTAGAATTGTGGGGCTCACTTGCTCACGCAGGCCGATAAACATCTGCCATGGCAGCGTTTTCTGATTGGCCGACCCCACGAACAAGACCACGACCACCTCGTCAAAGGAGGTAATAAAGGCAAAAAGGGCACCTGAAATCACGCCGGGTAAAATCAGAGGCATTTGCACCTTAAAGAAAGCGCGCACGGGCGAGGCGCCCATGCTTGCCGCGGCCTGAGTGAGGGAGCGATCAAAGCCCACAAGCGTGGCGGTAACAGTGATAATGACAAAGGGAATACCAAGCGCCGCATGCGCCAAGACGACTCCGACATAGGTCCCTGTAAGGGTGATTGGGATCTCAAGCTTGCCGTAGAAAGGGATCGGAATATAGGGGTTGGAATAGAAGAAATACATTCCCGTCGCCGAGATAATCAACGGCACAATCATCGGCGAAATCAGGATCGCCATGATAGAGCGGCGAAACGGTACGTGGGTTTGCGACAGGCCAATCGCGGCAATCGTTCCCAAGGTCACCGAGATGATTGTGGCAACCGGCGCGATCTGGAGGGAGTTCTTCATGGCCAATTGCCAATCGGAACTGTTGAAGAAGTCTTTGTAGTGTTTGAGCGAGAACCCCTCAGGGTTCAGCGCCAGCATTTCCGGCGTGAAGGTAAAGAAGTCTTCGGCATTAAAGCTCAGCGGAATAATCACGATAATTGGCGCGATCAGAAAGAAGAAGATCAGCCCGCAGATGACGCGAAAACTATAGAACCATGCGCGTTGAACGGGCGAGGCATAGGGTGGAAGTGAAGACATTTTTTAGCCCCCCAATTTAACGTTATCAATACCAACCAAGCGATCATAAACCCAATATAAGATGAGTACGATGACCAGTAGGATCGAGCCCAGAGCGGCGGCGAGGCCCCAATTCAGTGAGCTTGAGATATGGTAGGCAATCCGGTTTGAGATGAAGACACCTTTGGTGCCGCCGACGAGTTCGGGCGTGATGTAATAGCCGATGGACAAGATAAAGACCAAGATCGATCCCGCGCCAATTCCCGGCAGGGATTGGGGGAAATAGACCCGCCAGAAGGCTGTCCAATCGTTCGCACCGAGGGATTTCGCGGCCCTCAAATAGCTTGGCGGGATGGTTTTCATCACCGAATACAGGGGCAGCACCATGAAAGGCAAAAGAATATGCGTCATGGCAATGGTCGTGCCCGTGGCGTTTTGGATCAGTTGTAATCGGTCAAGATCGCCCACAAGGCCAATCCAAACCAGCAGATCATTGATCACGCCTTGTTCTTGCAACAACACCTTCCAAGCGGAGGTCCGCACCAAAAGCGAGGTCCAAAACGGCAGCAAAACCAAGATCATCAGCACGTTCGCGGAACGGTTGGGCAAGTTGGCCATGAGCCAAGCCACTGGATAGCCCAGCATAATACAGGTGGCGGTAATCGTTACCGACAGTACAATCGTGCGCCACAACAGCCGCAAATAAATCCGTTGGCTTTCTGGTCGCGCTTCGATCCCGTCAGGACCTCTCAACATGTCAACTGCGTTCAGGAAATACCCATCGGTCAGTGGACCCGCGAAGGTTTTAATCACCGTCCATGTGGTAGGATCGAGCCAATCGGCCTTTGCTGCGCCGAATTGCTCGCGCAGGGAGACGGTCTCAAAACCAGACACGTCCACGGCGGGCATCGAAGGCGCCACGGCCCCCGAGGCGAAATCATTGTAAAGTGCTGTGTAAACAATCGGGCTGAGTTTTTTCGTTGCAGGATCGGCGTCTTTGACGTCTTCGATCATTTCGGCCCAACCCTCATAAGCGCTGGCGGTAAGGGGCAGGGCTTTACGGTTGTCTTTTTCTGCCATCCATGTGGCCCACATCGCAGGGTCGCCATAGGCGGCGTCCGCTTCGATGAACTGGGTGCCGTAAATTGTGGTGTCAAACTTGCTGATGCTACGCCCCGTAGAGCGGAACAGCGAGGACATGCCACTGGCTTCATAATTCAAACGTGAGCCAAGGCGCGTGTGCAATTTGTTCTCTTCGGCGAGGACAAAATCGGTGTAAAAGGCTGCGTAAATTTCATCTGGAGGGAGGGTTTCGCCATCAGGCTCCCAGTTGCGCATGGCGCGCACGGTGCGCGGGATGGTTTCCATCACAATGCTGTTTTCCACAGAGCGGAACAACATATCGCCAATCGGGGCGACAAAACTGACGAGGATGAACAAAAGCAGCGGGGCAATCAGAGCCAGCGCGCGGAGTTTTTGCCGCCGTAGGGCGCGGTTCAGGCTTTGCTTTAATGGGGTGCCGTCAGCAGCCAATACGGGTTTCGAAGCGTCTTGGTCATCGGTCATTGTTTGCGTCATGTCCTGTCCCGTGGTTGTTTTTCTTGGGTCGGGATGCGCAGGGATCTAAGCCCCTGCGCAAGTTGTTTTATCTAGTTATATCAAAGGGATAGCTTATTGAGCCAACCAGTTTTGGAACTTGATATCAACTTCATCGTTGTTGTCTGCCCACCATTCGATGTTGTTCACCAAATAGTTGGTTTGGTTTGCTGGGTTGGTCGGCATGTGCTGACCCATATCAATACCCAACGTGGCGTGATCCCCAACCAAAGGCTGCGAAGACGCACGTGCTGGACCGTAAGAGATATACGCGGCCTGATCTGCCAGACGCTGTGTGTCTGTGGCAAATTTCAGGAAGTGCATCGTACGGTTCAAGCGTTTTTCGTCCAAGCCAGCTGGAACAACCCAACCGTCAAAGTCAAATACTTGCCAATCCCAAAGCATGGAAACTGGCTGCTTTTGCTCTTCGATAACCGAGAACAGGCGACCGTTATATGTGGAACCAATTACAACTTCGGCATCTGCCAAAAGTTGTGGTGTTTCCGCACCCGCAGACCACCAAACAACATCGCCTTTGATGGTATCAAGTTTGGCCAAAGCCCGCTCAACGCCGCCGTCCGAAGACAGAACGTCATAGAGATCTTCTTTTGCAACGTCGTCACAAATCAAAGCCCATTCGAGGTTTTTCTTAGGACGTTTTTCCAAAGCACGTTTGCCTGGGAAAGTTTCGGTATCGAAAATCGCGCAAAGGCTGTCTGGTGTTGCGCCATTCCATTCGGCGACATCATTGCGATAGCCAAATGTTGTCGAAAACACGATTTGCGGAATGAAGCATTCGTTGATCAGGCTTGGACCAAAGTCTTCTGTTGGTGTGGAGCCATCATCGCCCGCAGCAAGGGAAGCGTCGGCATCGATTTCAATGGCCAAACCCTCGTCGCACGCACGTTGTGAGTCAGGGCCTTCCGCATCAATCAGGTCATACGCGCTGTTGCCAGCTTCGGCACCCGCACGCATTTTCGCGATCGATTCATTGGAGCTTTCGTCATAAACGACAGTGATGCCGGTTAACGCTGCATAAGGATCGGAATAGGCAGCGATTTGGGATGCTTGATATGCGCCGCCCCATGACATGATGGTCATGCTGTCAGAACAGTTTTCACAGGCAGGTAGGTCCGCAGCAAAAACCGTTGTTGCGGCTAGAGGCGACATCACAAGGGCCGTGGCCCCAAACAAATGTCTAAGTTTCATAGTACTCTCCTAGTTGGTCTTTTTTTATCGTTTTTCCGACAGCCCCGAGCGCGATGGCTGTAAGATATCTTTAGATAACGTCAAGCGCTCGGCAGTCTTCCGTCAGCCAGCCAATTTCGACTTGGCTCCCCGGAACGAGGCGCACTTGGTCGGGTGCATTCCGGGACTTGATGACGAAATCATCATTGCCCGCAACCCGAAGGCGTGTGCGGAATATATCACCCATATAGATGAATTCCAACACTTCGGCCTTGAGCATATGGGCGTCTTCGTGAAGGCGCTGTTTGTCAAACTCAACACGCTCGGGGCGAATAGAGACCCGCGTGCGTTCGCCTACTTTTTTCACATTAATTGGAACAGCGTCGATTTCGTCGCCGTTATCCAGACGCACACGACATTGGGTTTTGCCCATTTGCGTGATCACGCCTTCGAGTGTGTTGTTCTCGCCAATGAACTGGGCCACAAAGCTGTTTGCTGGCCGTTCGTAAAGCTCGTCCGGCGGCGCAAGTTGTTGAATGCGTCCGTTTTCAAACACGGCAACCCGATCCGACATGGTGAGGGCTTCGGTTTGGTCATGGGTCACATAAACCACCGTAATACCAAGGTTGTGCGCGAGTTTGGTAATTTCAAACTGTAACGTTTCGCGCAGTTGTTTATCCAAAGCGCCCAGAGGCTCATCCATCAGAACCAACTCGGGTTCAAATACAAGCGCGCGTGCGAGGGCGACACGTTGTTGTTGGCCGCCAGAAAGCTGTGCGGGACGGCGATTGCCGAATTCCCCCATCTGCACCATATCGAGTGCGCGCATCACCTTAGCTTCGCGTTCGGATTTACCAAATTTGCGTACTTCTAGCGGGAACGACAGGTTTTCGGCGACCGTCATATGCGGAAAGAGCGCGTAGTTTTGAAAGACCATGCCAATACCGCGCTTGTGTGGCGGAATATCGTTGATCGGCTTGCCACCAAGGCGGATATCGCCGTGGGTAGCCGTTTCAAACCCTGCAAGCATCATCAGGCAAGTGGTTTTGCCAGACCCTGAAGGCCCAAGCATCGTCAGAAACTCGCCCTTAGGCATCGACAGGTTTAAATCTTTTACGACAAGGTTTTCACCGTCGTAACTCTTCTGAACGCGGTCAAATTCGACAAAAGCCGAATCGTTGTTGGGACTGGCCATGCTTAACTTTCTGTTGTTTTCAAACGAGCGGGCATGTCAGCCACCCTAACAGGGATTTAAACGATTAGTAAAATAGTTTTCACTTTATTATCAACAGGTTCACTTGAGGATCAAGTGTTTGGGGCCATAGGGAAAGGCTGTAATGTTATGATTCCCTTGATTGTTTTCGTCCGAAATCACCAGAATATCATGCTCGCGATACCCTCCAGCACCAGGCAAATGGTCGGGAATCGTGATCATCGGTTCCATTGAAATGACCATGCCTGATTCGAGCACCGTGTCGCAGTCTTCTCGCAATTCGAGGCCAGCTTCACGACCGTAATAATGGCTCAAGACACCAAAGGAATGACCGTACCCAAAGCTGCGATATTGGAGCAGGTCTTCGGAGGCGTAGATCTCGTTCAACTCCTTTGCGATATCCGAACACCGCGCACCGGGCACCAAAAGTTCCTTGCCGCGATCGTGTACACGGCAATTCACTTCCCACATCCGCAAATGCGCATCAGAGACATGTTCGGCAAAAAGCGTCCGTTCCAAAGCGACGTAATAGCCCGCAACCATCGGAAAACAATTGAGTGACAGGATATCACCCGCTTCAATCATGCGACTGGTGACTGGATTGTGGGCGCCGTCAGTATTGAGGCCCGATTGAAACCAAGTCCAAGTGTCGAGCAATTCGCCCTGCGGCCATGTTTTGGCGATTTCGCGCACCATCGTCGCGGTGGAATGCAAGGCGACCTCGCGCTCGGAAACACCCACACGCGCCGCTTCGGCACAGGCCGCACCGCCCAAATCCGCGATCCGTGTCATTTGGGTGATATGCGCAATTTCCTCCGCCGATTTGATCATCCGCAGACGCATGGCGGGTTTGGAAATATCAACAAATTCCATCTCTGGGAAAAAGGCCTCCAACTGCCTTAGCAGCTCAATGTTGACGTGATCAAATTCGATGCCCACCCGATTTTCCGTTCCTGCGAGTTTGTCGACGGCATGAAAATAATTGTCCTTGTTCCAATCGGTGTAGGTAACGTTATTGCCAAAGGTCCGCCGCCACGGCTGCCCCCCATCAATCCCCGCGCTGATCGAGGTTGCGGTCGTGTGATCAACCACCAGCCCATAGCGCCGGCCAAAGGAGCAAAACAGAAAATCGGCGTAATAATTAATGTTGTGGTAGGATGTGAACAGCGCGGCATCTATGTTCTCAGACGCCATATAGGTGCGAATTGCCGTGAGACGCCGTTGCATTTCGGGCGCGGAAAAGGTCGGCGCAGCTTTCGGGCCATTACCTGTGTAATCTTGAAAGACTTCGCGATCCATTTTTGCATCCTTTGTGTGTAAAAGTCCGTCGGTGGCGACGATCCGTTGCCACCCTTCCTCTGCCCGAGACCCACACTTGTCAAAGGAGAAGTTTTCACCGTACATGAATTATATTCATGTTAAAGCGAGCTTATAAATGACGCATCTTCCTTTGAACGCACTCAAGACCTTCGAAGCGGTTGCCCGCCTTGGCAGCTTTCAGAAGGCCGCAGACGAGCTGTGCGTCACTCAATCCGCCGTCAGTCATCAGGTGCGTAATCTCGAAGACTGGCTTGGGGTTGCTCTTTTTGAACGCACGGGCCGTCGGCCAATCCTGACGCCGCAGTCTGAGGATCTTGCGCGCGCTGTGACACTCTCTTTTGGTGATATTGCCGCCGCGTGCAAACGGCTTCGCGCACCAGAAGGCACAAAACCGCTCGTGATTGCGGCCATTCCGTCCATCGCCACAAGTTGGCTCATTCCGCGGCTGTCTGCTTTTCGCACCGCACATCCCGAAATTGATATTCAGGTTGTTTACGCGCTGCACGGGCAGGGCATTGATTTCGATGAGGTCGATCTTGCGTTTACCTTCGGTCCGACTCCGACACTTGCGAGCAACCTCAAATCCATTCCCTTTTTGTCTGGTGAGAGCGCGCCCGTTTGCAGCAAATGGGTGTTTCAATCGCTTGGCCGTGCCCATCCGACTCTAGACGATATTTTGGGCATTGGACTGTTGCATGACACGGATACAAACGGTTGGTCGCAATGGTTCAAGGCCGCTGGAGGCCAAACGCCACACGCCCTAAAGGGCCCTATCTTCGAAGATATCAATATGCTCCGAACCGCAGCCTTTTCCGGACAGGGCGCCGCGCTTTGCCCGCTTGCGTTGATCCACGAAGATCTCGCCGCCGGTCGCCTGTCAAAACTCTCAGATGTCACGATTTTGGATGATTTTTTCTATTATCTGATCATGAAAAAGATCCCAGACCTCAACAAAGTGCCAGCCCTAAATGCGTTTGTGAATTGGACGCTCGATGCGCGCTCCACGGAGCAAATATCGCAAAAGACATAGACGTTTGAGATTTTCCCCAATTTTTTTGGGACACTCGAAAAATCGACAACCACAGCATTTTACCCCCTTGTAATCGATTGCATTGCCGCCATAGTGCCTTCAATAAGTCAGTGGGAGGAAATTGCGATGATGTTAAATGGGGTTTGGGCGCTTGAGGATGCTCAGGGCGATTATCGTGTTGAAATGATTCTTCCGGGTGATGGAATATCAGCCTTTTTCGCCGCTGGAGAAATTCCCGACCCCTATTTCGGTCTTAATGAGCACGATCTGAGGTGGATTGCAGACCGAGATTGGCGCGCCACCCGCAAATTCACCCTTACGGCGACGGATTGCGATTTGGTCCTGACGGGGCTGGACACCATCGTCGATGTTTTGATCAATGGCACAAAGGTTTTGAGCGCGCAAAACGTATTTCGAACCTATCGCGTTGACCTGTCTGAAGTTGCGCATGTGGGCGAAAACACAATTGAATTGTATTTCCATTCAAACACCATGGAAGCGGCAAAACGCTACGCTGAGCATCCCTATCCCGTGCCGTATTTGCACATGAATTGCCCCATTCCGCATGGCAATATGATCCGCAAAGCCCAGTGCGATTTTGGCTGGGATTGGAACATTGCCCTCGCGCCATTCGGGGTGATCGGCGACATCGAACTCTGCCCTCAGAGCCAGACGCGGATCACCGGTGTGATTGTCGATCAGGCTCACGACGGGCAGAATGTGACCGTCACGGTGCGCGCGCCATTTGAGAACTGCGAAACACGCGATATTCCATTTGAAATCGCGCTCTGCGGCCAGAGCATCACAGGCGTAGTTGCGGCGCAAAACGGCGTTCTTGAGGCCGCGATTACCCTCGTATCGCCCGCGCTTTGGTGGCCCGTTGGTATGGGAGAGCAGGCGTTGCACGATCTGGATGTGACCCTCGGGGACAGTACGCAAACCCGACGCATTGGCCTACGGGATATGGCGTTTATGGCGCAAAAAGACGCGGTCGGCGTCGGCTTTAAATTCCGCGTGAATGGCGTGGACACCTATGCAAAAGGTGCCAATTGGATCCCTGCCGACGCACTCTCTGGGCGGATCACACAGGCGGGCGTGCGCGATCTTTTGCAATCCGCCGTCGACGCCAACATGAACATGATCCGCGTATGGGGCGGCGGGCGTTATGAGCCGGATTGGTTCTATGATTTCTGCGACGAAATGGGACTGATGGTATGGCAGGACTTCATGTTTGCCTGCAACCTTTACCCCGCCGATGCAGCCTTCTTGGCCGAGGTGGATTGCGAAGTGCGCGAAACGGTCACACGGCTTAATCACCACGCGTCACTGGCCCTTTGGTGTGGCGATAACGAGCTCGTCGGGGCGCTTACATGGTACGAGGAATCAAAGGAAAATCGCGACCTTTATCTGGTGGCCTACGACCGCCTGAATACGCAAATCGAACGCGCAATGCGCGCGGTTGTGCCGGAGGCAAACTGGTGGGCCTCCAGCCCCTCTGCAGGGCCTATGAATTTTGGCGACGCGTGGCACGACGACACGGCGGGCGACATGCATTTTTGGTCGGTTTGGCACGAAGGCAAGGATTTTGAGCATTACCGCGACATCAAACCCCGGTTCTGTTCCGAATTTGGCTTCCAATCCTATGCCTCAATGGACGTGATCCGCAGTTTTACCACTGAAAACGACCGTAATATCGCCGCGCCAACCCTCGAAAGCCATCAGAAAAACCATGGCGGGAATGCGCGGATTGCGGAAACCATGTTCCGATATTTCCGTTTCCCGACGGGGTTTGAGGATTTTATCTATCTGTCGCAAATCCAGCATGGCTTGGCCCTCAAAACTGCCGTTTCCTATTGGCGCAGCCTCAAACCGCATTGTATGGGCGCGCTCATTTGGCAGCTCAATGACACATGGCCTGTCGCCAGCTGGGCCTCTCTTAACTATGGCGGCAGCTGGAAACTGCCGCACTATATGATCGGGGAATTCTTTCAACCCGTGTTTGTGACGATCGTGCCTGAGAGCGAGATTCTTGTGCTTAAAGCTGTGAATGACCTCCGTGAACCCGTTGATATTACTGTCAAAATAGCCGCGACAAAACCAGATGGATCGTCTCGTATTCTGGTGGAGGTCGACGCTGAAGTCAGCCCAGACGTGGCAAAATCTCTGGCTGAAATCGCGGCCAGTGAATTGGCTGTAGATGAGATTTTGACATATAACTGGACGGGGTCAGACGGCACAAAGGCCAATGACCACTTTATGTTGCGTCCGTATAAGTTCTACGATCTTGTGACGGCGGATTTGAAGCTTGAGGTTGTCCCAAATGAGGAGGGGTACGAGATTTTGGTAACATCCTCGTCGCTAGCGCTTTATGTCGCGCTTGAAGCCAGTATTGCCGGACGGTTTAGCCAAAATGTCATGACGATAACGCCCAAAACCCCTGCCAAAATTCAGTTTATCCCTAAAACTTCGGGAGAAGTGCCCATTTTCACCGTCAAGGATTTGCACAACGCGACATATGGCTAGAACGCGCGGGTAAAACGGGCTAGCCGAACGAATATTTTGCTAATGCGCTTGCATCCCGAGGGCCATCCACGTCAAATGCAACGCAACCTAAAAGGAGGGGCGGCGTGCTGAGTTTGACACGGTGGTTCAGCAAAATAATTGGCATTCAACTGGCGCTTTTGATGTTTGCCCCCAGTGCCCTTGCCGATAAAATCACCGTTGCAGTTGCCTCCAATTTCGCCAGCGCATTCGAGGTGATAGCCCAAGATTTTGAGGCCAAATCAGGGCATAAAGTCGAGACAGCCACAGGCTCAACAGGGAAAATATTCGCGCAAATTCAACAGGGTGCGCCATTTGACCTGTTTCTTGCGGCGGATCAGGATCGACCAAGGGCGCTGGTAGCGGGTAACCCAGCTTATGAGCGCGCGTCCTACGCTCAGGGTCAATTAACCATCGTTTCACGGGTCAATGCACCGCCGCTTGCCGAAGCGCGGATTGGCATCGCAGATCCCGCGACCGCTCCCTATGGCGCAGCAGCCCTTCGGACACTCAAGACCCTCGGATTTGAGCCCGCTGCGTTGAATATTGTGAATGGGCAAAACGTAGCGAATGTGGCGAGTTATTTGCACTCGGGCAACATCGACATCGGCTTTCTTGCTGCGTCGCAACACTTCCCAAATGCCCGTTTTACGACTGAAATTGTAAGGGATATTAGACTGACGCAGGACATGGTCCTTCTGTCGCAAACCCCCGCTGCGATTGCGCTTTTTGCTTATATGCAATCTGACTCCGTTCGAACTGCACTGCCGGATTTGGGGTATTTAGCCCCAAACGGCGAGGAAACCTATATTGAACCCGTTGAGCATTCGTCCGTTACCCTGTGGCCTTCCATTCGCCTGTCTCTCCTTCTTGCCAGCGCGACCACACTGATTTTACTGGCAATTGGTATTCCGATCGCATGGTGGCTCACGATCACGCAGTCGCGGATGCGGCCCGTGGTCGAGACAATTACCGCCTTGCCACTCGTCGTTCCTCCCACGGTTTTGGGCTTTTATTTGTTGGTTATGTTCGCGCCGACGACCCCCATTGGGCGGCTTTGGATCACACTGACGGGCGACACGTTAACCTTCTCTTTTGCGGGCTTGTTGGTGGCGTCTGTCTTATATTCGCTGCCCTTCGCGGTTCAACCGCTTCACACGGGATTTCAAGCGATAGGACGCGGCACGATAGAGGCGGCGCAAACCATGGGGGCCTCGCGTATGTCCCTGTTTCTGCGGGTGATATTGCCCCTATCACGGCGCGGTGTGCTAACGGCCACGGTTCTGAGCTTTGCGCATACAATCGGGGAATTCGGGGTGGTTTTGATGGTTGGAGGCAATCTTCCGGGCAAAACACGGGTCATTTCCATCGAGATTTTCAACCGCGTTGAAGTCCTCGATTATCGTGCGGCCCATGTGCTTGCAGGGGGATTACTCGTGTTTTCTTTTCTCGCGCTTTTCCTGATTTACAGCCTCAACGGTCGTGCGGCCCGCTCCGGAATTGCGGGGGGAAATCATGATTGATCTAAAAATATCGATAGACCGAAACGCTTACCACTTGAATGCCGATATTTCCCTTCCAAACCAAGGAATTACAGGCCTTGTGGGGCCGAGTGGCAGTGGAAAAACCAGCCTTCTGCGGGTGATTGCGGGACTTGAGACACCATCTAGTGGGCGAGTGCAATGTGGCTCTGAAACTTGGTTTGATGGCATGCGCAAACCCGTACCAGCGTCACAGCGCCGAGTGGGCATGGTGTTTCAGGACATGCGTCTATTTGCGCATCTTACAATCCGAGAGAACCTTGATCTCGCGGCTAAATGGGGAGGCACATCCCCCCTCGCGGCTGATTTGATCGCTGCATTGGAACTGTCTGACATCCTTGATCGCCTACCAAATAAGCTTTCAGGCGGCGAAGCACGTCGCGCCGCCCTCGCACGCGCCTTGGCCCAAGCGCCTCGCATTTTACTGCTCGATGAACCCCTAACTGGCCTTGATCCAGCTCAAAAATCCCGCATTTTACCAGTGCTTGCGCGGGCTATTGATTTGGCAAATATCCCTGCGGTATTTGTGTCCCACGATGCCGATGACGTCGGCCATCTGTGTGCGCAATACATCGAAATTTCACCGTCTGGAACGTCCCAAAATACTCAGGACAGCTCGCGGACCTTCACCACAAATGCGCCAAAAGCCGCTGGTCCACAAATTTCGGCCACATGGCAAAGAGACTCTTCTCAGGGTGGGAAAATCATGGTGGGCGGCGAGACGATTACCTTGCCCAAGACCGTGTCCCTCCCACAGTTCACGCGGGACACGCCGATCACATTACAGGGGAGTACGGGCCAATCGTTCCTCGCGGGGGAGGACGTTATCGCCCCCAAAGGCTTCGTCAAAATTCCAGCGATTGTGGGGCGCGATGGGAGCATAACATGCGGGGGAAACCGTGTAGATCTTCCGCATTTAACTGCGCAAGTACCCGTGGAAAATCAATCGACTAGGTCAATCCTATACTTTCGCCTCATTGCTGTATTCAACCGGGCATAATTCCTATGCGATTCGGCTCTCGAACTGGGGTCGGAGCGCCTATATTCGGTACTATCTTACCCAAATGCTTGTATTGGTAGCGTTCCGTGAACAAAGCCGAGGAAATACGGCCAAGATTGTGGCAGCCCTAGAAGTAGCAATCTTTCAAATTTTAGGGGCTTTCTTTCACGCCGTGGTAAAACGACTATGGTGATGATTGACACCCTTCACACATGAACAAACCAACGCAATCCGTTGAAATATATATTTAATTTTTATGACCTTAGCAGAGATACTTTGCGAATCCACAAGATTTTTCTGAGACAATGAGCGGGCTGACTTTCCTATTCAGTCTATTTCCTAATCAAATCGAAATTATCGTTAACAAATTGTTGCCACATTTCGGACATTTTTCCCTTTGTTTGAAGCAATCAATTGGCTAGAAAGAACATGCCCAACTGGGGGGCGATATCTACTAGTCTACGGGGGTGGACGCACATAAACTACGCGGTGCGTAGGGGTGTTTTAGTGCTGTCGGGGTGTGTCTTACATCTACGAAAATCGTTGAAGAGCGTTTGCGCGCTGTGGCTGCCATGATTTGGCAGGACGATTTATGCATGCTCCCCCTCATTGTGAACGTTTATTTGGGTTCCGCCGTAGGACGTGATGTCGCTTCTCTGAGGGATGTCTTTTTTCGACGTTTGGATTTTTGATGAACCATTTTAACGCATATGGCGTGGTTAAGGTAAAACCCCGCGGTACTCTCGCGCGTTTGGTTTTTTCGTATAGATATCAATCTGTTGTCGAATGGGCAGGGTGCCAGCCCGGGATCATCGTGGGGACGAAGATCTATCCGGTGTCTGGAGCGAACCCAAAGGAAACTGCCGAACACTCTGGAGCCAGGCTGCTGCGGCCCCTTACAGAGCGTTCATAGGAGAAGATCATGCCGAGTAAACTGCTTACATTCGACCAACAAGATTCAACTATTTTAACGCCACAAACGCAATCTGAAGCCTCCGGCTCGGTCGAAACCTTTGACCGTTTTGGGAATTCCATTGGGACGGTTGAATTTACAAACATGGACGAAGTTGTTCCGTGTTTCACGCCTGGGACGGTCATCGCAACGCCTCGTGGGGAGCGTTTGGTTGAGGACCTTGTTGTGGGAGACAAGGTGATTACGCGCGACAATGGCATTCAAGAAATCCGTTGGTTCGGGAAGAAATATCTCGATGAACGTGCCCTGACAAACAACGTGCATTTGCGACCTGTTTTGATCCGCGCGGGCGCGATGGGCAACGGCCTTCCAGAGCGTGATATGCTGGTTTCGCCCAATCACCGGATGCTGGTCGCCAATGACCAAACGGCGCTATATTTCGAGGAGCGCGAAGTGCTTGCCTCGGCAAAACACATTGTAAACAACAAGGGGATTACGGCGGTCGCAACTGCTGGAATGACCTATATCCACTTCATGTTCGACAACCACGAAGTTGTCTTGGGCAATGGCGCATGGACAGAAAGTTTCCAACCAGGGGATAAATCCTTGGAAGGCATCGGCAATGCGCAACGCACGGAAATTCTTGAGATTTTCCCTGAATTGAAAACATCAGAAGGCCTTGACGCGTACCCGTCGGCCCGTAAAACACTTGTGAAACATGAGGCGCAACTGCTCGTGCGCTGAGTGCCCGCCTCGGTCCTGCCAGACTGAGGCGACCCAAAGTTTATGCAGCCTTAACCCGCTCTGAGAAATCAGCGCGGGTTTTGCTTTAGGCGCGGGCACGCCATTTCGCCCAATCCGCAGGGGTATCGAGGTCCAAAATTGCGCGATCATCTGTAAGCGGGATGAGCGCGACTTTATCGGCGTGTTTTTTCAGAATGTCGCGTGGTCCCATATCGCCTTGAAGCTTCGGCAAGTCTTTGAAGGTCCATTGTGGCAAAACCACAGGATGGCCTGCCGTGCCGTCTGGCGTTGCCGCACGCAAAATCGGCGTGTCGGGAAACATTGCGTAAGCCGACAACAAGAGCGCCATGTCTTGGCCGGTGATCTCCGGCATGTCGGGCAGGGCGACCAGCAGGGCTTTGATCGATTTCGCGAGTTTCGGCGCAATCGCGCGAAAGCTTGCGGACATTCCCATTTCAGGATCGGCAACCAAAACAGTGGTCGCGGCAAGATCGGCAAGCACCTCAAGGCGGGGCGATCCAACAGGAAGCGTCACAAAAACCTGCGCGCCCGTTGCAATCGCTCGTTTAACCACGCGGCGCAAAAGGGGCTCGCCGCCAACGTCCTCAAGGAGCTTATCGCGCCCCTTCATACGGGTAGACGAACCGGCGGCGGGAATGAGAATGGCGAAATTATTCATGCGGGAACCTTGTCGTAGCGCTTCAAAAACAACAAGCCCGAAACACGGGGCTTCGGGCTTGTTTCTTGTTCTTTTTGCTGTGGTCTAGGTTTCGGGAACCAAACCACGCGGACTAAACCTGAGGACCAACAGGAGGACAATCCCCATCGTCATCAAGCGCATATGCGCCGCACTGGCGATAAGATGTGATTTCAGGTCGCCATCGGACATGCCCGACGTGATCGTCTCCATGATGAAGTTGCCCGCAGGTTCCACTTGAACCCACAGAAACCAAATCAAGAAACCGCCCAAAACAGCGCCATAATTGTTGCCCGAACCGCCCACAATTACCATCACCCAAATCAGGAAAGTGAAGCGCAAGGGTTGGTAGGAACTGGGCGTCAATTGCGAGTCCAACGTCACCATCATGGCGCCTGCGATACCGCAAATGGCCGAGCCAAGCACGAAGATTTGCAGATGCCGCTTGGTAACATTCTTGCCCATTGCTTCGGCGGCGACCTCATTGTCACGGATAGACCGCATCATGCGACCCCATGGCGAATGAAGCGCCAATTGCGCCAAAACAAGTAGTAAAACAAGGACGGCTGTGAACAGGATACTATAGCTGAGCTTCACATAAAGCGTCGATGCCGTGACCGGATCGAGGCCCAATTTGGCAGCACCTTCGATGAAACCCGCGTTGACCTGCAGGTCCACTTCATAGGCCACGGGCCGTGGAATACCGATGACGTTTTTCACGCCCCGCGCCAGCCAGTCTTCGTTTTTCATTATCGCGATGACAATTTCCGCAATCCCCAAAGTGGCAATCGCAAGATAGTCGGAGCGCAACCCAAGTGCGGTTTTCCCGATCAGCCAAGCAACACCGGCCGCCAGAACACCACCCGCAGGCCAAGCCAGTAACACAGGCAAGTTTAACCCACCGATATTGCCCGTCACCGCAGGGTTGATCGCCTCAATTGAGGAGACTGCAGGATCGAAAACAGCCCGAAACACAAAGAACCCGATGACGAGGATCGAAGAGACACCCAAGATGCGGTATTTCCCCTTGGGAAGGTTTTTGTTGGCGTAAATGGTGGCGATAATCGTCATCGCACCGAGGATAAGGGCGGCGATAATACCAATGCCGCCCGCTTGCCATGCGTCTTTGGTCGCAGGGGTTGCGATCAGCACCGTGGCCAATCCGCCGAGGGCCACAAACCCCATAATCCCGACGTTAAACAGGCCGGCAAACCCCCATTGCAGGTTCACCCCAAGCGCCATAATCGCCGAAATGATCCCCATATTGAGAATGCCAAGCGCGGAGTTCCAGCTTTGGAAAAATCCTGTCCCGATGATTAAAATCGCAACAACAAGGGTGAGGGCGGGGGCACGCATGGAATGTTTCATACCGATTTCCCTTTAAACAAACCCGTTGGACGAAACAGGAGGACAATGATGAGGATCACGAAGCTGACGGCAAATTTGTAATCGGTTGAGAGAAGTTGCACCAATCCATCCGGCGCAAGACTGTCCGGAAGAAGATGCCCGAGCACCTTTTTAAAGGCATAGGTCACTGTCACTTCCGAAAACGCGATGACAAAACCGCCCGCGATGGCCCCAATCGGATTACCAAGTCCGCCGACAATCGCACTGGCGAAAATTGGCAAGAGGAGTTGGAAATAAGTGAAAGGTTTGAAGGACTTATCAAGACCATAGAGCACACCCGCGATCGTTGCGAGGGCGGCCACGATGATCCATGTCACCATCACCACCCGTTCTGGATTGATCCCAGACAAAAGCGCGAGGTCTTCGTTGTCACTAAAGGCGCGCATGGATTTTCCGGTGCGCGTTTTGTTAAGGAAATAGAACAACAAAGCCACAACAATGATGGCGGTGACCAAGGTTATCCCTTGGGACACTCTGATCGCCAAACCCTCTTCAAGGCCCGTCATCTCTTTGAAATCACTTGCGGAAATGATGAAACGAGCGCCATCGGCGAAGCGTTGATCATCGGTGCCAATGATAAAGCGCACGACACCATTCATCACAAACATCACCCCAAGCGACACAATCACAAGGATCACCGGCGCGGCCTTTTGTTTGCGATAGAACCTATAGACCACGCGATCCGTTCCCAACAGGAACAGGGCCGAGACCGCGATACCAAAGGGCAGGGCGAGAAGCGCCGTTGGCAGGGGGCCAAAACTAATCCCCATCGATTGAAACCACCACGTAAACAGGATGGTCGCCATGGTCCCGAAGGCCATCGTGTCGCCATGGGCGAAGTTTGAGAAGCGCAGAATACCGTAAATGAGGGTCACCCCAAGAGCGCCAAGCGCAAGTTGACTGCCATAGGCAACGGCTGGCACCAAGACATAATTTGCCAGCGCGACGAGTGCGTTTAGAATATCCATATTCAGCCCCCCAAGAATGATTTGCGGACTTCAGGATCAGCAAGCAGCGCCTGTCCCGTGTCGGTGAAGCGATTGCGGCCTTGCACGAGGACATATCCTTTGTCCGCGATTTCAAGAGCTTGGCGCGCATTCTGTTCCACCATCAGGATGGAAATGCCCGTTCTGGCAACCTCAATGATGCGATCAAACAGCTCGTCCATCACAATCGGTGACACACCCGCAGTTGGCTCATCGAGCATCAAAAGCTTGGGTTTCGTCATCAATGCGCGTCCAACAGCCACCTGTTGGCGTTGCCCACCCGAAAGTTCACCGGCCGATTGATTGCGCTTATCGCGCAGAATGGGGAACAGCTCATAGACCTGTTCCATCGTCTCACGGAAGTCATCGTGGCGAATAAACGCGCCCATTTCTAGGTTTTCCTCAACGGTCATTGAGGTAAAAACGTTCTGGGTTTGCGGAACAAACCCCATGCCAATGCTGACCCGCGCCTGCGGTGACATACTTGTAATGTCCTGCCCGTCAAGGGTAACAGAGCCCGTGTGAATATTGAGCATCCCGAAAACGGCCTTCATCGCGGTGGATTTTCCAGCGCCATTTGGCCCCACAATCACAACGATTTCGCCCTTATTCACGGTCAACGTACAGTCATGCAGAATATCGGCACCCGTGCCGTACCCGCCCGTCATTCCAGCGGCATTTAAGTATGGTTCACTCATTTTTTGGCCCCCACAGTCTTATTTTTAAGGCCCGTCCCGAGGTAGGCTTCGATCACATGCTCGTTGGCTTTTATCTCGTCCAACGTGCCTTGCGCCAAAACCTTGCCCTCGGCCATACAGATCACCGGCTCACAAAGACGCGCGATGAAATCCATGTCGTGCTCAATAACCACAAAGGTATAGCCGCGCTCTTTGTTGAGGCGGATGATCGCATCGCCAATGGTATTGAGGAGCGTGCGGTTGACACCCGCGCCCACTTCGTCGAGAAACACGATTTTCGCGTCCACCATCATCGTGCGACCAAGCTCAAGGAGCTTTTTTTGGCCGCCAGAGAGGTTGCCCGCTTTTTCGTTTTTCAAATGATCAATGGTAAGGAATTCAAGGACTTCGTCGGCCTTCTTAAGGGTGGCCGCTTCCTCTTGTGCGATCTGGCCGCGATGAAACCACGTGTTCCAAAGGCTTTCGCCCGATTGAGCGCCCGGAACCATCATTAGGTTTTCTCGGACGGTCATCGACGAGAATTCATGCGCGATTTGGAAGGTTCGCAGCAGGCCTTTTTCGAATAATTCGTGCGGCGGTAGCCCGGTTATGTCTTCGCCCCCCATCGTCACTTGGCCAGACGTTGGTGGAAGAACACCCGCTATAACATTGAAAAGTGTTGTTTTTCCGGCGCCGTTCGGTCCAATGAGCCCCGTGATCGACCCTTCGTTTATCGACAGACTTGCACCGTCCACAGCATGAAAGCCCCCGAACTGCTTGCGCAGATCTTTCACCTCAATCATATATATCCCCATCTGTGTCGCACCTTAAGAATGGGCGGCATCATGTTGAAACAGCTCGGAAATCAATCCGAGCTGTTCATAGTTTCTAGACGTGATTAACGGTATTTTGCAGTTGTGATTGCGCCGTCTTTGATCTCGATTTCACGGTAGTTACCAGCGCTTTCGCCTGGTCCGATGAGTTCAACAGCGGAGGCACCTACATAATCAATCTCGCCGCCAGCAGCGAGAATTTCCAACGCTTTGCCCAATTCACCAGGGTAGATTTTTTCGCCTGGAGCATTGGCAACCGTCAAGATGTGGTCTTTGAAATCAGCAGATTCCGTGGAGCCTGCGGATTGCATCGCCAACAAGATCAAAGCTGCCGCGTCATAGCTTTCGCCAGCGAAAGCGCCCGTGCCGTCAAAGCCGTTTGCCGCGCCAAGTTCCTGCATAACTGCTGCACCTGGGCTGTCTGTGCCTGGGTGTTGACCGAAAGAGCCGTTGATTTTGGAGCCAAAGTTTTTGATCAACGTGTCCGAAACCATGCCGTCAGGGAAGACGAATGTGTCGAACGCGCCCGTGTCCATGGCCGCTTGGATGATACCGGAACCGCCTTGGTCAACATAACCCGCGATCACAAGCGCCGCACCGCCAGCGGATGCCAAAGCACCAACCTCAGCAGAATAGTCAGCTTTGCCATCTTCGTGGGCTGTGTTGATTGTTACTGTGCCGCCAGCTTCTTCAAAGGCAGCTGCGAACGCATCCGCAAGACCTTTACCATAGTCATTGTTGGTATAGGTCACCGCTACTTCGTTGATGCCGCGATCCATAATAACGTTTGTCATTACAACGCCTTGGCGCGCGTCAGAAGGCGACGTGCGGAAGAAAAGACCGTTGTCTTCAGCTGTGGACAAGCCAGGGGATGTGGCGGAAGGGGAAACCATAACGATCCCGTTTGGAACCGCAACGTTGGCAAGAGCCGCGCCGGTTACACCAGAACAGTCACCACCGATGAGAGCTTTTACGCCTTCACTTGTGATCAAACGTTCTGCAGCAGCCGTGGCCGCGCCAGCGTCGATACAAGTCGTGTCGCCGCGCACGCCAATAACGGTTGTGCCATCAAGCAAGAGACCGGAGTCTGAAACTTCTTTGATTGCAAGTTCGGCCGCGGGGCCCATCTCTGCAACCATGGATTCGATTGGACCTGTGAAACCAAGGAACACGCCGAGTTTAATTTCTTCAGCAGATGCACCAGCACCTACGAGTACAGCAGCGGTTGTCGCCATCAGTAGTTTTTTCATATTATTCTCCCTTATTGGACTGGATCGTTCGCCCAGTTAATAGAGTGAGGTTATTCACCCATTTCTAAATAGGGAAGAGAAATATCCTGTTTTTTTGCCAAAATTCAGGAAATAGTCATAATAATAGGGGTTTCTCAAGACGGAATCTCAGACTCAACGATCCACAACATGCCCGTAATAATTTCAGATCGCGAAAAAACTAGGTCGCAGGCAGCTCGGCCTTCACGCCGCGTTCTCGGTAGGGCGTCGTGGCGTATTGTGCGCGATAGCATTTTGAGAAATGACTGGGCGAGGAAAACCCACTTGCAAGGGCCACATTGATCACGCTCATATCTGTTTGCATCAACAGGTTACGCGCTTTTTGCAGGCGAATTTCCATGTAAAATCGCTTGGGAGACCGGTTGAGATAGCGTTGGAATAAACGTTCCAGTTGGCGCGTGCTCATACCGACATCTTTGGCCAAAACGGCGGGACTTATGGGGTCTTCGAGGTTGAGTTCCATAGTCTGGATGACGTTGGACAGCTTCAAGTGCCGCACCCCAATTCGACTAGGAATAGACAGGCGCGGCGAATCTTTTTCGGTGCGGATTGAGGTATAGATAAGCTGGTCCGCGACCGCATTCGCCAAATGTTCGCCGTGCCCATCGGCAATAAATTTTAGCATGAGATCAATCGAACTGGTGCCGCCCGCCGTGGTGATCATTTTACCGTCAACAACAAAAACCGAATTCAAAACAGCGATATCTGGGAAATCTTCAACCAGCCCATCGTGGTGTTCCCAGTGGATCGTCGCCCGCTTCCCGTCCAATAACCCCGCTTTTGCCATCGTATAGGCCGCCGTGCACAAACCCGTCACGGAAGAGCCACGCCGACTTTCCTTGCGGATCCAATTAACCAGTTTTGGCGAGCTTGCCGCGCGAATATTCAATCCACCACACAACATAACCGAGTCGTCACGGCAAAGATCCTCAAGTCCGGCATCAACCTTGAAAACAACGCCCGCAGAGCTGATGACAGGCTGCCCGTCCACACTAACAACGCGCCATTCGTAGAGATTTTTGTCCGCCATACGATTTGCAATCCGAAGGGCTTCAACCGCACTGGCAAAGCACATCATTGTAAATTCGTTCATCAAAACGAACACGAAACGGCGTGGTTTCGCGTCCTTTGTTTCGATTATTTCTCCTTGGCGACTCATTGTCATCTAACACCGCACATAAAAAGCATCCTCGACCGAAACAGCTTTAATTGAGCGACGCAAGCATAGAGGCACCCCTTGAGCATAAAAAATGTCCTATTTTGCGGTTTTCGGGGGCTTTGGCCTGTTGGCATTTCCAATTCAGGCCGCCATAACTGTTTCACCTTACTTTTTTGGAGCAAAGACGATGACAAATTGGCAAAAATCTGACTGGCGTGCAAAACCACGGATTCAGATGCCCGAGTATACGGATCAGGCCGCGCTGGAGGCTGCGGAGGCCCAGCTGGCGAAATATCCACCACTCGTCTTTGCTGGCGAAGTGCGCACCTTGAAACATCAATTGGCAGCCGCGAGCCGTGGAGAGGCGTTTTTGCTGCAAGGCGGCGATTGTGCCGAAAGCTTTGAGCAATTCTCGGCGGACGGTATTCGCGACACATTCAAAGTGATGTTGCAAATGGCGATGGTGTTGACCTACGGCGCGAAAGTGCCGGTTGTGAAGGTGGGCCGGATGGCTGGGCAATTCGCCAAGCCTCGTTCCGCCCCAACTGAAACGATTAATGGCGTCGAATTGCCAAGCTACCGTGGCGATATCATCAACGATCTACCGTTCACGGCAGAAGCGCGAATTCCGAACCCGAACAAGATGTTGCAGGCCTATACTCAGGCTGCAGCGACCTTGAATTTGGTGCGGGCCTTTAGCCAAGGCGGCTATGCGGATATGCATCAAGTGCACGCATGGACTTTGGGCTTTACCGAGGCGGATAACGCTGCACGCTATCGTGATTTGGCGGCCCGTATCACCGACGCTTTGGACTTCATGCGCGCTGCTGGCATCACCACAGAAACCGCGCATACGCTGCATTCGGTGGACTTTTATACCTCCCACGAGGGGCTGCTTCTTGAATATGAAGAAGCGCTTTGCCGGATCGATTCGACCACAGGCTTGCCGATTGCGGGCTCTGGTCACATGATCTGGATCGGCGATCGCACCCGTCAACCTGACGGGGCGCATGTTGAATTCTGTCGCGGGGTTCAAAACCCGATTGGTTTGAAATGTGGCCCGACCACAACTGCCGAAGACCTCAAAGTATTGATGGAAAAACTGAACCCGAAAAACGAAGCGGGCCGTTTGACCCTCATCGCGCGTTTCGGGGCAGGCAGCGTTGGCGATCACTTGCCGCGTTTGATCAAAACGGTTGAGGAAGAGGGCGCCAATGTGCTTTGGACCTGTGATCCGATGCATGGCAACACGATCAAATCGACCACGGGCTATAAAACCCGTCCGTTTGAAAGCGTTCTGCGCGAAGTGCAGGAATTCTTTGCCATTCACGAGGCTTCTGGCACTGTTCCAGGTGGCGTGCATTTCGAAATGACGGGCCAAGACGTGACCGAATGTACCGGTGGTGTGCGCGCGGTAACGGACGAGGACCTTTCGGATCGTTACCACACCGCTTGTGATCCACGTCTAAACGCGAGCCAGTCTTTGGAACTTGCGTTTCTTGTGTCCGAAAAACTTGCGGAACGCAGCAGCAAACTGGCGGCCGCGAAAGCAAGCTAAGCGCTTAAAAGTAAAAAGAAAAGCCTCGCACTCGTTTTGAATGCGGGGCTTTTTTACGTGTTAAATCTCCAAATAGTCTCGCAAAATTGCAAGGCATTTTAGGGCAGCCATTGTAGACATACTCAGTCGTCAAAGGAAATAAGGCGCAGATTTGGACGCCCGACATCCTCTTTTGGCGCGGCAGCGAAGGTGGACTTCGCCTCTTCAAAACCGGGAATAACGTCGCTTGTGAAACTGGGTTGAGTGACCTCCATTTCGGCGGTTTTTTCCCGCGCGGAAGGAGGTGTCACAAGGGCGGTCGCAATTTGGGTGACCTTGCGGTCCGTAACCCCAAAGCGTCGTGGCGACCGACCGATTTCACCCTCGGTCACAAAACAGCCAAGCGCGCGGGTAATATCTCCCAAGTCACTTTTTAACGGCAGCAGAACAACTTTTCCGTGCAGGTCAGGTTTGCCAATCCCCGTATCCGCAGTCACCATAATCTCAACGATTTCAGGGCTTTGAAAGACGGCTTCCAGCGCTGCTCCAACCTCTTTGCGCGCGTCTGGTGTGAAAAAAGATGTGAACGGCATACCGCGCACTTCCATCCCCATAAGATCAGAAAGATGCGCACCCGCAAGGCGAAAACGCGCCATGCCCGGCGCGATCCGTTCAAGAATAAACGCATTCGAGAGGGCACTTTCAATGCCGCGTGGATTGACTTCGCTGCGCATTGGCACGGGTCGTCCCCCGCGCAGACCTTCCCAATAGGCTACAACTTCGTTTATGGCTGGAAAAGACACGGTCCGTTGAAACTCCTTAAGCCTAATAACGTTATTTTCTGATCTCATTTTCATACCACTACACCTTTTACAAAACGTCCCATCATCCAAACAAATTGCTTTGTGACAAACTGGGGTTATTGTTCCATGCGGTGGCCTCTGTTAACCTTATGTCCGCAATGATTACTCAAAAGTTAATATAGCCCCTTTGACCCGATTTGGGAGAGAATTCAGTAAATATGGTTAACTCAATGACGAGCTTTTCTGCCCAAACGGGGGGTGTAGGCCTATACGAATGGACATGGGACATGCGAGGCGTCAATGCCCGAGGGCTTGATGTTCGCCCAAGAGTTCCGGACTGGATTAATGGCCTAGAACAAGAAGTTAAGGCCAAAACTTCATCAAGGTTTTCACGCGGATCCATTCAGATATCCCTGAAACTAAATCGAATTGCTTCGCCATCCGAATTAACCATAAACCAAGAGGTGCTCGAACGCGTGATCTTGGCTGTTCAGGCGGTTGAAGCGGTGGCCGCGGCACAAAAATTAACCCTTTCGGGGGTTTCGGCGCTGGATCTGTTAACCCAGAAAGGCGTGCAAGAGGTCACGAAAGAGGCCGATAATCCCGAAGAATTAAAGGCAGTGATTCTGACTGACTTTGATACTGTGCTCGAAAGTTTCGCGCAAATGCGGGCCGTTGAAGGGGAGGCATTGCTTAAAGTGCTTTCTGAACAGATGGATCGCATCGAAGCCCTGACGATTGCCGCCGCCACCGAAGCCGAAAAACGCAAAGATGTGGTTGCCACGACTTTGACCGAGAATTTGCGCCATATCCTCAACAATGTAGATGGCGCGGAGCCCGATCGCGTGGCACAAGAACTCGCGATGTTGGCTGTTAAGGCCGATGTGACCGAAGAAATTGACCGCCTTCACGCCCATGTCGGGGCGGCGCGCGATCTTTTGGCCTCCGATCAACCTATTGGCCGCAAGCTCGATTTCCTGTCACAGGAATTTAACCGCGAGGCAAATACGCTGTGCGCCAAGGCCCAAGCGGTGTCCCTCACGCGGATCGGGCTTGACCTGAAGGCTGTCATCGATCAGATGCGCGAGCAAGTACAGAACGTGGAGTAAACATGACCGAAGATCTCGCTAAAGACCGCCGTGGAATCCTGATTATCCTGTCGTCCCCTTCGGGTGCCGGAAAATCAACGCTTTCGAAACGATTGATGGCATGGGATTCGTCGATTAAGTTCTCCGTTTCTGCAACAACACGCGCACCACGCGCGGGCGAAGAACATGGCCGCGAGTATTATTTTCACTCGAAGGATGACTTCCAAGCCTCTGTTGCAAATAACGAAATGCTTGAACATGCACAGGTCTTTGACAATTTCTACGGCTCCCCCAAGGCTCCCGTGATTGCCGCTTTGCAATCTGGTCGCGATGTTTTGTTTGATATTGATTGGCAGGGTGGTCAGCAGGTCCGCAATTCGGTTCGCGCCGAGGATGTGGTGTCGATTTTCGTGCTGCCCCCGTCCATTGCCGAGCTTGAAAGGCGCTTAATTGCGCGCGAGCAGGACAGTGCTGAGGTGATTGATGTCCGCATGAAACGCAGTAAGGACGAGATAAGCCATTGGGCCGAATACGATTACGTTTTGGTTAATCGCGATGTCGATCAGGCCGAAAACGACGTGCGCGCCATTGTCACCGCCGAACGTTTGCGACGGAGTCGCCAGATTGGGCTGGTGGATCTAGTACGCAATCTAAACACTGAATTTGAGGAACGCCCGTGACACTTTATGCCCTCGCAGACCGCGCACCACAAATTGATCCCGACAGCTGGATTGCACCCGATGCAAATATTATCGGCGGAGTCATAATCCGCGCGGGGGCATCGGTCTGGTTTGGCACGACACTGCGCGGTGACAACGAGGACATAACCCTCGGCGAGGGCAGCAATATCCAAGAAAACTGTGTTTTACATACAGATATGGGCTTTCCTTTGGTCATCGGGGCGGGATGTACAATCGGGCACAAGGCCATGTTGCATGGCTGTACCATCGGCGAAAACACGTTAGTCGGCATGGGCGCCATCGTTTTGAACGGGGCTAAAATCGGCCGCAATTGTTTGATTGGGGCAGGGGCCTTGATCACCGAAGGCAAAGTGATTCCGGACGGTAGCCTTGTGATGGGCGCGCCGGGGAAAATCATCCGTGACCTTGATGAGAAAGCGATTGCGGGGCTGCGTGCCAGCGCCCTTAGCTATCAAAACAACATGCGCCGATTTCGGGCGACTTTGACTGAAATTTAGGATTTTCCATGTCTGATTCCAATACACCGACTGAAAACCTCGTGCGCCGCACCCCTTGGCCCGAGACAATTTCGCGCGCGGTTGTCACGCCGCTCCAGCCCTCAGTGGTCTATGCGTCGCCGTCGCCGGACCGTTTGGACGACCAATACGAAGGCCGCGCCAAGGGCTATACTTATGCCCGCGAAGGCCACCCGAACGCCGATGTTTTGGCGCAGAAAATCGACCAGATGGAAGGCGTGCGCGGCGGCATTATCACGAGTTCGGGAATGTCTGCGGTTTCGGCAGTGCTGCTGGGCCTATTGCAAAGTGGCGATCATGTTGTCGCCGCGGATCAGCTTTATGGGCGTTCCATGCGGATGTTGACGCAAGATATGCCACGTTTTGGGGTCACCGCGACGTTGGCCGATCCCACAAATGTTGCCGCGATGCGCAAGGCCGTGACGCCCGCGACGAAAATGATCCTTGTTGAGGTTGTCTCGAATCCAACGTTGCGGATTGCCGATATGGAAGGGATTGCCGCCCTCGCGCAAGAGATTGGCGCGCTTTTGGTGGTCGACAATACCTTTACAACGCCGCGCGCGTATCGCCCGTTTGAACATGGCGCGGATGTGGTTGTGCATTCGGTGACTAAGCTTTTGGCGGGGCACTCGGATGTCACTCTTGGTTATGCCGTCGCCCACGATCCCGCCTTGCAGAAGAAGATTTACGACACGTCCGTTACTTTCGGGTTTACGGCGAGCCCCTTTGATTGTTGGTTGGCGGAGCGGGGCCTTTATTCGTTCAACCTGCGTTTTGACCGCGCCCAAGAAAACGCCCGTGCGCTTGCGGATCACCTTGCGACCCTGCCAAATGTGAAACGAGTTCTTTATCCTACACGACAGGACCATCCCGACCATAATCGCGCCACGGCAATCCTTGGGGAATATGGCTCAAACATGGTGAGTTTCGAGATCGAGGGCGGGCGAGCTGCGGCGAATGCCATGACTCTAGCGGCCCCAAACATCGCATTTGCGCCCACTCTTGGCGATATCGGCACAACCCTCTCGCACCCCGCCAGCTCGTCCCATCGGGCGCTGAAGCCAGAGGCGCGTGCGGCCCTCGGTATGAGTGAAGGGTTCTTTCGCGTGTCGGTTGGTGTTGAGGATATTCGCGTTCTTATTGACGAATTCACAACGGCCATTCATGCGGCGGCACAGGTCAATTGAGGCGGCGCGGATCACTGTCGTCGACGACAAAAAGGTCAAAATCTACACTCGGGCACAGGGACTGAATTTCGCGCATCACCAAATCGGGATTTGGAAGCTTCGGACATAGCGCACGAAAACGGCCTTTGTATTTATATTGCTCAAGTATGACAGCCAAATCAAGGGCATCAAACCCCTGTCCCAGAAGCGGGGTCAGGATAATATCGGGCTCAAAGGACTCAAGTAACCGCTGCGACATTTCGTCGAAACTTACGTAATGCAGACTCGGATCATCCGGCAAACTGCGCCCAGCAGAAAGCCAAGCAGCAGCGTCCCCGACAATCAATGTTACGGGTTCTTTTTCATTGTTGGAGATGTCAGACCTATCTCGTGTCACATTCTTAACTTACTGAGGTTGGCACCGTAATTCATGGAGATTCACTCGCTTAAATGGCCGTTTGTCACAATTAGTTCATTGATTAACAAGAAGTATAGGCAAAACTTTCAACAGGTAAATCGCATAATCGGTGTCGTTAGATTTACTTTTAACAAAACTTGAATCATCGTTGCGACAACGAGACCGCAGGACCCAAAAATGACAGACCAACATTCCGCAGCTCTTCTCGCCGGCGTACCTCTCCCAGCGGTGCTAATCGATACCCAACATATAGCGCGTGTTATCAACCCACTGGCCGTCGAACTCTTTGGAGCGGGACTGGAGGGGAGGCATTATATTACCGCTTTGCGTCAACCTATCTTACTCGATTGCGTTGAAAGGTGCGTGGAAAACACACGTGAAACGCGCGCCAAATTCGTCAAGACCACGACCACGCATGAGACTATTTTCGAGGTCGTTTGTCGGCCCGTTGAAATGGCCGAGGGGCAGGGTGTCCTCCTGACATTTCAAGACATTTCTTCGTTTGAGGAAGCAGGTCAAATGCGCCGCGACTTTGTTGCCAATGTGTCGCACGAGTTGAGAACTCCGCTCACAGCCCTCGCAGGGTTCATAGAAACCTTACGAGGATCGGCAAAGAACGATTCGGTGGCACGCGAGCGTTTCCTTGGGATTATGGATCAAGAAGCCGCCCGCATGAATCGCCTTGTGCGGGATCTTCTGTCGCTTTCTCGCGTAGAATCCCAAGAGCGAATCCGACCTGACGTGCAACTCGATATTGCTTCTGTCATCGAAGCCGTCATTGTGGCGCTGCGTCCCTTAGCGGAGGCCTCCGACGTAAGGGTTGCCTTTGACATGCCGACAGAGCCAATTCACCTGACGGGGGACAGTGATCAACTCCAGCAGGTGTTCAGCAATCTGATCGAAAACAGCATTAAATATGGTAAAAAGGGCGGTGTTGTCACGATTACTCTAGCCTGCGTCGCTTTTGAACCCAGTCTGCGCGGCCCCGCCGTTCTTGCGACCGTTAGTGACGAAGGCGACGGAATTAAAAGCCACCATTTGCCACGTCTGACCGAGCGGTTTTACCGTGTAGATGGCCATCGCAGCCGCGAATTAGGGGGGACGGGGCTTGGACTTGCGATTGTAAAACACATCGTGAATCGCCATCGCGGACGTCTGAGGATTCAAAGTGACGAGGGAAAAGGAAGCCAGTTCATCGTTATTCTGCCCATTTCTTAGAGAAACACGCCAAAGGTCGTCACTTGTCATAAAACCGTTACGTTCATGTCACAAAACCATTAACGAGCGCTCTTAAACAGCGCGGTGAGGGTCTTGCACAAGGAAGGCCCATAACTGACATTAAGGAGTTCCCATGTCATTTGTGAAATTCAGCGTATCTGCTTTGGCACTTGCTGCCGCTACGACATCTGCATCCGCTCGCGATCAAGTACAGATTGCCGGTTCCTCAACTGTATTGCCTTACGCTGCCATCGTGGCTGAAGCCTTTGGTGAAAACACAGACTTCCCAACACCTGTTGTTGAATCCGGTGGCTCTTCTGCTGGCCTCAAAAAATTCTGCCAAGGTCTTGGCGAAGACACAATTGACGTGGCAAACGCCAGTCGCCCAATCAAAGACGCCGAGATCAAAGCCTGTGCCGAAGCTGGCGTAACCGACATCATCGAAGTACGTATCGGCTATGATGGCATTGTATTTGCTTCCGACATCGACGGCGAAACCTTCGAATTCACCCCTGCCGATTGGTACAACGCTTTGTCCGACACCATCTTGGTTGACGGCGCAATGGTTGCGAACCCAAACACGACTTGGACAGACGTTAACGCGGCTTTCCCCGCGCAAAAACTCGCAGCCTTCATCCCAGGTACAAAGCACGGTACCCGCGAAGTCTTTGAGGAAAAAGTGATCCTTGCTGGTTGTGAAGAAACTGGCGCATTTGAGGTTCTCAAAGCTGCCAACGGCGACGACAAAAAAGCCGCTGAAAAAGCCTGTATGGCGATCCGTACCGACGGTGTGTCCGTAGACATCGACGGTGATTACACCGAGACCCTCGCACGCATCGAAAGCAACAAAGACGGCATCGGCGTGTTCGGCCTCGCATTCTATGAAAACAACACAGACAAGCTGCAAGTTGCAACAATGTCCGGCGTTGCCCCTTCAACAGAAACCATCTCGACTGGCGAATACCCTGTGTCGCGTCCTTTGTACTTCTACATCAAAAAAGCGCACATCGGCGTAATCCCTGGCCTCAAAGAATACGCTGAATTCTTCGTATCAGACGAGATCGCGGGCTCCGACGGACCCCTCTCCGAGTACGGTCTTGTAGCCGATCCTGACCTTGCCACAACTCAAGAATTGATCGCCACTGAAGGCACATTGGGGATGTAATCCCCCTTAGGAGCTGCCCAATCGTGGGCGGCTCCTTTCTTATTTGACGGAATGAATATGCCGGTATTTTGGATAATCATCACGATCCTTGCGCTCTCGGCCCTTGGCTATGTGTTGGGTAGAAAACGCGCCCTCGCGTCCGCCAACGGGAGTTCAAAGCTCCTCCATTCGCTCCCGATCTATTACGGGAGTTTCGCAGCAGGTACCGCCTTTCTCTCGGGGATTTTTGTTTTGCTGGCTTGGCTTTTCATCCAGCCATTCTTTGTCGAAAACGCAGTTAAATCCTCCCTAGAAAATCAACTCCTTGATGCGGGTGCCGCGAGCAGCTTGGTCCTAAGCGACGTGCACCGCATTGCTGACGGGCTTGATTCAGCCGTTGCACGCGGCGTGTTGGATTGGGAGGCGTCGCATACGCTTTCTGGTACACCAGAGGCGCTCAAAGACACACTCGGATCATACGGCGTGGCCGTTGGGCAAGCGGTCGAACCTGCGATCCTTGAGGCCGCACAAGAGATGCGCAAGCTAAGTGCAACCGGAAGGTTTTGGTTATCTCTCGCGAGCATTGGGGCGACCATTGCGGGATTGCTTTATGCTCTCCGCAAAATCACTAAGGATTTCCGCGCCCGCAACCGTGTAGAAGCGGCCATCAAACTGATGTTGATTTTTTCAGCCTCCATCGCGATTTTCACCACGGCGGGCATCGTGCTTTCCATGTTGTTTGAAACGCGCAATTTCTTCTTTCAGTACCCGTTCGTTCAGTTCTTCTTTGGCACCAATTGGGCGCCGAATTTTCGGGGGGACAGCGACCTTGGTATCCTGCCGCTCCTCTGGGGCACGCTCTATATCAGCTTCATCGCGCTCCTTTTCGCGGTGCCTGTGGGGTTGTTCGCCGCGATCTATATGTCTGAATATGCAGGCCCTAAAACCCGCGCCATTGCCAAACCTCTGATCGAAGTTCTCGCGGGTATTCCGACGATTGTTTACGGCCTGTTTGCTCTGGTGACAGTTGGCCCGATGCTGCGGGATCATTTCGCGCAACCTTTGGGTCTTGGTGAAAGCAGTGCGTCGGTGATGACGGCGGGGCTTGTGATGGGGATCATGCTTATTCCCTTCGTGAGTTCGCTGTCGGATGACATCATCAACGCGGTACCTCAAACCATGCGCGATGCCTCGCTTGGCCTCGGCGCCACAAAGTCCGAAACCATCCGCCAAGTTGTGGTGCCAGCAGCGCTTCCGGGCATTGTGGGCGCGGTTTTGCTCGCGGCCAGTCGCGCCATTGGCGAAACCATGATCGTGGTGATGGGGGCAGGGGCCGCGGCCCGCTTGTCGCTCAATCCCTTTGAGGCCATGACAACCGTGACCGTTAAAATCGTCAGCCAATTGACAGGCGATACCGACTTTGCCAGCCCAGAAACGCTCGTCGCTTTTGCGCTTGGCCTTACCCTCTTTACCATCACGTTGGGGCTGAATGTTATCGCCCTCTATATCGTGCGCAAATATCGGGAACAGTACGAATGAGCGATTTTTCAACCAACCGTCCATCGGCCTCGCTGTATGTGCAAACCGACCGCGTGAAAAAGCGCAACGCAGCCGAGAGACGGTTTCGCTATTACGGAATGGCAGCGATCAGTGTGGGCCTTCTCGCCCTCATTGTTTTGGTCACGTCGATTGTGAGCAACGGCGCGGGCGCATTTCGCCAGACCTTTATCACGCTGAATGTGGACCTTCTCGAAAGCAAGCTCGACAAATCCGGCGTGCGTGATTTGGAGGTGATGAAAAAAGCTTCAACGATCACCTACGCGCCACTCCTGACCACAGCCTTGTTGGAAAAACTGGCAGCAGCGGGCGTCACCGATCTGTCTAAAAAAGAAGCAAGCGGGATGATTTCCAAAGAAGCCCCCGCGCAAGTGCGCAATATGGTGTTGAGCAACCCAAACCTCATAGGCCAAACCATCACAATCAACGTTTTGGCGGATGGTCGGGTCGATGGCTATTACAAGGACCGCGTGTCGCTAGAAAGCGCGGCCTTAGATCAAAACGTCACGCCGGAACAACTCCTCGCCGCAGATGCTTTGAAGAAATCTGGCGATATAGTAACCCGTTTCAACTGGGGCTTCATCACAGCCCCCGACGCCTCGGACCAGCGCCCCGAAGCGGCGGGCCTTGGCGTCGCGATCTTGGGAAGCCTTTATATGATGGGGGTTGTGTTGCTTTTGGCTTTGCCTATTGGGGTCACGGCCAGCATCTATCTCGAAGAATTCGCGCCCAAGAACCGCTGGACCGACCTTATTGAAGTGAATATCAGCAACCTCGCTGCGGTCCCCTCGATTGTGTTCGGTATCCTTGGTCTGGCGATCTTTATTAACTTCGCCGGTCTGCCGCAGTCGGCACCAATTGTCGGCGGCTTGGTCCTGACATTGATGACGCTTCCAACGATCATCATCTCGACCCGCGCCAGCCTGAAATCCGTACCGCCAAGCATCCGCGACGCGGCGTTGGGGGTCGGCGCCAGCAAGATGCAAGCCGTGTTCCACCACGTGTTACCCCTCGCGGCACCGGGTATTTTGACGGGTACGATTATTGGCCTTGCGCAAGCCCTTGGCGAAACCGCGCCCTTGTTGCTGATCGGGATGGTCGCCTTTGTGCGCGAATTCCCGGGTGCGCCGCCAGAAGGCCTGTTTGATCCGGCATCGGCGCTTCCTGTGCAGGTTTATAATTGGACACAACGGGCCGATCCGGCCTTCTTTGAGCGGGCTTCCGGCGCGATTATCGTACTGTTGTTAATGCTGATTGTGATAAACGCAGGCGCAGTTATGTTGCGCCGCCGCTTTGAACGCCGCTGGTAGAGAGGGCGCAAAAATGAATGATATGAGAATGATGGAGAGAGTCGTGAGTGATCAAAAAACCAAGATTTCTGCGACGAATGTGCAGGTCTATTACGGAGAGACTCAGGCGCTTAAGGATGTAAACGTCGAGATCTCTGCCCAAACTGTTACGGCCTTTATTGGACCGTCGGGGTGTGGAAAATCCACCTTCCTGCGCTGTTTGAACCGCATGAACGACACGATTGATATTTGTCGGGTGGAAGGCAAAATCTTGCTGGACAATGAAGACATCTATGACGCAAAAGTGGACCCCGTTCAATTGCGGGCCAAGGTTGGCATGGTGTTTCAAAAGCCAAATCCCTTCCCGAAATCGATCTATGACAATGTGGCCTATGGCCCGAAAATTCACGGGATGGCCGCCAATAAAACCGAGCTTGACCAGATTGTCGAAGACAGCTTGCGCAAAGCCGCGCTTTGGGAAGAGGTCAAAGACCGTCTTCTCGCCCCCGGAACGGGCCTTTCGGGCGGCCAGCAACAACGTTTGTGCATCGCCCGCGCCATCGCGACCAGCCCAGAAGTGCTCTTGATGGATGAACCCTGTTCGGCGCTTGATCCCATTGCAACCGCGCAGGTTGAGGAACTCATCGACGAATTGCGCTCCAATTTTTCTGTGGTTATCGTAACGCACTCCATGCAGCAAGCCGCCCGTGTGAGCCAGAAAACAGCGTTTTTCCACCTTGGAAACCTCGTTGAATTTGGCGCGACTGACAGTATTTTCACCAACCCCGTTGATCCCCGTACGGAGGCCTATATTTCAGGCCGGATCGGTTAGGAGACCCCCATGCAAGAACAACACATCGTATCCTCGTTCGACCGTGATCTTGAAAGCATTCAAGCACTTATCATGAAAATGGGCGGCCTTGTTGAGGTGGCCATTTCCGATGCAACCAGAGCATTGGAAGACCGTGACGAGGAGCTTGCACAGCAAGTGCGACACCGCGACAAAGCCATTGACGCCCTCGAAGATCAGGTAAATTCCGAAGCGGCGCGTGTCATTGCGTTGCGCTCGCCCACGGCAACGGACCTGCGCACGGTTCTGACAGTGATGAAACTCGCGGGGAACCTTGAACGGGTCGGGGACTATGCCAAAAACCTTGGAAAACGTACGTCGTCCCTCGTTCAAATGCCCGATATTGACGGCGCATCCGGCGCAATCCGGCGCATGGGGCGTGAAGTGGAACACATGCTGCGCGATGCTTTGGACGCCTTCGTTCAACGCGACGTCGCAATGGCAGAAGATGTGCGCCGCCGTGATCAAGAAGTTGACCAAATGTACAACGCCCTGTTTCGCGAATTCCTCACCTTCATGATGGAAGACCCACGCAACATTACCGCCTGTATGCACCTGCATTTTATTGCAAAAAACATCGAACGCATGGGCGACCACACCACGTCAATTGCAGAACAGGTTATCTATCTTGTGACCGGTGAAATGCCCGCTGAAGAGCGCATCAAAGGATCAATGCCGTCCTATAATCTTGATTTGTAAAGGATTAATTGAATGTCCGCAGACAAACCATCCGTCCTCGTTGTCGAAGATGAGCCCGCACAACGCGAAGTCCTCGTGTATAATCTTGAAGCCGAAGGTTACGAAGTATTCAAGGCCGTGAACGGGGAAGAAGCCCTTTTGATGGTGCGTGAAGAAAACCCCGATTTGGTACTTCTTGATTGGATGCTACCGAATGTGTCTGGCATTGAAATTTGTCGCCGGTTGAAGTCACGGGCCGAAACCCGTGATGTACCCGTCATTATGCTTTCTGCGCGCAGCGAAGAGGTTGACCGCGTGCGGGGATTGGAAAATGGCGCCGATGATTATGTTGTGAAACCCTATTCGGTGGCCGAGCTGATGGCCCGCGTGCGCAACAATCTGAGGCGCACACGCCCCGCCGCCGTTGGGCAAACGCTAGAGTTTGAAAACGTTGTGCTTAATAGTGAAAGCCACAAGGTTTTCCGCGCCGGTCAAGAGTTGAAGCTTGGTCCGACAGAGTTTCGCTTGTTGGTGACCTTCATGGAAAAACCGGGTCGGGTTTACAGCCGCGAACAGCTCTTGGATCGGGTTTGGGGGCGCGATATCTATGTTGATACGCGCACGGTTGACGTTCATATTGGGCGCCTGCGCAAGGCCTTGAGCATCAAAGGTTCGGAAGATTTAATCCGAACCGTGCGCGGTGCAGGATATGCATTGGGATAACGCATTAGGGCAGGGCGCTTAAGGAGCGGCCTGCGTTAACACTGCTTTCGCAAGGCTGGTAAGGGGAAGCTCGCGTTCAACGGCCCCGATAGACTTCGCAACTTTAGGCATTCCATAAACCACACAACTTTCTTGATCTTGGCCATAGGTACGCGATCCGGTCTGCCGCATTTCGAGCAGACCATCAGCGCCATCCTGCCCCATGCCTGTCAAAATAACGCCTGTCGCACGCTTGCCAATATTTGTAGCCAGAGAGCGGAAAAGCACGTCCACCGAGGGGCGATGCCGCGACACGAGACCACCTTCATTCAAAGAAACGATCATTTCCTTTGAATTCAAAGGGTTGTACATAATTTCCATGTGATGAGACCCAGGCGCGAGGAGGGCGAGGCCGTTTCGCAGAACGTCTCCCTGCTTGGCTTCACGCACGTCCATGGGGGCGTATTTGTTGAGGCGCTTCGCAAATGGCCCGGTAAAAACCTCGGGCATATGTTGCACCATGACAATCGGTGGGCAATTGGACGGCATCCCTCCTAAAAGTGTTTTAAGAGCCTCTGGGCCGCCCGTCGAAGATCCAACACCAAGGACCGATAGAGAGTTTTCAACACGTTTTAGCTCTTTTGGATCAAGCGCGTAGCTTTTTATAGCGTCCGGGTTTTGAGCAATATTTCGAGATCTTTTTTGCAACTTTGCCAATGCTGCTCCGCGCACGGTGTCACATATCTGCATTTGTAAATCGGCCGCGTGACGCCCATTGCCCACCAATCCTTTTTCAATCACCCCCACAGCGCCCATTTCTAAGGCTTGCATCAGTAAATCGGATCCTTTGGTGACAATCGTTGAACACATCACGACGGGAATCGGCCGGTGGGCCATCAGGCGGCGCAGAAACTCAAGGCCGTCCATTTTTGGCATTTCAACATCCAAAGTAATGACGTCTGGCTGTAAACTATCGACCATTTGTTTGGCCTCGAAGGCATCCTTCGCACATCCAACCACCTCTAGGCGCCGGTCTTTTGATAGGATCATTTCAATTGCTTTGCGAAAAAAAGCGCTGTCATCGACAATTAGGACACGGTATTTGGGAAGGGAGACATTCATTTCCTCTATTCCTTTATAAAAATTGCTGGACCTACACGCTTGGTACCAATGGTTTCAATCGAAAGAACTTCAGTATGTCCAATCATCAGTATTCCACCGGGCCGTAGGCGAGAAAGTACGTGGTTAAAAACGCGCTGCTGGTCGTCCTTGTTGAAATATAACAATACGTTACGCAGGAGTGCTAAATCGAATTGAAGTGTGCTAAACAACGGCGGAGTCAATAAATTATGCGCTACAAAACTGGCGGACTCCAAAAGCGGCGAAGCAATGCGAAATTTTTGATTTTCGGTGCAATTCCGTTGCAAATATTTTGACTGATACTGCGCCGGAAGACCGCTGATTTCCTCTGCACTGAAAATTGCAGCTTTTGCGCGTGCGAGAATGGTCTTGGAAATATCGGTTCCAACGAGGTTTGCACAATAAGGAACGCCCGCATCCTCTTGAAACTGCGCGATTTCTATTGCTGTACTCCAAAGTTCGGACCCCAACGAGCATGCGGCACTCCAAACATTGAGACAAGAGGCGGGTTTACCATCGGAGAGCCGGTTTAGCCCCCCATTCCGGAGCCACTTAAAATGCGCAGGTTCGCGAAAAAAATCCGTAGTATGCGTTACGAGGCTCTCCATTAACGCGTGTTCTTCAACTTGATCGTCCTGAACGCGTCTGATGTAACCTTCAAAACTTTCGTCCCGATGAACACGCATCCGTCTGCGCACGCGCAGCGTTAGGAAGTCAACTTGATCAGGCGTGATCCGGTTACCAGACAAGCGTTCAGCAATCTCGATAAAGATTGCGGCGTGCTTCTGGGACAGCGGTGTTTGCGCAAAGCTGCGCCTTTGTACAACATTCATTCTTAGGTCCAGCAATTAGATTACGTCCGTACTCGCGGCGTGCAACTTGGTGGCCATAGGAGTGAACGAATTTCCCAAACGATTGGTAAATGGCCGTTTCCTTTATTATCTCAATTTTGCATATTTTTTTACGGGACATGGCATCACACTGATTAAATTGACCTAATTCGGTGAGTAAGCATTAGGAAAATTAAAATTCATTGCCGCAAGCAAGTTCAATGGTCCTGTTTTTTTTGCAAAGGTGTAAGCGAATCTTGTTGGGCTTTAGGGTAGGGCGCTCATCGCAATTCCTCCATCATCTTTTCGCGGCCCCTTTCATCTGGTGTCTTCCAGCCGAGGCATTTACGCGGAGTATTGTTTTGAGACGGTCACTGTTTTTTTGATATCGTGATCCGACATTCTTCGGATGTCTCGTTTGCGGAGCAGCAGACGTCTAGCCCTTGGATTGATGTTTTCAACATAGCCGTAGTATGCCGCGTTCTTAGGCAAGCATTCATCTAGGAAGCGATCACGCCGCAGTTCCCAGTAAATTGTTGATCGACAGCACTTCAACACGCTAGAAATCTCATCAACAGGAACTTTAGCGTGCTTCCAACATTCAACAGCCTAGAAGTTGATTGCTATGCAATCACTGAAAAGGACACCTGCTTTGTTCTGTGAGACTTAACTGAGCATAAGTCGTTCCCACACCGATTCCTCTTGTTAGATAAAATACTGTTTTCTAACAAAAGTCGAAGTTGGAGGTAGCGCGCTCCCGCGCACATCCATAAGGCGTATAATTGGTATTATGTTAAATTAATGGGCAGTCAAATATGCACAGATTGATTAAAACGTGTCTTTCTTATTAGAAACGCCTACCATGCAACTGCAATTCCACCCAACTAAACAGATAGCCGACAATTGATTGGAAATCTTTCAATTTCTCAATATAAGTTTCATTATGGGACTGAAAAAAGGTTTGTAGCTATGACATCTATTCTAATTCTTAACGGACCGAACCTAAATCTTCTGGGCACCCGCCAGCCAGAAGTTTACGGAAGTGAAACGCTCTCGGACGTTGAGAAAATGTGTAAAACCCACGGGCAAGCGCTTGATATCGATATCTCGTGCCTTCAATCCAACCATGAAGGTGCCCTTATTGATGCGCTCCATGCCGCCAAGTCCAAATTTAAGGGCGTTGTATTAAACGCTGGCGCTTACACCCACACATCCGTCGCCCTTATGGATGCCATCGCATCGGTTAGCCTGCCCGTGGTCGAAGTGCATCTGTCAAACATTCACGCCCGTGAAACATTTCGGCATAAATCCTTCATTGCCCCTGTGGCGTTAGGCCAGATTTGCGGTTTTGGCTCTCACGGATACATCCTTGCGATTGATGCTCTTGTTAAGCATTTGGCGGGTTCTACTGCATGAATTCTTATCTCGAAAGTCTCATAGAAGCCCAAACACTTGATGACCTTTGGGAGCTCCATGTCGCCCGAATTTCCGAATTTGGCTTTGGGAGAATGTTGTATGGATTTACGCGGGTTTGGGGCGATAACCGATTTGGCAATCCAGATGATATAGTGGTTTTGAGCAACCACCCCGAAGCCTACACCAACGGGTTTATTTTCGAGGAGCACTATGCTCGCTCACCGATCGCGCAATGGGCTTTGCAACATTCCGGCCCAATCAGTTGGAGTCGTGCCCAAATCCCGACCGGCCAAAGTCCTTTGACGAAGGAACAGCAAGAAGCCCTTGATTTCAATAAAGAAAATAATATTTTTGCGGGATATACGATTAGCTTTCCGAGCGACCGTTCTCGTGAAAAATCCGCTATGATTTTGACGGCGGACGTGGGCGTAACACAGGAAGAAGTTGACGCACTTTGGGAGACGCATGGCCGCACTATCAATGCGCTTTGTACCATTTTTCACCTAAAGGCCCAAAGCCTGCCGCACAGCTATTCGCGCAATCTGTTGACCAAAAGACAAAGAGAAGTTTTGGAATGGGTCGGCGACGGGAAAACCACGCAAGACATTGCAACCATCATGGGTCTCAAACCTGAGACTATAGAAAAACACCTCCGTTTAGCTCGTGAAGCGCTTGAGGTAGAAACAACAACACAGGCCGTTTTGAAAGCATCTTTTCAAAAGCAGATTTTTGTTGTAACAACCTAACATGTCATAAAGTTAGGTTGGTATGGTTTTCCATACTTTTAAACAGTCGCCAAACAGGCGATTAATGGTTTGTTCCGTGAGTGAAGTCTTTTTTGGCTAGGAGCAATTGGTCGGTCATACCTGCAATTACAGGATATGACCGACTATCTCGGGAAACCGAATTGCATGTCTTTGAGCGTATAGTCCGCAAAGAGTAGCTGCGACATTGTCTGGTTCTATCCCCAATTGGACCAGGTTTGACGGAGAAAACAGTGTGGTCCTGCCCGGATTGCGCTGTTTTTTTTGTGTCTAAAGTCCAAGTGTGTCTGAATCACAATGCAAAACGCCGGCCCATTGGGACCGGCGTTTCATACTTAAGACAGGAACGAAGCCCCCTGCCCTAGACCTTAGCCTTTGACAGTTTTCATAACTTCTGCTGCGAAATCTTCCTCGACTTTTTCGATGCCTTCGCCAACAGCGAGACGCACAAAGCCAAGGATTTCAACGCCAGCTTCTTTTGCTGCGGCTTCAACAGTGAGGTCTGGGTTCACAACGAAGCTTTGACCCAAGAGTGTAACTTCACCCATGAATTTAGCCATCCGGCCAACGATCATTTTTTCGATCACTTGCTCAGGCTTGCCACTTTCGCGGGCTTGCTCGACCAAAATCGCTTTTTCGCGTGCAACGAAGGCTGGGTCTAGATCAGCTTCGCCCAAAGATGCGGGGCTTGCGGCCGCTACGTGCATAGCAACCTGCTTGCCGAACGCTTCATTCTCGCCGCTCAACGCAACCAAAACACCGATGCTGCCCATGTTCGGGGCTGCAGCGTTATGGACGTAGGACACAACAGATGCGCCTTCAACAACAGACATGCGACGCACGTTCATGTTTTCGCCAATGGTCGCAACTTTGTCTTGGACAACTTCGCTGACGGGTTTGCCGTTCAATTCGGCCGCATTCAACGCATCAACGTCATTTACAGTCAGGGCAACAGTCGCAATGCTCGCAACCATTGCTTGGAAGTCAGCGTTTTTGGAAACGAAATCTGTCTCAGAGTTCACTTCGACAGCAACGCCTTTGCCACCGGAAACTGCGACGACAACAAGGCCCTCAGCAGCCGTACGGCCAGATTTCTTTGCAGCTTTCGCCAAACCTTTGGTGCGAAGCCAATCAACAGCGGCCTCCATAGCACCATCTGTTTCGACGAGCGCTTTTTTCGCGTCCATCATGCCTGCGCCCGTGGAGTCGCGCAGCTCTTTAACCATTGCAGCAGTGATCGCCATATCGGCTCTCCTAAAAAAATGTGTTATATAGGAGAACGCGCCAGAAATATGGCGCGTTCTATGTCAATTCAATGACCGTTGAAAAGAAAGTCTGCGGGCTTACGCCTCAACAGCAACTTCCTCAACGAGAGCTTCTTCCAACTCGCCCAAATCAACGCCAGCAGCGCCCATTTGTGCTGTCATACCGTCCAAAGCTGCGCGCGCAACAAGGTCAGTATAAAGCGCGATAGCGCGTGCCGCGTCATCGTTACCTGGAATGATATAGTCGATACCGTCTGGCGAACAGTTGGAGTCAACGATCGCAACAACTGGGATACCCAATTTGTTTGCTTCCGCGATGGCCAATTGCTCTTTGTTGACGTCGATAACGAAAAGCAGATCAGGAACACCGCCCATTTCGCGGATCCCACCAAGGCTTGCTTGGAGTTTGCCTTGCTGACGTTCCATGCCAAGACGCTCTTTTTTGGTGAGGCCTTCGCCGCCATTTTCGAGTTTCTCGTCAAAGGTTTTCAGACGGCTGATCGACGCGGACACTGTTTTCCAGTTTGTCAGCGTGCCACCAAGCCAGCGGTGATTCATGAAGTATTGCGCACATTTTTCTGCAGCTTCAGCAACAGGCTTTTGAGCCTGACGTTTTGTGCCAACAAAAAGAATACGACCGCCTTTAGCAGTAGTATCGCGCACAACTTGAAGCGCCTGGTCCAACATAGGAACAGTTTGCGTCAGGTCGAGAATGTGAATGCCGTTACGCGCACCATAGATGTAGGGACCCATCCGTGGGTTCCAACGAGGAGTTTGGTGGCCAAAGTGAACGCCAGCTTCAAGAAGCTGCCGCATGGTAAAATCAGGTAGCGCCATGCTATAAATCCTTTCCGGTTTATCCTGAGCGAAACCATTGAGGGCGTGTGCCCAACCGGTGGACTGTACGGGATTTCTCCCCGCACGGCCCTAGTTTCGCCTGTGAAGTAGCGCGCATTTAGCTCACCTTTCCTGAGTCTGCAAGTCCCCGAGGCCTATTTTCCCGTTTTAAGCAGGTGGATGCGCAAAATAAGCGAGAATTACGCCGAATAGGTGTATTCAACACGTCTTGCACTTTTATCGTCTTCACGCGACAAAGTGTTATGAACGCACCTTCCAAAACACCCGAAATTCTTACGATTGGTTCCGTCCTTTGGGATGTGATCGGCCGCGCGGCGTCGCATATGCGTATGGGTTCGGACGTTCCGGGCCGCATTACGCGCCTTCCGGGCGGGGTTGCGATGAATATCGCCATGACCCTAACACGGTTTGGCCAAACACCCGCGCTCCTTACGGCCATTGGCGAAGACAGCCAAGGGAGCGAACTTATGGAAGCTGCGCGTCAACTCGGGATCAATACCGACTATGTCTATCGCTCCGCCGACCTGCCCACCGACCGCTATATGGCGATTGAGGGCGCGAACGGGTTGATCGCAGCCATTGCTGACGCACATTCGCTCGAAGCGGCGGGTGACAAAATTCTGCGGCCTTTAAGCGACGGGCGTTTGGGCAGCATGGAGTCTCCTTATACAGGCTCCATTGCACTTGATGGTAACCTCACGCGCACATTGCTTGAAAATATCGCCACCAGCGCGCTTTTTGCCCAAGCGGACCTACGTGTTGCGCCTGCCAGTCCGGGCAAGGCAGATCGCCTACACCCGTTCCTCAACCATACCCGCGCCACTCTCTATGTGAACCTCGAAGAAGCGGGGCTTTTGTGCCAACACAGCTTTGATACCGCCGAACTTGCCGCCAAAGGCTTGCTTGCGCGCGGTGCGCGTCGGGTTTTGGTAACCGATGGTGGCAAACAGGCCTGTGATGGCAGCGCCGAGGGTCTGGTGATGGCATGCCCGCCCGAAGTCCTCGTGACGCGGGTGACGGGCGCGGGCGATACCTTTATGGCCGCCCATATCGTGCGCGAATCCCGTGGTGCCCCGCGGGAGGACGCGCTAAAAGCCGCTCTTCAAGCTGCCGCAATTTATGTTTCCGGAGGAACACCCTTATGAGCCTACCCATTGTCCTTGCCCCCGATGTTGCCGCCGCCCGCAAAGCCGGTGCGCCAATTGTTGCGTTGGAAAGCACGATTATCACCCACGGGATGCCCTATCCGCAAAACATCGAAACCGCGCGTCTGGTTGAGGATTGTGTGCGCGAAAACGGCGCAACCCCAGCGACAATCGCGGTGATGAACGGCAAGCTGCATATCGGCCTAACCGACGCGGAACTCACCGAATTGGCCACCGCCAAGAACGTCGCCAAAGTCTCGCGCGCGGATATCGCCGTGGTGCTTGCGAATGGCGGTTATGGCGCGACGACGGTTGCCGCCACGATGATCGCCGCCAACCTCGCAGGCATCAGCGTTTTCGCAACCGGCGGCATCGGTGGTGTCCACAAGGGCGCGGAATTGACCTTTGATATCTCCGCTGACCTTCGCGAATTATCCGAAACGGCCGTAACCGTGGTTGCCGCGGGGGCCAAGGCCATTCTTGACCTTGAGAAAACCTACGAAGTGCTTGAAACCCTTGGTGTTCCTGTGATCGCCGTCGGTCAAGATACCCTGCCCGCGTTCTGGTCCAGAACCTCGCATATGACAGCGCCCCTGCGGATGGATTCCGCCGCCGAAATCGCCCGCGCCCAGAAAATGCGCACATTGATGGGCCTTCCGGGGGGGCAGTTGATCGCCAATCCCATCCCTGCCGAATCCGAAATCGCCGCCGAGGTTTTAGCGCCCGTAATCGCGCAGGCACTTGCTGAGGCCAATGAACAAGGCATTTCCGCCAAAGACGTCACCCCGTTCCTTTTGGGCCGCATCTTTGAGTTGACGGAGGGCAAGTCGCTTGTGGCAAATATCGCGCTGGTGCTCAACAATGCGCGCCTTGCGGCTGAAATATCTGTTGAAATGGCGAAAACTTAGGCACTTCGTATTTAGAACCGAAAACCAACACTTTTGCAGCGGGCCTCTCTTGTGAGAGGGCCTGCGAGGCTTTACATATTGCCTAAACAAAGGACATGCGTCGATGCAAGACCAAGATCACGATCCGGCGGGCAAGCCGCGCAAACGCGGCGCATTTGCCAGAACGCGCGCTAACTTCCTGACCGGAGTGGTCGTGGTTGCCCCAATCGCCGTTACACTTTGGTTGATCTGGACGGTCATTGGATGGATCGATGGCTGGGTTTTGCCTTTTGTTCCAAATAGTTGGGTGCCGGACTTCAACCTTGGCAATTATGTCAACTGGAATGCACCAGCGCTTGATCAACCCTACCCCACGGGCGAAAATACTAAGTTCCCGGGCTTTGGCGTCGTCATTTTCTTAGTCTTTACGGTCGTTGTTGGATGGCTAACCAAAGGTTTGTTGGGGCGCACACTTTTACACTGGGGCGAGCGGATCGTCGATCGCACGCCCGTGGTAAGGTCGGTCTATAATGGGTTGAAACAAATAGCAGAAACGGTGTTTGCCCAAACCGATACCAGCTTTGAACATTCCTGTCTTATTGAGTATCCCCGCAAGGGTATCTGGTCGATTGGCTTTATTTCGACCCAAGCCAAAGGGGAAATTCGCACCCGCGTACCCAACCAAGATTCTGTTACGTCGGTTTTCCTTCCGACCACGCCAAACCCGACATCGGGCTATTTGTTGTTCGTGCCAACGGCTGATGTGATTGTTTTGGACATGACGGTAGAGGATGCGGCGAAACTTGTGATCTCGGCAGGGCTTGTATACCCGAGCGACACCGCAAAGCAGCTCGCTCAGGCAAAGAAATCCGACGCCTCTGTTGAGGCTGAATTGAAAGACTAAAGCGCCGTCCAACCGCCGTCGATGCTCAACGTGGTGCCCGTCATCTGGCTTGCCGCGTCGGAACAGAGGAACACGGCGGTGACGCCGATTTGTTCTGTCGTTGCGAACTCGCCGCTGGGTTGACGCGCCAACATGACATCCTGAATGACCGTTTCGCGATCCATATTATGGGTGGCCATTTGATCGGGAATTTGCGCTTCAATAATCGGCGTGAGCACATAGCCCGGACAAATCGCGTTACAGGTGATCTGTTCGCGCGCGGTCTCAAGCCCTGTGGTCTTGGTCAGGCCAACAACTCCGTGTTTCGCCGCGACATAGGCCGATTTATACGGCGACGCCGTTAACCCATGCGCCGATGCGATGTTAATGATGCGTCCCCACCCTGCGGCCCGCATGATCGGCAAGGCCATTGCAGTGGTGTGAAAAGCCGAACTGAGATTGATCGCGATGATCGCGTCCCATTTATCCATCGGGAAGGTATCAATCGAGGCGACATGCTGAATACCGGCGTTATTCACGAGGATATCGCATTTACCCGCTTTGGAAATCAAATCGCGGCAATCTTGCGCTTTTGACATATCCGCAGCGATGTAGCGGACGTTAACCTTGTAGCGCCGCGCCAATGCGTCAGCGAGTTCATGGTCTTCGGGGCGATCCGTGAAAGAGTTGAGCACAATATCCGCGCCCGCTGCCGCCAGAGAATCAGCGACTCCCAGACCGATTCCCGAATTTGATCCTGTGATAACAGCGGTTTTTCCAGAAAGTAACATGCGGTCTCCTTGCGATAATTTCTAAGAAACCTAATTGCTGCAACTGCGAAATGCACGTAAGAAATTAAGGTATATGGGGGGTTTTTCCGCCGATAAAAAAATTAACTTTTGCCGAAATTCAGACCAAAAAAAAACGCCAGCACGAAGCTGGCGTTAAGTTATTGAGGCAGGTTTCATACAGGCAAGAAACCTATCGAGCAGTAAGTACTTTATACGCAATTCTTCGCCGCCTTCCAAGCTAAAAGTTTGAAATACCTACAAAGCCTGCGTAATGTCGGCCACATATAACAAAGGGCAGAAGGGGATTGTTGCCAGAATGAAACCAGATATTTTCCAAATAACGAGGCAATCGATCTGTGCACTCGGTATCGTTCTTGCGGCAGGAGTCGCACAGGCCGAGCCCAAGCACGGCTTGTCCATGTATGGTGAGCCCGCGCTACCACATGATTTTGTGTCCCTCCCCTACGTGAACCCCGACGCGCCCAAGGGCGGACGGATCGTTTTGGGCGAGAGTGGCAGCTTCACCAGCCTCAACCCGCACATGCAAAAATCTCAAGTTCCGTGGATGTTAAGATTTTATGCGTATGAGAGCCTGATGGGCCGCTCCTACGACGAACCCTTTACTCTTTACGGACTTTTGGCCGAATCAGTGGAGACCAGCCCCGAGCGCGACTGGGTGGAATTCACCCTGCGCCCCGAAGCAAAATTCGCCGATGGCACTCCCGTTACGGTTGAAGATGTGATCTGGTCCTATGAGACATTGGGCACCATAGGACATCCTCGATACTTGGGCGCGTGGAGCAAAGTCGACAAAATCGAAGCGACGGGCGAGCGGACCGTGCGCCTGACCTTCAACATCGATGATCGCGAGTTGGCCCTAATTATGGGCATGCGGCCGATCCTCAAGAAAGCGCAATGGGACGGGCAGGAATTCAACCAAGGCGGCTTTGATATTATCCCGATCACAACCGCGCCCTATCAAATCGGCGATTTTGACGCTGGAAAATACGTCACCTTGGTCCGTAACCCAGATTACTGGGGCAAGGATCTGCCGTTTATGAAGGGCAAAGCCAACCTTGATGAAATCCGCATGGAATTTTACCTTGATGGTTCGGTAATGTTTGAGGCTTTCAAAGCCGGCTTGCTAACGAGTTTCCGCGAAGGCAATTCCGCCAAATGGGACACCCAATACGGCTTTGACGCGGTCACCCGTGGCGACATCACCAAATCCGAAATTCCACACCAACGGCCCACAGGGATCGAAGGCTTTGTGATGAATACCCGCAATCCCTTGTTTGAGGATTGGCGCGTGCGCGAGGCCTTGATTTCGCTTTATAATTTCGAAGCGATCAACGACACAATCACGGGCGGCGCTTTACCGCGCATCACTTCGTATTTCTCAAACTCGCCTTTGGGCATGCTTGCAGGCCCCGCAGAAGGGCGCGTTGCCGAATTGCTCGCGCCTTTTGCCGACACCCTCAAACCCGGAACGCTGGAGGGCTATACCCTGCCCGTTTCCGACGGCACGCTCACCAATCGCAAAGGCATTCGTCGTGCGGTGGCCCTCTTTAAAGAGGCGGGTTGGGAGATCAAAGACCATGTGATGCAAAACGCCGAAGGCACACCCTTTGCGTTTGAAATCCTTGTGAATACGGGCGCGGACGAGAACCTTCGCATGGGCAATATGTTCGTTGAGTCCCTTATTCCACTGGGGATTGACGCCACGCTTACCCGCATAGACTCGCCACAACTTAAAGAACGCACACAGGTCTATGATTTTGAAATGGCCTATTACCAAGTTGGCCTGTCGCTCTCTCCTGGTAACGAGCAAATGTTGTATTGGGGCCACGAAGGTATTGAAAACCCCGGCACGCGGAACTGGATGGGAATGAACGAACCCGCCGCTGAAGCGATGATTAATGTGATGCTCACCGCCGAGTCTCAGGATGAGTTCAAAGCCGCCGTGCGCGCCTTGGATCGCGTGTTGATTTCTGGCCGCTATGTCATTCCATTTGCGTATTCTAACATCGCACGTATTGCCCATGACAGCAGCCTCAAGTATCCAGAGCATGTGCCAATCTATGGCGACTGGATTATGTATCACCCGGATGTGTGGTGGTCAGAGGAGACAAAATGACTAAGTTCCTATTTATCATCGCGGCCTGTGCAAGTTTGGCCGCCTGCGCAACGGTTGACGGCGTCGGCCAAGATATCTCTACGGGTGCGCGCAAAGTCAGCAACCTGTAAACGTCTAGAGATGAACGACAAGAGGCGGCCTTCGGGCTGCCTTTTTTGTTGTGTGGAGGGTTAAGTGAGCGAGGTGACCCAAAGGATGGCGGCGTCCTCCGGCGAGACCGAAATTACATTATGGCCCATTGTTCCGTCGTAATACGCACTGTCTCCGCGACGTAATTCAACAGGTTCGTAAAACTCGGTATAGAGCTTCACCACCCCCGTAATCACATAGAGAAACTCCTCGCCATCATGGCGCACCCAGCCGTCAAATTCCTCGATACTGCGGGCGCGGATTTGGGCACGATAGGGCAGCATTTTCTTCTGGGTCAGGGTTCCCGCGAGCAGTTCATGCTCATATGTAGCGGTCAAATGCGCCTCGCCACTGCCCGCTTTTGTTACCGACATCCGCCCGTTCACTTGCGCCTTTGAAGGGGCGGTAAACAGCTGCGGCACCGAAATCTCCAAACCTTCTGCCAGTTTTTTGAGCGCCTCATAGGTTGGCGACATTTGCCCGTTTTCGATTTTCGAAAGGGTCGAACGCGCAAGGCCTGCTTGTTTGGCCGCTTGCTCCAGCGTCCAATTGCGGGATTTGCGCAACTCGCGCACTCGATTGCCAAGGTTAAGCGGCTCACCGAGCGCTTCTTCGCCATTTTCGCGAGCAATGCGCACGATGCTTGTTTGGTTTGGGTCCATAGCCACCTATTATACAGGCCAATCCGCACGCGCAAGCCATCGCCACACCTGCCAACTTCTGTGGATATTTGCACAATCCCTGTGCAACCGTGTAATTTTCAAACTCAACGGTTTACTTTGGGGCACCCTCTGGTATTTTGCGCCGATATATTTCTGGCCGAACAGATGTTTTGCGCCTTCCGAAACCCCAAAAATCAGATCCTAGGGAGGCCACATGGTCCGTCTTGATATTATTTCCGACCCTATTTGCCCTTGGTGCTATGTCGGCAAAGCTAACCTCGACCGCGCATTAACTGAAAACCCAAATCATCCGTTTTCCATCGAATGGCACCCATATCAGCTCAATCCGGATATGCCGCTTGAGGGCATGGATCGGCGTGCGTATCTAGAGGGTAAATTCGGCGGTAAAGAAGGCGCGGTAACGGCCTATGCGCCGCTTGTAAAAGCCGCCGAAGCGGCTGGCTTGACGCTCAATCTTGAGAGCATCAAAACGACACCCAATACCATCAACGCGCACCGTCTTATTCACTGGGCTGGTCTTGAAGATCGTCAAATCGCCGTAATTTCTGCGCTTTTTAAGGCGTATTTCGTTGACGGCCGCAATATTGGCGACACGGATGTCCTCGCGGATATCGCGGATTCCGTTGGCATGGATGCCGCCGTTGTGCGCCGCTTGTTAGAGGGCGATCAAGACATCCAAGACATCCAAGACCGCGACAAACACAGCCGCGAAATGGGCGTCACGGGCGTGCCTTGCTTTATTGTAGCAGGGCAACACGCCGTTCCCGGAGCGCAACCGCCAGAGGTTTGGGCCAAGGTCATCGCCGACATCAACGCACAGTCCGCCCAAGAGGACAAAGACTAGTATTTTCAGCTTCTCGCGCACGCCAGCGCGAGAAGCATTCCTATTAAATTAGCTCCCTGCTGATTACCCCTTCAGAAAGCACACACCATGGCTTCCAAACGCCTTGCCCTCCCCGAATTTGTGTCCCTTGTGGCCATGCTCTTTGCCATGATCGCGTTTTCGATTGACGCCATGCTGCCCGGTTTGCCGATGATGGGGCTCGAATTGACCCCCGATGCGCCAAATCGGATCATGCTGGTTGTCCTTGTTTTTGTACTGGGCATGGGCAGCGGGACGTTTTTCGCAGGCGCGCTTTCTGATGCGTTTGGCCGTAAAACGGTGATCCTGCTTGGGGTCGGAATTTACCTCCTTGGTGCGTTGATTTCCTATTGGTCGCAGTCCTTGGAAGTGCTTCTCGCGGCGCGTTTTCTGCAAGGTGTTGGTGCCTCTGGACCACGGATTGCTGCCCTCGCCATGGTGCGGGACCTGTATCAAGGCTCCATGATGGCGCGCGTGATGTCGATTGCGATGACGATTTTCATGATCGTCCCGGCGATTGCACCGATGATCGGTCAAGCGATCATTTTCACCTTTGGCTGGCGCGCTGTTTTCGCCGCTTTTGCCCTTGTTTCCTTCGTCGGTGGAATGTGGCTTTTGCTGCGTCAGGCCGAGACCCTCGCGCCGGAAAATATTCGCCCCTTGTCACTAAAATCCTATTTTTCGGCGGTTGTGGAACTTTGCAAAAATCGCATCGTAATGATCTCAATGTTTGTCCAAACCCTTGTGATCACGTTCCTTTTCTCAACGATTTCCTCCATCCAGCCAACCTTTGAAATGGCCTATAGTCGGGGCGAGAGCTTTCCCTATTATTTCGCCGGTATCGCAGTGATTGCGGGTATATCGAACGTCGTTAATGCGAAATTGGTGGTGCGTCTGGGGATGCGTAAACTGATCACCTCGGCCCTTACGTGCCACGTCATCATGATGAGTATTTTCCTCGCCATGATCGTGTTTTTTGCCATGCCGTTTTGGATGTATCTTGGGCTTGTCACCGTCAATTTCCTCGTGCTCGGATTTTGCATGGGGAACCTTACCGCCCTCGCGCTTGAACCGATGGGCCATATCGCGGGGATGGCTTCGTCGATTACGGCGGGGATCTCGACGGTTCTCGGAGTGGTGCTTGCGATTCCGATCACTCAGAACTTCGACGGAACCGCCTTTGCCCTCACCATTGGGTCTTTCTTGTGCGGTTTGGCGGGGTTGGGATTGATGATCTACCTTGGGCCACGTCCATCCGTCGAAGCTTAGGGTCCGCGGCGTAGCTCCGAAGGTGCAATCCCTTGGCTGCGCCGAAAAGCCCGCGAAAACGCATCGCTAGAACTATAACCAAAGGTGCGGGCGACCACCGCTATGCGCCCGCCCTCCTCTAGCGCTTCTCGGGCGCGCGCAATGCGAAAACTGCGCAGATAGGTGATCGGTGCTTCGCCCATAACCTCCCGAAATTGCGCCATAAAAACCGATCTCGACATGCCGGCCTCTTGCGCCAAATCCTCCGTGCTCCATGCATGCCCTGGGCGGAGATGCACCTGTGTCAAAGCTCGTGACAACCGCGCGTCCGACAGGGCCGCCCAGACCCCTTTATCCACGGTTCCCGTCTCTAGTGCCGCACGCAGGAAATGCACGATTAGGACCTGTGCATAGCCCGCCAACAGGCTGTCTTGACCACATCTGGGCGCAGAGATTTCCCCGACAAACAACGCGACCAGCGGATGAAGCGCGTGGTCATTTGGAATGTGCATTTCAAAGCACCCAACCGAGGCCATCAAGGGGGCCACGGCCCCGCGCCCGCGCAAAACGATACTGGCCGCAACGGGTAAGGACGGATTTGCACCCGATTTCAAAACAAACCCATCCGCAGCCTTCATGACGTGAAAATCCGCATCCTCGTTGAAATGAGGCTGTACCCGCGAGATCTGTAAAGTTTGGATGAGGGCTGCAAGTTTGTCCAAAGTCAGGATTCCTGATCGGGTAAAAGAGATTTATCCGACATTAACTCCTGTATAAGAAAGAGGTCAAGCTTTTCAAAGGAACCAAAATGCTTATACCTCGCCAAAAAACCCCAAACCTTACGCTTCCCCTCGTTGGTGGCGGCACGTTCGACCTTGCCACTGACGGCGCAGACCTTGGGACCGTGATTTGCTTCTTTCGCGGCCTTCATTGCCCCGTTTGCGCGACCTACCTCAAAGAGTTGGAACGCCTGACGCCCGAGTTCGCAAAACGTGGTGTGAAAACCGTCGCAGTTTCGTCAGATGGGCTGGAGCGCAGCACGTCGATGGTAGAAAAAATCAGCGCAGATACGTTGCGCGTGGCTTCCGACTTGCCGCTGCAAGAAGCCCGCGATTGGGGTCTGTATATCTCGACGTCGCGCGGAAAAACCTCCATCGGCATCGAAGAACCAGCCCTATTTTCAGAACCAGGGTTGTTCCTCGTCAACAAGGACGGCTCCCTATTCTATCTGACGGTGCAGTCCATGCCCTTCACCCGTCCGCATTTTTCCGAACTTCTTGCGGCCGTCGATTTCGCGATTGATAAAAGCTATCCAGCGCGCGGTGAATACACCGGCGCAGTCTAAAAACGGCTCCCGCCGAGTGCGCGACGCATCAAGATGCTTGGCCCCCGTTGGGCCAAGCCTCGCTCCGCTCGGTAGGGGCAAGGCGCACGACTAGCTTTTTGGTTTGGTCCGCTTTTTCTCGGCGATGAGTTTCTCCGCGAGGTCTTTTGCAACCCCAAAGGCGCCACGAATTTTATCGTTTTCATTGGCCCATTCACGTTGCACAACGATCTTGTTGTCGCGCACTTTGGCATTCCCTTTTTGATCCGATATGAACTCCACCAGACCTTGGGGCGAGGCAAATTTATCGTTATGGAATTGGATAGTCACGCCTTTAGGCCCTGCATCCAGCTTGGCGATCCCTGCCCGTTTGCACATGGCTTTGATCCGCACCACCAGCAACAGCGTATTTACTTCGCGTGGTAATTTCCCAAATCTATCAATGAGTTCGGCGGCGAAGCCTTCAAGCTCAACCTTCAACGTGAGACCAGACAGGCGACGGTACAGACCCAAACGCACATCCAAATCGGGCACGTAGGTTTCGGGAATTAGAACCGGAACGCCAAGGTTGATCTGTGGCGCCCATTGATCGTTGTCATCCGAAAGCCCCTCGCCTGCACCCGATCGAATATTGGCAATCGCTTCCTCTAACATCGCTTGGTACAGTTCGAACCCGACTTCGCGCACATGTCCCGACTGGGCCTCGCCCAACAGGTTGCCCGCGCCGCGAATGTCCAGATCTTGGCTCGCCAGCGTGAAGCCCGCGCCCAAACTGTCGAGACTTCCCAAAACCCTCAACCTTTTCTCGGCTGTTGGCGTCAGGGGCATACGCGGTTTGGTGGTGAGATAGGCATAGGCACGGGTTTTGCTGCGGCCCACACGGCCACGGATTTGATACAATTGCGCCAGCCCAAACATATCGGCGCGATGCACGACCAGCGTGTTGGCCGTTGGAATATCTAGACCACTTTCGACAATCGTGGTCGCGACGAGCACATCATATTTGCCGTCGTAAAACGCATTCATCCGGTCATCAAGTTCGCCTGCTGCCATCTGGCCATGGGCCACGACATAGCTGACTTCGGGCAGTTGGGTGCGCAAGAAATCCTCGACTTCGGGCAGGTCCGCAATACGGGGCACCACGTAAAAACTCTGGCCACCGCGATAGTGTTCGCGCAGAAAACCTTCGCGAATTGTGACACTGTCAAACTCGCTGACATAGGTATGAATCGCCAAGCGGTCGACGGGCGGGGTGCCGATGATCGACAAATCCCGCACGCCAGAAAGGCTCATTTGCAGGGTGCGCGGAATGGGCGTGGCTGTGAGGGTGAGCACGTGAATATCGGTGCGCATCTCTTTGAGGCGCTCTTTGTGGCTGACGCCGAAACGTTGTTCTTCATCAATCACTAACAAGCCAAGGTTCTGAAAACGAACGGTTTTAGCGAGTAACGCATGGGTGCCGATGACGATATCGGCGGTGCCACGCTTGATGGATTCGCGGGTGTTGTGGGCTTCTTTTGCGCCGACAAATCGGCTCAACTGGTGCACTTCAATCGGGAAGCCACGGAAGCGTTCGGCGAAGCTTTTGTAGTGTTGGCGCGCGAGCAAAGTGGTGGGCGCAATAACGGCAACTTGGGCGCCGGACATCGCCGCAACAAAGGCCGCACGCATTGCAACTTCGGTTTTGCCAAAACCCACGTCGCCGCAAATCAGGCGGTCCATCGGGCGGCCACTTTCCATGTCGTCTAAAGTGTCATGAATGGCCGACAATTGGTCGTCGGTTTCGGTATAGGGGAAGCGCGCGGCGAAGGCGTCCCACATGCCATCGGGCGGCGACATGATGGGTGCGCGGCGCAGGGCGCGTTCGGCGGCAATGCGAATGAGTTTCTCGGCAACGGCACGAATACGTTCTTTGAGCTTGGCTTTCTTGGCCTGCCACGCGCCGCCGCCAAGCTTGTCGAGCATGCCTTCATCGTGGCCGTAGCGGCTTAAAAGTTCAATGTTTTCAACGGGTAGGTAAAGCCTGTCACCACCCGCGTACTCCAACAGCAAACATTCATGGGGCGCGCCCATGGCCGTGATTGTTTCAAGTCCCGTGAAGCGCCCAACCCCGTGATCGACGTGGACAACAAGGTCGCCCGCAGAGAGGCTCTGAGTTTCTGTCAGGAAATTATCGGCGCGGCGACGGCGTTTGGTGGAGCGGATCAGGCGGTCGCCCAGCACGTCCTGCTCGGAAATAACCGTCAAGCCTTCGGCGTAAAAACCCTGTTCCAACGGCCAAACGGCTAGAAAAACGCCGCCTTTGCCGTCCGGAATATCGCGGAAATCCTTGATCAGTTGTGCGCCTTCAACGCCCTCATCCGCGATCAACCCCTCTAGACGTTCGCGCGCCCCTTCCGAGAAACTGGCGACAACAACTTGATCGGACTTGCGGCGTTCGTTGATATGTTGGCCGAGCGCTTCGAACAGGTTTGCGTTTTCGAGTTGGCGTTCGGGACTGAAGTTGCGCCCTATGCGGCCACCCGCATCCACGACGCCATGGCCCGTGGATTGCGGCAATATCGCGAGGGTGACAACGCGGTGGTTCTCTACAGCTTTGCCCCAAACCACATCATCGAGATAGAGCTTTTCGGGCGGACAAGGCTTGTACACACTATCGAGCCGCATTTTTGCGGACATCGCGAGGCGGCGCGTTTCATATTGATCTACGATCCCGTCCCAACGCGCCAAACGCGCCGGACCAACTTGATCGTCAAGCACCACAGAAGCTGTTGGAATATAATCAAAAAGGGTCTCAAGACGTTCGTAAAAGAACGGCAACCAATGCTCGACACCTTGATGTTTACGCCCTGCGGAAACCGCCTCATAAAGCGGGTCATCGGTGCCCGCCGCGCCAAATTCTGTTCGGTAATTCTGGCGAAAACTGGTGATCGCGGCGTCGTCCAGAATAACTTCGGAAACGGGAGCGAGTTCGATGTTTTTGATGGTGTCTGTGGTGCGCTGGGTTTCTGCATCAAAACGGCGCAAACCGTCTAGCGTATCACCAAAGAAATCCATCCGAATGGGGCCAGTATCGCCCGGAGGAAAGATGTCGATAATGCCACCGCGCACCGCATAATCGCCGGGTTCAGTAACGGTTGGCGCTTGGGTGAAGCCCATCCGCACCAGAAACGCTCGTAACTGGTCGATATTGATGCGCTCGCCAACCTGTGCCGAAAACGCCGCTTTGCGTAAAATATCACGCGCAGGGACAAATTGCGTGGCCGCAGAAAGCGTTGTCAAAAGGATAAAGCGTTTAGGCATGTCATGCACAAGGGCGGCCAAAACCGCCATCCGCGCCGCCGAGGTATCGGCGTTGGGCGACATACGATCAAACGGCAAACAATCCCACGCGGGAAAGCTCAAAACCGCTGTGTCAGGCGCAAAAAAAGCAAGCGCTGCCTTTAGCGCCGCAAGCCGCTTTGCATCGCGTGCCACATGGATAACCGCGCCGTTGGATTTGGCCAATTCCGCCAACAAAAGATGCGCGTCATAGCCTTCTGGCGCCCCGCTTTGGGTTATGTGCTTGGGCGTTGAAATGGCCACATCGTTCTCCGACCCCATGAGGGGTTATTTTATAATTAGTTGAACAAAACGCTGTAGTTCATGTTCTGGGCCATGCCCCACATTGCGGTCGTAAAGATAGAGAGAACGCCGAGGAGCTGTACATAAATACGGTGACGCATCAATTGCTTCACAAGGGCGAGGCCCTCTGGTTTTTTTTCGTCAATAAGGCGCGCTGTCGAAATCGAAATAAGTCCGACGATCGACATAGGGAACAGCAAAAGGAACACCGCTTGGGCGAATTCGACATTGTAGTAGAAACCCAACATGGCAAGGCCTGTGAGCACAAAACAACTAAATCCAAGCAGCCAAAGTCCGGACACCGAGGAGATATACAGGATGCGATTGCAACTAATCCGCGTGAGGGCCTGAAGATCATCCATCGCCTCGCCGCCGCGTTTCTTCGCCCGTTGAATCATATCCAGCGGCACACCCAAAACCCAATGGCTGGCCGAGGACCAAATCACAGCGAGGCCAATCCAGTACCAAAGGTTTGAAAATGAGCGTAAATCAATCAGTTCACGAACTGTGGCGTACAAGTCCAAGGGGCATTCCTTCTTCAGAGTCGCATGCCATTTGGCAAGAACTGCGACATTATATCGGGCTTACGCTGATTCCTACCCTTGAGTGACGGGAAAATCCATGCCAACCAAGGACATGAATTGCATGAGGACGTAAAAATGCCGACAATTATTGCCCCTTTCCCGACCGCGCGCCTGCGCCGCTTGAAAAAATCGCCTGCGTTGCGGGCTTTGGTGCGGGAAAATACGTTGTCGCCCGCCGATTTTATTTGGCCAGTTTTTGTGGTCGCTGGCGAAAATACGCGCCAACCAATCGAAAGCATGCCCGGCGTTGAGCGCCTTTCGGTGGAATTAATCGTCGAGGCCGCCCGCGAGGCCGCCGATCTGGGTATTTCCGCGATCTGCCTGTTCCCCTATACTGATGCGTCTCTGAAAACCGAGGATTGCGCCGAAGCGTGGAATCCGGACAACCTGACCAATCGGGCGATCCGCGCTATAAAATCTGCCGTTCCAGAAATCGCTGTGATGACGGATATCGCCTTGGATCCCTATAACATCAACGGCCATGATGGCTATGTTGTGGACGGCGAAATCGTCAATGACGCAACCGTTGAGGCCTTGGTGAAAATGGCCCTCGCACAGGCCGACGCGGGCGCGGATATTCTGGGCCCGTCGGATATGATGGACGGTCGCATCGGCGCAATCCGCACCGCCCTTGAGGCCGCAGGACACCAAAACGTAACGATCCTGTCCTATGCTGCGAAATACGCCAGTGCGTTTTATGGCCCGTTTCGCGATGCAGTTGGCGCTTCTGGTGCGCTCAAAGGCGACAAAAACACTTATCAAATGGATCCCGCAAACAGCGACGAAGCCCTGCGCCTTGTGGCCCGCGATCTGGCCGAGGGCGCGGATATGGTCATGGTCAAACCGGGCATGGTGTATTTAGATATTTGCCACCGCGTAAAATCCGAATTCGGCGTGCCGACCTTTGCTTATCAAGTGTCCGGCGAATACGCGATGCAAATGGCGGCGTCGCAAAACGGCTGGATTGACGGCGACAAAGCCATGATCGAAAGCCTTATGGCCTTCAAACGCGCCGGTTGTGACGGAATTCTAACCTACTTTGCCCCCCGCGCCGCACGGCTTTTAGCTGGACGTTAAATCGGCACATTTTCGCATTTTTTCGCAACACATACCTATATATAATGACAATATTATGGGACTCCCCTATAGTTTTGAACAAGATCGGGTGTGACCCGACACTAAAAATGGTTTCCAACACGTGTTTGGGACCAACAATTGAGGAACGAAGCAATGAAAACACCAACGCATTTTGAGCGGCTTTCGCGTCGCGGCTTTCTGCTGACAGCAGGTGCTGCTGCGGCAACGACAGCGGCCTGTGGCAATGGCGTGGGCAACGATGGCGCCGCCGTATTGGACCTACAAGTCGACGCTACCGTACGTCATATGTACGCAACGTATCCCGGAACTGTTGACCTTGGCGCGAAATCCACGGGGATGCTGGTAATGCCTGTGGTGACCAAAGCGGGCTTAGGCGTGGGGGGATCGTTTGGCAAAGGCGCGCTGCGCATCAACGACGCGACCGTCGACTACTATTCTGCGACATCCGCCTCGGTTGGCTTTCAAATTGGCGCACAACAACTCGCCTATGTGTTGTTCTTTATGACCGAACCTGCGTTGAACAAATTCCGCGGCGCAAGCGGTTGGGCCGCAGGTGCCGACATCGAATATGCCGTAAATGACAAAGGCAGCAATCTGTCGGTTGCGACAACAACCTCCAATGCGCCAGTGATCGCCGTTGTCTTTGGCCAAGCGGGCTTGATGGCGGGTGCGACGCTCGAAGGATCAAAATACTCGCGCATCATCCCATAAGGGATTGAGATGTAATAAAAAAAGGCGGCTCATGTGAGCCGCCTTTTTTTATGTCCGAAGGGAAAAAGTTCACCCCATATGGCGCAAACGTTTCAACAAGCTTGAGGTGTCCCAACGATTGCCACCAAGCTTCTGAACGTCTTTATAGAACTGATCGACAAGCGCGGTCATCGGCAAACTCGCGCCATTCTCATCAGCGGTATCAAGGCAAATACCAAGGTCTTTGCGCATCCAATCAACGGCAAACCCGTGGTCATATTCATCGGCTAACATGGTTTTATAACGGTTCTGCATCTGCCAACTGCCAGCTGCACCCGCCGAAATCGTCTCGATCACCGCCTCGCCATCCAGACCGGCTTTTTCCGCAAAATGCAGCGCCTCGGAAAGCCCCTGAACGACCCCTGCGATACAGATTTGATTGACCATTTTCGTCAATTGCCCTGCCCCGTTTTCGCCTAAACGACGACAAACCTTGGCATAGACCTGCATGATGGGTTCCGCCGCATCATATTTATCCTGATCACCGCCGCACATTACCGAAAGCGCGCCGTTTTCGGCTCCTGCTTGGCCGCCGGACACGGGCGCATCGACAAATCCAATGCCAGTTTCTGCGGCAATCGCGTAAAGTTCGCGGGTGACGGCCGCCGAAACCGTGGTGTGATCAACGAAAATCGCGCCCTCCGCCATCGATTGAAACGCCCCGTCTGGCCCCGTGCAAACTGCGCGTAAATCATCGTCATTCCCCACGCAGGAAATCACAAAGTCCGCGCCTTTGGCTGCATGCGCGGGTGTCGGCGCAAAATTGCCACCGTGTTGCTTGGCCCAAGCCTCGGCTTTAGCGGTTGTGCGGTTAAAAACTGTTACCTCATGCCCCGCCGCCGCAAGATGTCCTGCCATGGGATAGCCCATAACGCCTAGACCCAAGAAAGTGATTTTCGCCATAGCTTTTCTCCCAAAGTTTTTTCGCGTAGACACTGGAAACCCATCGGAATTCCATGCCGAGTCTCTTTGGGGCAGACCTTAATGTATACAATCCGCGCGTCAACCTGGAGCCGTCATGTCGACCTTTGTTAAATGGCTTACCCGTCTGTTTCTGGCTCTTGCGACCTTGATCGCATTGGCTTTTTTCAGCGTTTACTACTTGGCCAGCCGTTCCATTCCCGAATATGACGCCGATTATGTTGTGACCGGAATCACGGGCGACGTCGAAATTATCCGTGACAACGCCAGTGTGCCTCATATTTTTGGCGCAACCGACGAGGACGTCTATTTCGGCCTTGGATTCGCCCATGCACAGGATCGCTTATGGCAAATGGTTCTGATGCGCCGCACCGCTGAAGGCCGCTTGTCGGAGCTTTTTGGTGAACGCGCTTTGCAAGTCGACGACCTGATGCGCCGCCTTGATATCTATGACTTGGCCAAACGCTCGGTGCGCGACCAAGATCCCGAAACTACGCTGGCGCTCAATGCCTATGCGCGGGGCGTCAACAGTTGGCTTGCGCAAATCAATACGGGGGCGTTGGGACGTGGCGCGCCGGAATTTTTCCTGTTTCCCACAGCCATTGCCCCGTGGACTCCCGCGGATTCCATCGCCGTTGGGAAAATAATGGCGCTGGAATTTTCAGGCCAGCTTGAAGATGAAATTTTGCGCACGCGGGCGATTTTGGCCCTCCCCAAAGAGCGGGTCAAAGACCTGTTGCCCGATCCCTTGGGCATGCCGATCAACGCGTTGCCAGAATACACCAGCCTGTTCCCCAAGTCTGAATACCCGATCTATGCGCAATTCGCGGAACCTCTCGACCCGATGATCGCGGCCCTTACGCCGTTCAAAAAACGCGCTTTTGCAGGCGCGTCGAACGCTTGGGCCGCCGCGCCATCGCGTTCAGCGGCGGGAGCGACACTGCTCGCCAACGATCCGCATTTGGGCTTTTCCGCGCCATCGATCTGGTATCTTGCACGGATCGAGTTGCAACAGGGCGGCATCATTGGCGCCTCAATTCCGGGCGTCCCTGTGATCCTCTCTGGGCGCTCGGACTACATCGGTTGGGGGCTGACGGCAGCGTTCATGGACGATCAAGACCTGTTTATTGAGCAGCTCAACCCCGAAGACTCCGAGGAATACCTGACGCCCACCGGATACAAACGTTTTGAAATTCGCCAAACCATCGTCCATGTGAAGGACGCCGCGCCGCGCACCCTGACTTTGCGTTGGACTGAAAATGGCCCTGTCCTACCGCCAAGCCACTATAATGTCGGGAAAATCACCCCCCAAGGCCACGTCGCCACCCTTGGTTGGACCGCGCTTTCAGCGCATGACACCTCCGTGAGCGCCTTGATGAAGCTGATGAAATCCAAAACCATCGACGAGGCCATTGCCGCAGGCGAAACCTATATCGGCAGTGCGCAAAACGTGACGTTGGTGGACGGCAAGGAAATTGCTCTCAAGACCTTCGGCGCGGCCCCGCGTCGCGCCTATAACCACCAAACCCAAGGCCGCACACCGGCCCCCGGATGGCTGGAAAACAACCGTTGGCAAGGGCGCATGCCTTATAGCTTCAACCCCGAATTCCGTAAACCTGCGGGGGGCATTTTGGGCAATACCAACAACCAGATTATCGACCGTCCCTTCCCCAATCATATAAGTTTTTACTGGGGGGATACGGAACGCATTGAACGTTGGAAAAAGCTGATGCAAAACCGCGAAGTCCACACCCGCGAGAGTTTCATCGAAGGCCAGCTTGATACCGTGAGCTATACCGCGCGCCGCATTCTGCCGTTGATTGCCGCCGATCTATGGTTTTCCGGCGCACAGGCTCCGGACGGCACCATCGAACGCCGCCGCCAAATCGCGCTCGATCTTTTGGCAAATTGGAACGGGGAAATGAATGAACACCTCCCAGAACCGCTGATCTATGCGGCGTGGATGCGGGCCTTGCAAAAACGGTTAATCCAAGACGAACTAGGGCCGCTTGCCGATGAGTTCACCCACGTCAATCCCGTGTTTATCGACCGCGTGTACCGCGATACCGACGGCGCAAGCGCGTGGTGTGACATCGTGCAATCCACCCAGCCCGAGAATTGCAAGGACCTCGCGCGGATTGCCTTGGACGATGCGCTTTTATGGCTAGACCAGACCTATGGTTCCGCGTTGACGTCGTTGCGTTGGGGGGATGCGCATCAGGCAACCCACGACCATGCGGTTCTAGGAAAAACGCCTATTCTCAAATGGTTCGTCAATATTCGCCAAAGCACTTCAGGCGGTGATAACACCCTTATGATGGGCCTCACCTCTGGCACGGAAGACGAACCGTTTTCCAATGTTCAAGGGGCGGGCTATCGCGGTGTTTATGATTTCGCAGACCCTGACAGTTCTGTTTTCATCATCGCAACGGGGCAATCGGGCCATCCGTTAAGTCGCCATTATGATGATATGGGGCAGCTTTGGCGCCGCGGGGAATACCTCCCGATGAGCCTTGATCCCGCCCTCGCGCGTGCGGGTTCCGTTGGGATTGCAACCTTGAGTCCGGAACCAAAGTAACGGGAAAGGTCGCGCCAAATCCATGGCGCGCCTTTTACATATCGCGGAAGTTTTTCTCTTGGCGTGCGGTCCAGTGAACCTTGAGGTGGAACCCGTCTTCGCCTTGGGTCTCGGCCTCAACCAAGCCCTCTGAAAACAGCCACGCGCGTTTTTTACCGTCGCTATACGGCAGCACAAGATCACGGTAGGTTTTGGGGTCGGTTAGCGCTTCGGACACCGCATCAAGCAGCGCCTCAATGCCTTGGCCTGTAATCGACGAGGTGGCAAAAATTGCCTCTTCGCGCTCGGATTTGGCAAGAATACCCTCTTGTTCTTGGTCATCCAAAAGATCGACTTTGTTCCACACTTCAATCAACGGCGTCTCCTTAGACACGCCAAGATCGGTCATGATGGTTGTCACATCGCGCGATTGCTGATCGGTCAACGGATGCGAAATATCACGCACGTGCAAAATCAAATCGGCCTCAAGAACTTCTTCCAAAGTGGCGCGAAACGAGGCGACCAATTGTGTGGGAAGTTCGGAAATAAAACCAACCGTATCCGAGAGAATAATCGTTCGGCCGGACGGTAATTCAACCGAACGCATGGTTGGATCTAGTGTGGCAAACAACATGTCCTTCGCAAAGACATTAGCCCCCGTTAAGCGATTGAAAAGCGTAGATTTCCCAGCATTGGTATAGCCAACCAAGGCGACCACAGGGAACGGTACGCGTGCGCGCGATTGCCGATGCAAGGCGCGGGTGCGGACAACTTTTTCAAGCTGGCGCTTGAGGTTGTTGATGCGTTCATCAAGAGCACGACGGTCGGCCTCGACCTGCGTTTCGCCCGGTCCGCCCACAAATCCAAGCCCACCGCGTTGGCGCTCAAGGTGGGTCCATGCCCGCACAAGGCGGGTGCGTTGGTACGACAATGCCGCCACTTCAACCTGCAACACACCCTCACGGGTACGCGCCCGATCCGAGAAAATCTCAAGGATCAAACCCGTGCGGTCGAGGATTTTGACGTTCCACTCTTCTTCGAGGTTGCGCTGTTGAACGGGCGTTAACGTACCGTCAATGATGACGAGATCAACATGGGTTTCCAAAAACTGTTGTTTAAGCTCTTCGGTTTTGCCTTTGCCAAACAACCACCCAGCCCGAATCTTGGGAACGGGTACAATTGTCGCTCCGACAACATCGGTTTCGGGCATCGCCTCAGCGAGAGAAACCGCCTCTTGCAAAGCGAATTCTGGATCACGGCGAAAGCGGTCGTTACGCAAATCAGGATGCAGCACCCAAACCGGCGTTACGGACTTCTCGGGAATTTCTTCGCCCATTTTTGCCTATTCTTCGCCGTCGTAAAGGCTGATCGGCTGAGACGGCATGATTGTTGAAATCGCGTGTTTATACACCAGCTGAGATTGACCATCGCGACGCAAAAGCACGCAGAAATTGTCAAACCAAGTGATAACACCCTGAAGTTTCACACCGTTAATGAGGAAAATAGTAACTGGAACCTTTGTCTTGCGAACATGATTCAGAAAGGCGTCTTGTAAATTCTGTTTGTCGGCAGCCATTGTTTTATAGCCTTTTTTCTTGTTTTTATATGCCAGCACTAAAGGCTGTTTCGGTCTTATCTGTCAGTATGACTATCCATGCGTATAGTTTCTAGTGCAAAAAAAGCATCAAAATTTATGAAATGGTAATTTTGCCGCTATCGACGCCATGTGTCGGGGTTTAAAAGCGCGATAACGGCAAGGGTTTCGAGCCGTCCCACCACCATTGCCGCCCCTAAAACCAGCTTTACCGTGGGTGACAAGGTCGCATAAGAAATCGGTGTTTCCGTCACGACATTTGCCAAGGGTCCAGTTGTCGTTAGCGCCGCGATTGTCAAAATCAGCGCATTGTCGAAACCAACACCGTTATAGGCCAAGAGCAGCATCACGAAGGACACCGAGAGGGCAAACAGCATGAAAAAAATCCACGCAACATAAGCCCCACGCCGCCGTAAATGGCGCACCGCAGGCCCCGATCCCGCGACACTTGTGGGATGGATAATCCGTTCAATTTCGCGCTGCCCGTTTTTATAAAGCGCATAAATCCGCAACAACTTCACTCCGCCCGCCGTGGTGGCCACACCGCCACCAACCATCGCCAAGCCAAGTGGAATAAGCCCTGGTGTCGCGAGACCCGACCACCGGCTCGCTTGCGTCCAAGAGGCGCTCTCAAAACCTGTGGTCGAAAGGAAAGAAACTGTCGTAAAGATACTCCCCCAAAGGGCCGAAAGTGCTTGGCGCGCATCCTCAACCGATTGTTCTTCGAGGGCACCAAACCAATGGCGCATAAAAATCAGCGACGGTACCGCCATAATAAGAAAGGTCGCGATGCGGATTTCAGGATCAGTTTTAAGAACCTTGATGCTACGGGCCTTCATATCAGACGAAAAAGTCAGGCGTGACAGGGCAAAACACATGCCAATCAGGACGACAAATTCGCCAAACCCCGCGGATGAGTTGTTTTGCATACCGCCCGTGGCCGAAATCCCGCTGGTTGCAAAGGTCGACATTGAGTGAATAAGCGCCCCAAATGGTCGGTCACCCGCGATAATTAAAAAGACCCAAAATACCGCCGTTAACCCGCTATAAATCGGGAGGAGTCGAAGGGCCGCACGTTGCAAACGCACGGACCCACCGGCAACGCGGGAGATCTGGGACAGGCTCGATCCCGTTCCGTGCCGCCCCTCAGCCAAGACCTCAAATCCGCCGAGATTCAACGGCGCAAGGATGGCCACGGCACTTACCCAAACGAAAAACCCACCCAGCCACGCCACCAAAGCCCGCCATAAATGCACAGAACGGGGCAGTTGCGCTGGGTCGGCATATTGCGTCGCGCCCGTCGTCGTTATTGACGAAACCATCTCGAAATACGCTTCGCCAAACGTCGATGTTGTTACTGTTTGATGAAAGGGCACCGCGAGCATCATCGGCAGCAGCACAAAACACACAAAAAGCGACAGGAGATGGGAGCCCGTCTCATTACGCGGCTTATAATTTGCGGTTGCCAGCGCGATAATCAACGTGAAAATCAGGAACAACAACCCGCCGTAAAAGAAGACCCTCGCCGTTTGAAAATCACGCGTTGCTCCTGCGTGAAGCGCGGGCAAAAACATCGCCACCGATCCGATCCCCATCAGGATCACAAACAACGGCAGGCCAAGGATACGGGCTAACATGGCTAGAAAAAGTCGATCGAAACCTGCAAGAGGCGCTCGACCTCAGGCACGTCGGCGGCCATGGTGAAAATGGTTAACACATCGCCCTCTTCGATCCGCATGGAGCCTTCGGGCCGCGACACGACGCCCTTGCTCAAAACGGCGCCCACCAAAACACCCTCAGGGAATTCAATATCCCTCAGCGCCCGTCCCGAAATCGGACTTGTCGAGAGCACTTGCGCCTCGATCACTTCGGCTTCTGCGTCGCCAATGGAGTAAACTTCGCGCACACGGCCATGCCGGATATGGCGCAAAATAGAACTCACAGTTGTGGACCGCGGGTTGATATAGGCGTCGATCCCCATGGGGGCCAAAAGTGGCACCAAGGACGGGTCATTCACCAAGCAGATCGCCATTTTACAGCCCAAACCCTTGGCGCGCACCGCGGCCAATAGATTGGTTTTATCATCGTCGGTGACACATAAAATAGCGTCTGAACGATCAATTCCGGCCTCTTCAAGCAATTCAGGACTTAACCCGTCGCCGTTCAAAACGATGGTCCGCTCCAAAGTGTCAGCGGCTTTTTCAGCAATGGCACGGTCGCGCTCAATCACTTTTGTGCGCACGGTGCGGCCTTTTGCTTCCAACGCCAAGGCCACGGCAAGCCCCACATTCCCACCACCCAAAATAACCACACGGTCTTGTTTGTGCTGGACTTTTCCGAACACTTCCAAGGTACGTGCCACGTCTTCGCTGTTAGTAAATACGTAAATTTGGTCGCCAGCGAACAGCTGATCATTGGGCACAGGCGCAAACAATGTCCCTTTGCGACGCACACCAACCACGTTCGCCGAGAGGGTTGAAAACAAATCCGTCAACTGACGCAAGGGCGTATTTAGAACCGGACAATCCGCATCAAGTTGAAGCCCCAAAAGCTGGCTTTTGCCGTTGAGAAAACTTTCTGTATCAAAGGCAGCAGGCGCCGCGAGGCGTTGCAAGGCCGCAGCAGCAACCTCTTTCTCAGGGGAAATAACCACATCGATCGGCATGTGATCGCGGCGATAAAGGTCGGAATAAATGGCATCGAGGTACGACTTACTGCGCAAACGGGCCACTTTGCGGGGCACGGAAAAAATCGAGTGGGCAATTTGGCAGGTCACCATATTCACTTCGTCCGAATGGGTCGCCGCGATGATCATATCCGCATCACTTGCCCCCGCCGCCTTGAGAACATCCGGATAGCTCGCAAACCCTGCAACCCCTTGAACTTCCAAGGTATCCATAGCGCGCCGCACCAGTTCGGCATTGTTATCCACAACCGTTACATCGTTGCGTTCACCCGAAAGATGACGGGCGATTTGCCAGCCAACTTGTCCCGCGCCACAGATGATGACCTTCATAAAACTGCCCTTTTGTGCTTCTTCAATGGGTTCTCATTTGTAGCAATCTATGGCCTATGCCCTTGAGTGCGTCAATTGGTGATGCTTATTCCAAGTCCTCGCCCTCAAAATCGTCAATATGCGCAACCCGCGCACCCGTCTTATTGCTGGTCACAATCCCAAGCGACTTAAGTTTGCGATGAAGCGCGCTGCGTTCCATACCAACAAAGGTTGCGGTGCGGCTTATATTTCCGCCGAACCGATTGATTTGCGTCATTAAATACTCGCGTTCAAACAATTCACGCGCTTCACGAAGCGGCAAGGTCGCCAAACCCGCCGAAAGAACAACGCCCGAGCTCCCACCAGACGGCTCGCCCTGTTGCGGCAAATCGCTTGCCTCAATAATCTCGCTGTCATTGCCAAGAATTAGAATGCGTTCGATGACGTTTTTCAACTGGCGCACGTTTCCAGGCCAACTCATGGTCTGTAACAAGGCCTGCGCTTCCTCCGAAAGATGTCGCAAAGGTAGCCCCTGATCCTTGTTAAAGGCTGCGATAAAGGCGACGGCCAACTCGGGAATATCTTCCCGACGGTCTTCAAGCGAGGGCACGGTGATCGGCACGACATTCAAACGATGAAAAAGCTCCTGACGGAAATTTCCAGCTTCAATCTCGGCCTGCAAGTTCCTGTTTGTGCTCGATATAACGCGAATATCAACGCGAACCTTTTCGCCGCCGCCCACGCGTTGAAATTGCTGATCGACTAAAACGCGCAGGATCTTGCTCTGCGTCCCCATCGGCATATCGGCAACTTCATCAAAGTAGATAACGCCGCCATGCGCTTCCTCAAGCAACCCAGTTTCAATCCCGCGTTCTGGGCTTTCGCGCCCAAACAGGACTTCTTCCATCCGCTCGGGTTCAATTGACGCGGAATTAACCACGATAAACGGTGCAGACGCGCGATCACTTTCGCTGTGAATATACCGCGCAGCGCTTTCCTTGCCCGACCCAGCAGGTCCCCGCAGCATAATGCGGCCATTGGATTTGGTGACTTTTTCAAGGTTTGATTTCAAGGCCTTATAGGCGGAACTAGATCCAATCATTTCACTGAGCGTTACGTCCCGACGGCGCAACTCACTATTCTCACGGCGCAAGCGCGACGTTTCCATCGCCCGCGTAATAACGACCAAAAGCTGGTCAATATTGAAGGGTTTCTCAATGAAATCATAGGCACCCTGTTTTATCGCGGCGACGGCGATTTCGATATTCCCGTGACCAGAAATAATCACAATAGGCACATCGGGATGGCTGCGCTTCACCGATTTCAGGATGTCGATGCCGTCCATTTGGCTATCTTTCAGCCAAATATCAAGGATCATCAAACTCGGAGGCTCAGAAGCTATTTGATCCATACACTCGTCAGAGTTACTTGCAAGACGCGTTGTAAAGCCTTCATCTTTAAGGATATCCGATATTAGTTCACGAATATCACGTTCGTCGTCAACAATAAGAATGTCACTCATCAGCTCACCTCTTTCAGTTTTTTTGGCGTGCCCAAAGGAAGGGCAACAGCCACACAAGCGCCTGCATGTGTTGTGTTTCCAAATATTTCTGCATCCAAAAGCGCCAGCGTCCCGCCGTGCTCCTCGATGATTTTCTTAACGATGGGCAGGCCAAGGCCCGTGCCCTTATCGCGTGTTGTTACGTACGGCTCAAACAAGCGTGAGCGATCAATAGGAAAGCCAATGCCATTGTCGGAAATACGAATGCGCAGTGTCTCGTCATCTGCTTCCATATTAATTTTTACCATAGGAATAAACCCATCTGGAACGCCATTTTCGACATGTGTTTCAACCGCTTCGCCCGCGTTCTTAATTATGTTGGTCAAGGCTTGTGCGATCATCGTTGAATCCACATCCGCAAATATAGGCTCCTCTGGCAACTCAGCGACTAACTTCACGGGATCAAGCGCACCCGTTTGCAGATGAACGGCGTCCCGCATAATTTCGGTCAGATCATGACTGCGGAGTTCTGGTTCTGGCATGCGCGCAAACTTGGAAAACTCATCAACAATACGCCGCAAGTCATTGGTTTTACGCACAATAACATCGGTCATATAGGCCATGCCTTCTGCATCTTCTTCCGAAAGCTTTGAGGAATATTTTCGCTTTAAGCGTTCCGCCGATAGCTGGATTGGCGTCAACGGGTTTTTAATTTCATGCGCGATCCGACGCGCCACATCGCCCCAAGCGGCCATGCGTTGGGCAGAAACGAGGTCGGTCACATCGTCAAAGGCCACAACGTACCCTTCCAATGCGCCACCGGAACCGCGCCGTGGGGCGATCCGCACGAGGAGGTTTTCTTGCTTCCCGTCCCGCACGACAAGAACTTCTTCCTGCGCGGATTCTGCACGGTTGGCTTGTGTGCGGGCAAAAAAGTCACCGAATTCTGGCACCGCAAGCGACAGCTTTTGATTGCCAGAGTCATTTATATTCAACAACCCCTGTGCCGAACGGTTTACAAAATCAACGCCTCCATCCGCATCCAACCCGACAACGCCGGACGTGACCGAGCTTAAAACGGAATCAAAAAGGCGGCGGCGATCCTCAATTTGGCGTGTATTCTGGAGCAAAGTCTCCCGTTGCTCCCGCAATTGCCCCGTCATTTGGTTGAAATATTGCGACAGGAGCGCGATTTCGTCGTCGCCAGCCTCCTCATATACGCGCACGTTCAAATTGCCTGCGCCAACCTGTTGCGCCGCACTGGTCAACCGTCCCACGGGTCGCGCAAGACGCTCCGCAAACCAAAGTCCGAGCCAAATCGCGGCAAGGATCAAAATGACGGCAAACCCAAGGTACAGCAGGCCAAACTCAAACAGGATTTTACCGCGATCCTTTTCCAATTGTTCATAAAGGGAAACGTTTTGTTTTGTTTCGTCCAACAGGCTTAGGATATCCCCATCGACCTCTCGCGACAGGTACAGGTAGCGATCTGTTAGCCCTGAAAGCGCGACAAGGGCGCGAAATTCGTTGTTTTCCCAGTCCTTAATGACAACAGTTTCGCCCTTGCTGGCTTTGTCAAAATCAGAAGATTTGGGTTGTTCATAGTTGAACAAATAAGACCGATCCCCGCGGGCCCGAATGGTCCCTGCCCCGTCAACGACAAAAGCTTCGCGCAGGCCGCGTTGCACATTGGCTTGGGCATTGGTCAAAATCTCGCGCAAATCGCCGTCGGACATGCGAAAATTCCCCAAGGCCTCAATGTCGATGTCATTTCCAAGCTGCTCGGCGTCGGAAACAAGATCGCGACGATGCTCGGCTTCATAGGCTTGGGCGGCATCCAGTGAGCTTGAAACCACCTGTCGCACACGGTCCGAAAACCAGCCTTCAATCCCGACATTCACCGTCAACATGGCGAACACAGCGACCAAAATGGTCGGCAAAAGCGTCACGAGGGCAAAAACACCCGTCAGTCGAAGGTGGAGTTTTGAACCCGCGGATTTTGCCCGCCGTGCAGACACCATGCGCACGACTTGTTGGAGAACCAAGGCCGCAACGACGAGGGCATAGATCATATCCGCCAGCAGAATCAGCCGCAGACTATTGGGGCCTGTCGAAACTTCCAGTGGCCCAAGAATCACAAACGTCGCAGCAGCCAGAATAGGCCCCAAAACCACCATTCCGAGGGTCGCGAAGTTTTGAAAACGCTTTTGGCGCCTTAAACGTATAAGCCTATTGAATGTCGCACTACGGACCAAACTTGGCACCGCGTCCCCCAAAGATACTGTGCCCTTCGATAGGCACGCCACAATATATACCGTCTGTCACAAGGGTAGCAGCCTTCTTGCAACGGGTATGTTGCTCTTTTACATCAATTTGCGGCGGCGTGTCACGTTAATTTCGAGCTCTGTGATCTTCTTTCTGAGAGTATTTCGGTTAATCCCAAGTAAATCGGCGCATTTCGCCTGATTTCCACCCGTTGCATCAAGTGATATCTCGATCAATGGCGTCTCAACTTCACGCAGAATACGTTGATAAACGCCTGTCGGCGGCAACGCACCGCCATGAAGGTCAAAATAACGACGCAGATGTTTTGCCACCGAGGCCGAGAGCAATTCGCCCTCGCGGCCACCATTCGCGGGTTCGATTACTGGCTGATTCCCGAGGACAAGCTCAACTTCGGCCCGATTAATTTCTTCGCCGACGCTGGTCAAAACCAAACGGCGCACGGAATTCTCCAACTGGCGTACATTTCCAGGCCAGCTAAAGGCGCGAATGAGTTCCATTGCATCCGGTCCAATCCGACGCAAAGAGGCTCCTTCGCGCTCAGCCTTCGCAAGGAAATGTTCAGCAAGAAGCGGGATATCATCGACCCGTTCGCGCAGGGACGGCACCGTGATGGTCACACCACAGAGGCGGTAATAGAGGTCTTGGCGGAACGTCCCTGCCTCCATTTTCAGGCTCAAATTCGACTGACTCGTCGCCATAATACGCGGTGCATTATCGCCAAAACTATCCAACATACGCACTACACGGGCCTGTGCGTCGGCGTCGAGATCGCCCACTTCGTCAAAAAGGATCGAGCCGCCTTTGGCGCGTGAAATAACGGTGGCTGGCCCGTCCATGCCCTGCAAATCATTGGCGGAGGCCACAATGAATGGCTGAGTGCGGCGGTCAGAAAAGTCGTGAATTGCTCGCGCGATCAACGACTTGCCCGTGCCACTTTCACCCGAGATCATCACCGTCAAGTCGGTGTTCATCACTCGCGCTACCAGTCGATAGAGGGTTTGCATTTGGGCCGTGCGCCCCACCAACGGCAGATCATCTTGGGTGGATTCTCGCGGCGCGCCGGTCTCGTGGGACAAGGGATTGACGCGGCGTTTAATCTCAAGAGCGCGCGCGGCGCGTTTCATCAAATCGGGCAGGTCAAACGGCTTAGGCAAATAGTCATAGGCCTCGGCTTCGGCAGCTTGGATCGCGGTCATAATCGTGTTTTGGGCGGAAATCACAATTACCGGCAATCCGGGGCGCAATTCTCCGATGCGTGGCAGGGCCTCTATGCCATTGCCGTCGGGCATCATCACGTCGGAAATCACCAAATCGCCCTTCCCTTCTTCGACCCAGCGCATCAACGTCATTAACGACGAGGTTGCGTGCACTTTACAGCCCGCCCGAGTCAGTGCTTGCGTTAGAACTGTGCGAATTGTGCGGTCGTCGTCAGCGACAAGAACTGTACCGTCCATTATAGGATCTCCGTTTTATTTTGAGTGTTGGGCGCATCAACTGCGGATTCTTTTGGGGCAACAGGCAGCGAAATCCGAAACACGGTGCGCCCGGGGGACGAGTCAACGGCAATCCAGCCTTGGTGCTCCGAGATGATTTTACTCACCAACGCAAGGCCAAGCCCCGTGCCATTCTCACGCCCCGAAACAAAGGGTTCAAAGATGTCCCCCGCAATTTCGCTCGGCAATCCAGGGCCATCGTCAATGATCTCAATTTGAAGCGGGACCGAGCCAGACCCGTCTGTCCGACGTAGGCGCATCGAGTTTTCATAGAAGGTATGAATACGGATTTTGCCGCCGTTTTTATTGGCCTCCGAGGCGTTTTTCAAAAGGTTGAGGAACGCCTGTAGGAGCTGGTCCATATCACCCCATGTGGGTGGCATGGAGGGATCGTAATCCTCAATGATTTCCATATGTGCGCCAAAACCCACCATCGCCGAACGCCGCGCGCGATCAAGCACATCATGGATATTCACGGCGGTACACTGGGGTTTGAGGACATTGCCAAATTGCTCGACTTGCTCCAGAAGTTTCACAATCCGACGGCATTCTTGGACAATGAGGTCGGTCATTTCTTGATCATCATTCGACAGGTTCATCGCCAAGAGTTGCGCGGCCCCCGTAATGCCCGCGAGCGGGTTTTTAATCTCATGGGCCAGCATTTCCGCCATCCCGATCGCGGATTTCGCCGAAGTTTTGACCGAATGGCTCCGCCCTAAACGATCGGCAATTTCGCGCGGCGATATCAGCAGGAGGATTTTACCCGTCCGCTCGCCTTTACTAGAGCTCAGGGACGCAATTTGAATGTTGCACAGCACGGGCGCGCGCTCGCCACTTCCCACGTCGACATCATTGATAAATAACGCGGAATGGTCTTTTCGGACACGCTGAAAGCTGGTTTCGAGCGGCGAGTCGATCATAACTTTGTCCCACACCGACGCCCCTATGAGCATTTTTGCGGAGGAGTTTAAAAAGGCTTCGGCAACGGCATTGCTCTCGAGAATGCAATCTGCATCGTCAAGGATCAGCGCTGGAATTGGCAGCGACGCCCAGAGGTCAATGTCATATTCAATCATCGGTTAGTCCTTCGATCGGGCAATGGTCAGGAGAAAGAGCATCGGGCAGTAGCGCCAACACAGTTTTGGGGTTTTTCGCGATTAAAACGGCTTTGCGCAGGGCGGCTGGGGTGTGAACGCCATCCATGTACCAGCCCAGATGTTTGCGTGCGACGCGCCCGCCAAGAGGGACGGGATAGAATTCAAGCATGGCTTCATAGTGCCCCGAAACCATGTCGATCAGGGCATTTCCCTGCGGGATTTCGGGGGGTGCGGAGCCAAAAAGATCGGCGGCAACCTGTGCCAAAATCCACGGCACTCCCTGTGCGCCACGGCCAATCATCACACCATCCGCGCCAGATTGTGCAAGGGCCTGACGCGCGGTGTCGGCATTGATAATGTCCCCATTCGCCACGACGGGAATGGAAACGGCGGCTTTGACACCGGCAATCGCTTCCCAGTCGGCGCGACCTTTGTAAAACTGGCAGCGAGTCCGTCCGTGGATCGTAATCATGCGGATGCCCGCCGCCTCTGCGCGGGCCGCGAGTTCGGGCGCGTTAAGCAAAGCGTCGTCCCAACCCAAACGCGTTTTAAGCGTTACAGGCACCGAAACGGCCTCAACAACAGCCTCAATCAGCGTCAGCGCATGGTCCAAATCTTTCATCAGGGCGGACCCTGAATAGCCGTTCACGACTTTTTTCGCCGGACAGCCCATATTAATGTCGATCACACGCGCGCCGTTATCTTGGATCATTTTGGCGGCTTCGCCCATCCAATAGGCGTCTTTTCCGGCGATCTGAACCGAGGTATTGCTGCTATCAAACCCTAGTTCGGCCCGTTCGCGCACGCCGGGTTTGCCCTGAAACATTTCTTGACTGGCAACCATTTCGCTTACGACCAACCCTGCCCCAAAGGACGACACCAGATTGCGAAACGGCAAATCCGTAATTCCGGCCAATGGCGCCAATAGGACCGGTGGGTCCAAAATGATATCTGCAATATTAATGGTCAAACGCCTAATCCTTGTGCACATTTCAGTGCTACGCCCCACAAAAGCAAAAGGCAATTCCGCGACGGTGCATTCTGCGCGAAAAACACGCATTGCATAAAATTTAGGCAGCAACTCGCCCATTGTTCTCAAAGCGCGCATTGCTTAAACAAGGGGCGTGAAAACAACGAAAGTTAACAATCCCCTATGCGCATTGCTGCTTTAATTGTTGCCGCTGGAAATGGGTCTCGCATGGGCGCAGACAGGTCTGGGCGTGCGAAACAGTTCCAAATGCTCGCGGGGCGCGCGGTTGTGGCTCACACGGTCGATTGCTTTTCCAACCACCCGTTGATTTCCGAAATAATCATTGTTGCGCCAATGGGTGGAGTGGAGTGCGCGCGCGACGCCCTCAAAGGCCGAACCGATGTGATATATGTGGAGGGCGGCGATAGTCGCTCCGCCTCGGTCGCCCGCGGACTTGCGCAAATTCCTTCCCCGATCACCCATGTGTTAATCCACGACGGCGCACGCCCCTTGGTGGCAAAATCGACCATTGATGGCGTGATTGAAGCTCTTAAAACTGGTCCCGCCGCCGCTCCTGCTCTTGCCGTAACAGATGCGCTTTGGCGCGGGGCTGACGGGCAGGTAACCGCCCCGCAGGCAAGAGATGGATTATACCGCGCACAAACGCCGCAAGGCTTTGAAATAAATACTATTCGTACGGCGCATGCTTCTGGTATAGCTGCCGCAGATGATGTGGAACTCGCCCTTAGTTTAGGGATAGACGTAACCATAACTCAAGGCCACGAAGACAACCTAAAACTCACTTATCCCGCAGATTTTGACCGCGCGGAACGACTCTTAGCGATGAAAGAAGACCCGATGGATATTCGCCTTGGAAATGGCTTTGACGTGCATAGATTTGGCACGGGTGACCATGTTGTCTTATGCGGAGTGCGCGTCCCCTTCGAGCGCGGCCTCCAAGGACATTCGGATGCAGATGTCGGTATGCACGCAGTGACGGATGCAATTTATGGTGCCTTGGCGCAGGGAGATATTGGCCAGCATTTTCCCCCAAGTGATCCCCAGTGGAAGGGCGCTGAAAGCCATATTTTCTTACGTCACGCAGTGGAACTGGCGACGGAAATGGGGTTTTCAATCTCGAATGTGGATTGCACTTTGATCTGTGAATTCCCCAAAATCGGCCCCCACGCGGCCAATATGCGAATAGTAATGGCCGAAATTATGAACATGGAGGTGGATCGTGTGAGTGTGAAAGCAACAACATCCGAACGCCTTGGATTTACTGGGCGCGGCGAAGGCATTGCCTCGATCGCGACCGCAACATTGGTGAAAAAATGAGCAAACTCGCAAACTTCTCGGCCCAAGCCAGCAAACACATCGCGGTATTCTTCGGCGCAGGCCTGATTAAACCCGCTCCGGGCACATGGGGAAGCCTCGCGGCCCTGCCCGTCTTCCTGCTCGTACATCTGTATGGTGGGTTTTCGGGGGCGGTTTTGGCCACCATTGCGGTTATTTTTATCGGGGTTTGGGCTATTGAAAAGGAAACGCGCGGCAAGACAGATCACGACCCCAGTGAGATCGTAATTGATGAAGTTGCTGGCATGTGGATCGCGCTTTTACCTGTGTCTTATGGCGCACAGATCATGGGGGCGTCGATTTTGGCACTCTATCCGGGTTGGATCGTCGCCTTTGCCGCTTTCCGGCTTTTTGACATCACGAAACCAGGCCCTGTTGGCTGGGCGGACGAGCGCGACGATGCAATTGGCGTCATGCTCGACGACGTGATCGCAGGCGTGATGTCGGCGATTGTGGTTGTCGCCTTTGCTGCGCTTTATCACATTATCCTGACATGAGCTTGGCCGCGCAAATTCTTGAAAAGGCTAAGGTAAAGCAGACATTGATTGCGACAGCTGAAAGCTGCACGGGCGGCATGGTCAGCGCGGCTTTGACCGACGCCGCGGGAAGCTCTGCCATGTTTGATCGCGGTTTCATCACCTATACCAATCAAGCAAAACAGGACATGTTAAACGTCAGCGCCACTACTCTTAAGGCCCACGGCGCTGTCTCGAAGGAAGTGGCACGTGAGATGGCCGAGGGCGCGCTCGCGCATTCAAACGCCACCCTTGCGGTGTCGATCACGGGGATCGCCGGCCCCGGTGGTAGCGAGTTTAAACCCGAGGGGCGCGTGTGTTTTGGAGTCGCTGGTTTGGGGCAGGACACACATAGTGAAACCGTCGAATTTGGCGCTTTAGGGCGCGACAATGTGCGGATAAAAGCCCGAGACCACGCCCTCGCACTTTTGCTACGCGCACTTTCTTAATTTGACGTTTTTTTGTGCAGGACGCTAAAATACTGCGCATATTTTAGCGACTTTTAGAACTGCCCGTATTTTAGACCCCAAGGCAGGCCCTTGCCTCTTTCCTCAGCAAGCACAAGTCGCTTCAACCCCTTAACACCGGATTTTTGGAACGAACGGAGCGGAATATGAACGGGGCAGATACAGCTTGGATTTTGGTCGCAACGGCTTTGGTTTTGTTTATGACAATACCAGGGCTTGCGCTGTTTTATGGCGGACTCGTGCGGGCGCGCAATGTGCTCAGCGTCTTCATGCATTGTTATGCAATTGCGTGTTTAATGAGCGTTCTATGGTTCGCCTTTGGTTATACCATCGCGTTTGGCGACGGGAACGCCTATTGGGGCGGCTTGGGCAAAATGTTTCTCGATGGGGTGACTGTCGACAGCCTCACGGGAACTCTGCCGGAAGTATTGTTCTTTGCGTTCCAAATGACCTTCGCGATCATCACACCCGCGTTGATCGTTGGGGCTTATGTTGAGCGGATCGGTTTTGGGTTTGTAATGTTGTTTTCGGGCCTGTGGATGCTGTTGTGCTATGCGCCCGTGGTCCACTGGATTTGGGGCGGAGGATTCCTGTCGGACGGCGGGATATTTGGCGCGGTCGGCGTCAAAGACTTCGCGGGCGGCATCGTTGTGCATGAAACGGCAGGGATCGCAGCCCTCGTTTTGGCGGTGATGTTGGGCGCGCGCAGGGTGGCGACCAAGCCGCCCCACTCGCCGCCATTGGTGATGCTCGGCGCGTCCATGCTTTGGGTTGGATGGTTTGGCTTTAACGGCGGATCACAGCTCGCAGCAGACGGCGGCGCAGCTATGGCGATCACCGTCACACATATTTCAGCGGCAACCGCTTCACTTACGTGGGCCTTCTGGGAACGTGTTAAATATGGCAAAGCCAGCCTCGTGGGGATTGTCACAGGGACCATCGCGGGCCTTGCGTCGATCACGCCCGCTTCGGGATTCGTTGGCCCCGTCGAAGCCCTGATCATCGGCGCCGTCGCAGGCATTCTGTGTCAGGAAGCCGTGAATTTCATCCGCAACGGCATCAAATTAGACGACACATTGGACGTGTTTGCGGTGCACGGTGTTGGCGGTATTTTCGGCACGATTATGATTGCGGTGTTTGGCTATGGCACATGGACAGCGCAACTCGGCTCGCTGGCAATCGTGGGCGGATTTACACTGGTTGTCACTGTGGTTTTGGTCAAATTGGCCAGCATGGTCGTGATGTTCCGCGTGACAGAGGAAATGGAGGCAAATGGCCTCGACCTCGAAGAACACGGTGAGCGCGCTTACGAATTCAACTCGTAGTCAGCGAATACAATAATGGGGCCGTGCTTTGCTGCGCGGTCCTATTTTTTTGGAAAAACGCAAGGCACCGACTAACTTTTCCGCCGCTTTTCTAAGCTATAACCGGAAACAAGCATGCTAAATCTACCCTATCTCCGATGCCAAAACTTCCACACATGCTTTCCGCTCCTAAAGAGCCATCCTTGCTCTCCGGTTTTCAATGCAAGATTACGGAGGTGCGTGACACTAGATTCAAGTTTGGAAACGTTAGAGCGTTCTTGTAAACATTCTTGATATAATTTCGTAAGAATCTCATCAATCGTATTGCAGCGCGGCAATCGGACTTGTTGTTTTTTCAAGGCATCAAATAATAGTTTTGGCGTTATGTCCGACAAATCGGAAAGATATTTTTCGCAAGAGTCCAAATTTGACGCATGCGAAACTTGAGTGAAATCCACGTGAAAGCTATCTAGGAGAAACTTTGCATCATCATCTACTGTAGGACTCAAAAGCCCGCACAGGACGCCAGCATCAAGCTTATCATCACCTGAAGTAGGAAAAGCCATTGATAGAATGTTTATTAGTTTTTGTCTCGCCATAACGCGGTCATGATTACCGAAAATAGTAATAGGTAGCTTATTAAGCCGGTACACAAGCTTCGTTGCGGTCGCCGACAAAGATTCATTCACCCGCTTTCGGTCAATGCGTTCACTGTCCAACCCACAAATAGCTGCAAAGCCCGTAACGACATCACCATATTCGCTCACAACATCTGCAAAATCTTTTACGATCAAGCTTTCCTTTGGTAGATTTTTACTAAAGTACAGTAAGCGCTGCCTATAGACAGGGTCCATATATGGCAGAGTTTTAAGGGCACCGCCTTTAATACGTTCCTGAATTGCAGATGTAGCGAAGTCATTGGGCGCACGCACAAAACAGACAACCTTGACCCGAATACCTCTAGACTTAAAGAAGCGAAGCAATGAACGTTTTTCCTCCCAGAGCAACATGCTAATGCCTTCTCCAGAAATGATTAACCTTTCAAATTTGGGATCAACTAAATCTTTTTCAAGAACCTCTAGATAGTGTCTCTTTTTGTCATCAATCTCATCTTTGGAAAGGCCCACAATCTTCCAGAGATGATAGTCATATCGCGTTTCGGAAAAAATAGTGGAGAGCGCCATTGAGTGGTTAGTCTCCTCAAAGCGTGCATAAGTCGTGGTGTCATCGGAGTAGTTTTCGAGGCTCGCCTGAATGGATGACGATCCTGTTTTGTGCATTCCGATGTGTAGTATGACTTCCTTCATTTTTTCTTCCTATTTTCAGACATTGTTATCCTTCCTAGTCAAAAAAACAAAAAGGAACTCCAATAGGGACCTTTAAGGCATCGGGTATAAATACTTGGCACGGATTTCAAAAGCTCTCACAATGCGATGCATGGCTTCGTTAAAAACGACACCGATGAGTTTCTGCAGAATGATGTTTTTGAACTCAAAATCCACATAGAACTCTACTTCGCAACCACCAGCATCAATGTCACGGAATTTCCAATGGCTTTTGAGGTATTTAAATGGTCCATCAAGATATTCTGTCTCAATCAAGCTTTGCGCGGGAAACAAACGCACGCGACTGCCAAAACGCTCGCGAAACACTTTGAAGCTGATCACAAGGTCCGCAAGAACCTCGTCGCCGCCGTCAATCGGCGTAACGGAACGAATGCGTGCACCACTACACCACGGTAGGAACTCTGGGTATTTTGCCACATCAGCGACCAAATCGTACATCTGCTCGGCGGAATAGGGCAATATGCGCGTTTCTTGGTGGCTAGACATTGTGTTTCCAATTTTTACATGGCGTTGCCCCCCCATTTCGTGTACTCCGCGCCCAAATGCAAGGGGGGTTTCATGCCAACGCGTCCATATGTCATCGACCAAATGATCTCGGCCAAATCGATTGCGGCTCGGATTGAAATACTCGCCCACGAGATTGAAGCCGAGTTTCGAGACACGGATAAATTGATTGTTGTCGGCCTTTTGCGCGGCTCCTTTGTGTTTATCGCCGACATTGTGCGCGAATTGGATTTGCCCGTAGAGGTCGATTTTCTCGAGGCGTCCTCCTATGGGAATAGCACAGAGAGCAGTCGCGAAGTGCGCATTTTGAAAGATTTGCGCGGTGCGATTGAAGGCCGCGATGTCCTGGTTGTAGAGGACATTGTCGATACGGGGCACACGCTCTCGCATGTGACGCATATGCTGTTAAGCCGGAACCCAGCGCGCCTAAAAACCTGCGCTTTGCTTGATAAACCCGAACGCCGCGAAGTAGATTTCCGCGCCGACTGGACTGGTTTTGAAATCCCAGACGAATTCGTTGTCGGCTATGGCATTGATTTTGCGCAACGAAACCGCAACCTTCCGTATATCGGCAAAGTTCGTTTTATCGAGGAATAGATCATGAGCCTTAACCCGCGCCAATTTCTTCGCATACGTTTATGGACGGATAAACCGCCATCCTTACGCCGTGTTTTGGTGGTGTTTGGAGTGGTTTTGGCCTGTGGTGCTATTTATTCTGTGGAGCGTTGGGTCGGCTGGCCGCAAGAGTTGAGCAGCGAACGCCCGTCCAAAATCAAAGTTCAGAATTAGGCGATTATCCTAGGTATTCTCGGATTACCGCCAGAAAAGCGCCCGTTCCTACGGGTAAAATCTCGTCTGGGAAATCATAGGTTGGCGTATGAAGTTGGGGTTGATCTGTACCCGACCCAAGCCAGAACATCGCCGTGTGTGCTGACTGTGAATATTGCCCGAAATCCTCGGACCAAAGTTGCGGCTGTTGGGCTATTTCAAAAGGAATTTGCGCCTTTCGCAGGGATTTTTTTAACAGGTTTACCGCCTGAGGGTGATTTTCGCAGGCGTCAAAAACGTCATGGTAGGAAAATTCCAGCTCAAGTCCAACTTCGGCCGCAGCCTGAGTCGCAAGTGTTTCGGCCTGTTGGCACAGGTTTTCCATTGCCGCATCCGAGCGACTGCGCAGGGTGGCCCAAATCTCGGCATAACCAGGCGCGATTCCAAAGGTTGGTTTTCCGAGCGTTGCATGCGTCAGGGTTACGAGCGAGAAATCGGGCGATTGGACGCCGCCGGAAGGGTACGCAAGTGCGGCCAAAGCAGGCATCAGACGGGCAACGGTTGGCATGGGGGAAAGCCCGTCATGGGGAGCCGCCGCGTGGCTGGTTTTTCCCGTCAGCATAATTTTCAAACCCCGAGAAGCGCAATTGGCAGCCGTTGCCGGAATTTGAATTTTCCCCACGTCCTGTCCGGGTGCGTTGTGGAGCGAAAACAGGTAATCCAGCTTTAACGCCGCGAATTTCGGATCTTGAACAAGGGCTTTTGCACCCTGCCCTGTTTCCTCGGCGGGTTGGAAAATGAGTGCGACGGTGCCTGACTTGGGCCGCTGTTTTGAAAGCTCTTCGGCAAGGGCAAGTACCATGCTCATATGCCCGTCATGCCCACATAGATGCGCAACACCGTCGTTTTCGGAGCGGTAGGAAATGTCTGACAACTCATAAATCGGCAACGCGTCAAGCTCGGCGCGAAATCCAATAGTCGGGCCAGCTTGCGCACCATGAAAGAGGGCAATAACACCCTGCCCGCCGACGGATTTTAGAATCTTATCGGGAGCAAACCGCTTCAACTCCTGCGCAATAAGCGCCGAAGTTTTATGTTCTTGACCCGAGACTTCCGCGATCACGTGCAACGCGTGCCGTAAATCCCGAACCCAGTTGAGGTTCGCGCTCAACGCCCCAATTTCTGTAAACGCGCCGTCCGCAAGCGCGCGAAATCGTCCCCAGCGTGGTAGGAACTGCGGGTGAGCGGCGTGGCTGAAACCATATGGAACCCTTTGCCATAGGCGGCTTTTTCATAGGTTTTGAATTCTTCGGGCGTCACAAACCGATCAATCGCGTGGTGCTTGGGCGTTGGCTGAAGATATTGACCAATGGTCAGGAAATCGATGTCGGCGGCGCGCATGTCTTCCATGACTTGCATCACGGCTTGCTTGTCTTCGCCAAGACCGACCATGATACCCGATTTGGTAAACATCGACGGGTCCATTTCTTTAACCCTCTGCAAAAGGCGCAGAGAATGGAAATAGCGCGCACCGGGGCGGACTTCGGGATAAAGGCCGGGCACCGTTTCGAGATTGTGATTGAACACATCAGGACGCGCCTCAACGACCACTTCGAGAACCTTTGGGTCACAGCGAATAAAGTCGGGCGTCAGAATTTCGATCGTTGTATTGGGCGATTGCTTGCGAATGGCGCGGATGGTCTGGGCGAAGTGTTCGGCACCACCATCCTCAATATCGTCGCGATCCACAGAGGTAATCACCACGTGATTGAGGCCCAATTTCTTGACCGCATGGGCAACACGGCCCGGTTCAAACGCATCCAAATCTTCGGGGGGCTTGCCGGTCGCGATATTGCAGAACGTACAGGCGCGGGTACAAACCTCGCCCATAATCATCATCGTGGCATGCCCTTGGGACCAACATTCGCCAACGTTCGGACAGCCAGCTTCTTCGCAAACCGTGGTCAGCTTATTCTCGCGCATAATCTTATGCGTTTCAGCATAGCCTTTGCCGCCGGGCGCCTTTACGCGGATCCAGCTTGGCTTCTTGGGCTGTGGATTGTCCGGACGTTTTGCCTTTTCAGGATGACGTTCGGCCGGTATTTTTAGATCACGCATAGAATATTTCCCTTGATTAACCACAATATATCGCTTTTTCATGTGGCTACCAGAGCCAAGTTACACATGCATAACAGGCTTGCAATAGGGGGCGTAAGCTTCCAATGGAGAGACATATTATGAAAAAAGAAATTGCAGAAGTATTTGGCACCTTTGTATTGGTGTTTTTTGGGTGCGGCGCAGCAGTGCTAGGCTTTGAGATTGGGCACGTTGGTATTTCCATGGCGTTTGGCCTTTCAATTGTGGCTGCCGCCTATGGCATCGGCGCGATTTCTGGCGCGCATCTTAACCCAGCAGTGTCGTTGGGGATGGTCACGTCGGGCCGCATGAATGTGGGGGAATTCATCCGTTATTCTGTGGCGCAAATTGTCGGCGCCATCCTTGCCATCACGGCTGTATATTTAATTGCATCGGGAAAAGCGGACTATTCCGTTGCCGCAAATGGCCTTGGTCAAAACGGATATGGAGTTGGTTATAATGGGGAATATACCCTCGTTGCCGCGCTAATATTCGAGATCGTCGCGACATTTATCTTTGTGACCGTCATTCTTGGATCAACGGAAAAAGGCGCACCGGCAGCTTTTGCAGGTCTGGCAATTGGCTTGACGTTATTGGGCATCCACCTTGTTGGCATCAACGTTACGGGTGTTTCGGTGAACCCTGCGCGCTCCATTGCACCTGCGTTGTTCGCAGGAGGAACCGCCCTCGCCCAACTTTGGGTTTTCATCGTGGCACCACTCGCAGGTGGTGCGCTGGCAGGCGTGCTTTACGGCGCAGGCATTACCCGCGCAGACGCAGCTTAACCCACATAGCACAAAGTCGCGCAATACAAGGCCGTCCTTCGGGGCGGCCTTTTTGTCGCACCGCTTTAAGTAAGAAAACTAAAATTCCAAACGGATTCAGCCTTGAAGCCACGCCATTGCACGCTACTTAGAATCGTTATAAACCGCATTCGAATTCAAAAACACGACAGGAGCAGACATGCAAATTGGCGCAAAACTTCCAGACGTAACATTTCACACCCGCGTTCGCGACGAGTCTATTGGCGGCGACAATCCGTTCCGCTGGGAAAACAAAACAACCCGCGATTATTTCGCTGGCAAACGCGTTATTTTGTTCGCCCTCCCCGGTGCGTTTACGCCAACTTGCTCGACGTTTCAGCTCCCAGGGTTTGAAAAAGGCTTTGCTGACTTCCAACATGAAGGCATCGAGGGCATCTATTGTTTGTCCGTCAACGACAGCTTTGTGATGAACAAATGGGCCCAGAGCCAAGACCTTAAAAACGTCAACGTCATTCCCGACGGTTCCGGCGAATTTACCCGCAAAATGGGCATGCTGGTTGAGAAATCCAACGTAGGCTTTGGCATGCGGTCGTGGCGCTATGCAGCCATCGTGAATGACGGTGTGATCGAGGGCTGGTTCGCAGAACCCGGCATTGCCGACAATGGCACTGAGGATACCTATGGCGAGTCCTCACCAGAAAACCTGTTGAACTGGCTCCGCGCAGAGAAATCAGTCGCGGCTTAAGGCTTCACGTTTTATAGACACGAAAAGGGCCTTCCATTGGAAAGGCCCTTTTTTGTTTTCGTATATTTTGCGCATCAACCAATCATCGGTCCGTGTTTTCCATAGGACTTCGTCGTGTGAAAAGCTAACCGTTGCAAGGCGATTTTTAGCACGATTTTGCCACTCCGCGCGGCCCAATCCATCTCTTTTTCGGTGGTTTCAATCCCCTCAAGGAAACAGCAACACCGCAAAACGACATGCCCAAGTCCCGGGCCCAAATCCCGCAGCGCCTCACGGGTGCGATCATGGGCGGCCTTTTGTTTTTCATTGCGAAACGTGGGCGTCGAAACCGTTGAGCCATCTTCGATTTGCATCAAATATTGCTCCCAAATCTTTTGGTCCTGAAGCCCCATTTGAGCCAATTCGAAATCTTCCCGAAGCCGCTCGCCGGCGGCGACTAAATCGTCGTTTAAAAAGGGCTTACCGGTTTTGTCACGGCGACGGGCCAAGGCGATAAGCGGGCTTTCTGCCAAGGTATAGCGCTTAACCGGCCGGTCTTCGTCACGATCATTGGACCATGTGGTGGGAGCGGCATCAAAACGCGTGGGGGCCTCGGCAAACCCATGTGCCATCCCGCCCATACGGTTTGGGGCGTCCATTGTGGATTTCAGGAAACTACGGCCAGAAACCGTCGCTTCATACTGGGCGATTTTACCGGATTTTTTGCATTTTATCCATTCTTTGAGCGCCATCGCCTCGGCAATATGACGATCAACAATTGCCGTGCGCGCGGATTTCCCACCGGGAAGATCCCGCAGCACAACTGCCTTATCCATATTCCCAGCAACGACCAAAACCGCCCCTGTTTCACACAGGCGTCGCAACACCCGTTGCGCCTCGGAATGCAGCTCAATATCAGAGGCCGTTTGGTTTGGGTTTCGTTTGGGCGCAGCCATCTGGGTATCCTTGTTTATAGGGCTGTTGGGAAAATGTGCTTTGCCCAAGTCGCGCAGAGCCTTGTCGATTAGAATATCATCGCGACGGTTTTCAAACCGGCGGATTTGACGCAAAACAGTGGACGCGTGGCATCCAGCGTTTCGTGCCACGGCACGAATGGACAGACCCGTTTCCGTGTGAAGTAAATAGCGTTCAGCGGCATCCGGTACCCAGTGGGGCAGCAACGTACGAACCGGTCTGCTATCCAAATTTTCCCCCATTACAGTCTCCTTGAGTTGGCAATGGTCTTATGGCGATTTTGTAGGAAGGAATGATGTTTCAATTGGTTACGCCCTCGTTAAAATCTTGTGACTTCGCTATGATTGTTTCCAAATGCTAAACAATCGGTAAACTAACGTTCGGCGATTATTTTCATCCGCAACACACGCGTAAGTTGAGTCATTCTGTGTAGACATCAAAAACTCACGGAGAAGACCATGAATGATATCCTAACAATGCTGAAAATGTTGAACCGCCCTCGCCTCCTCGTTCGAGCTGCTCGCCACGGTTTAAGCGAGTATAATAGGGACCGTCACCTTCCACGCCTAATCAAAGACGCACGTCTTCCGGGCCCTGGACAGGCCGTAATTACCCTCATGAGTGAGGAACAGATTCTCGAAGAAAAGCGGAAATTGGGCGACGCAAGTTACAGTGTAATGCTGCATATTGAGATGCTTGTCGCGCTTATGGGGGAAGCAAAATTATTAGCGGTGCGGACAGCATAAAGGGCGGAAAACCAGTTTCCGCCCCAATTTGAGGTAAATTGTGTCTATAAGAACGAATCTGGAACAGAGGCTTTCTTTTCAGCTACATAGCTCCTAAGGGCTCGCTCGATTAGGGGATCAAGTGCTGGAGCACGGTAGTCTGAGAGCAGTTGTTTCACCTTCGTCGCGGCCAAAGATTGGCTATCCCGCGCGCCTTCGTCTTCCCACGTCTCGAAGGGTTTATAGTCGAGGACATTGCTGCGCCAAAAGGCCGACTGATAATTCGCTTGGGTATGGGCGCACCCTAAAAAGTGCCCCCCCGGCCCAACTTCAACGATCGCGTCCATGGCTTGGGCGTTTTCATCTATCGCAACGCCCTCAGCGAGCTTGTGCAAAGCCCCCAGTTGGTCCGCATCAAGAACAAACTTCTCAAGCGAAGCTACAAGCCCGCCTTCAAGCCAACCACAGGCATGGAGCATGAAGTTCACGCCGCCCAAAAGAGCCGCGTTGAGGGTATTTGCGGTTTCATATCCCGCCTGCGCATCGGGCAGCTTTGAGCCACAGAGCCCGCCACCAGACCTAAACGGAAGGTTAAGGCGGCGCGCGAGCTGGCCCGCACCGTAAAGGATTTGTGAAGCTTCTGGTGTGCCAAAGGTCGGTGCACCCGAATTCATGTCGATCGACGTCACAAATGTTCCGAAAATCACCGGAGCGCCTTTGCGGATCAGTTGGCTATAGGCAACGCCCGCCATAACCTCGGCCAAAACCTGCGCTAATGTCCCCGCGACGGAAACAGGTGCCATAGCCCCGCCAACAACGAAAGGCGAAATAATGCAGGCCTGATTTGCACGCGCATAGACCTCAAGCGACCCCATCATAATCGAGTCAAACGAGAGCGGTGAGTTGATATTGATGAGCGACGTCATCACCGTATTGTCCCGCACGAAGTCCTTGCCGAACAGAATTTCACACATCTCCACACTGTCTTGAGCGCGGCTAGGTTCAGTAACCGAGCCCATAAACGGCTTATCGCTCAAGGTCATATGCGCCAAGAGCATGTCGAGATGCCGCTTGTTCACTGGTACATCGGTCGGCTCACACACGGTTCCGCCGGAGTGGTGCAAGAATTTGGACATATAGCCCAAACGCACGAAATTCTCGAAATCAGCCATGGTGGCATAGCGGCGCCCACCCTCAAGATCGCGCACGAAGGGCGGACCATAAACAGGCGCGAGCACCAGTTTTTTGCCGCCGATTTCCACATTCCGTTCGGGATTGCGCGCATGCTGGATAAAACTCGACGGCGCTGTTTTGCACAATTCCCGCGCCAATCCACGAGGAATCCGCACGCGATCATCCTCAATTTGCGCACCAGCCGCGCGCCAAAGCTCCAACGCTTCCGGATTTTCGAGGAAATTCACACCTGTTTCTGCCAAAATCGTTTCGGCGTTGCGCTCGATTATTTGAAGCGCTTCCTCGTTGAGGATTTCGTAATTTGGGATCGCGCGATCAATGACGGGCGCGGTATCAAAACTTACGGCACTGCGTGCGGCGCGACGCGCAGAACCGCCGCCTCCCCGTTTGCGACCTGATTCTAACGTCATAAACGTCTCCTATACCGATGTTTACTTTTGTTCTCATGACCGCTGCCTTTGGCGGTGTTAAAAACAGACATTTTTGGACGGAAAGCGACATTTGTGTTTAATTCCATGTGCAGTTTAAAAATTACACGCAAATTGCCGCCCGAGGGTCGCAACCACTTGCACAGAACGCCCATGCACATTATTGCCAAATAATGAATGATATTCCTTCGCATGAGCGCCTGCTAATCATCGACTTTGGGTCCCAAGTGACGCAGCTCATTGCGCGTCGTCTGCGCGAGCTTTCTGTCTATTGTGAAATCCATCCGTTTCAAAAAGTGACTCCTGCTTTCTTGGCCGAATTTGCGCCAAAAGCGGTGATCCTGTCAGGCGGCCCCGCCAGCGTGATTGACGAGGGATCGCCCCGTCCACCAAAAGAGGTATTTGACCTCGACGTGCCTATTTTGGGCATTTGTTACGGTCAACAAGTTATGATGCATATGCTGGGCGGCAAGGTTGAATCCGGCCACGGAACGGCCGAATTTGGGCGCGCCTATGTTGTGCCAACCGGCGAGAAAATCGACCTTTTGGACGGCTGGTTTGCACAAGACAAAGAGCAGGTATGGATGAGCCACGGCGACCACGTGAGCGCCATCGCTGCCGGGTTTGAAGTATATGGCACCTCGCCAAACGCTCCTTTCGCGATCACCGCAGACACGGCACGCGGTTTCTATGCGGTGCAGTTCCACCCTGAAGTTCACCATACCCCGAATGGCGCGAAATTCTACGAAAATTTTGTCAAAATGGCAGGCTTTACAGGCGATTGGACCATGGGCGCGTACCGCGAACAAGCGATTGACGCAATCCGCGAACAAGTCGGTGACAAGCAGGTTATCTGTGGGTTGTCGGGCGGCGTAGACAGCTCGGTCGCAGCGGTTTTGATCCACGAAGCGATTGGTGATCAGCTGACCTGTGTGTTTGTTGACCACGGTTTGCTGCGCAAGAATGAAGCCGAAGAAGTCGTAAAAATGTTCCGCGACAATTATAAAATCAAGCTGATCTATGCGGATGAAAAAGAGCTGTTTCTGGGCGCGCTCGACGGGCAATCTGATCCCGAAACCAAGCGCAAAATCATCGGTGGCTTGTTTATTGATGTGTTCCAGAAATACGCCAATGGAATCGAAGGCGCGGAATTCCTCGCTCAGGGCACGTTGTACCCCGATGTGATTGAATCCGTGAGCTTTTCCGGCGGCCCTTCCGTCACGATCAAAAGCCACCACAATGTGGGCGGCCTGCCTGAGAAGATGGGTCTTAAACTCGTGGAACCACTTCGCGAATTGTTCAAGGATGAGGTCCGTGCGTTGGGCCGCGAACTTGGCCTTCCCGCGAGCTTTATTGGCCGTCATCCCTTCCCAGGGCCTGGCCTTGCGATCCGTTGCCCCGGTGAGATTACCCGCGCCAAACTTGAGATCCTGCGCGAAGCGGATGCCGTTTATATCGATCAAATCCGCAAACACGGTCTTTATGACGAGATTTGGCAAGCTTTCGTCGCCATTCTCCCTGTGCGCACCGTCGGTGTGATGGGCGATGGGCGCACCTATGATTTCGCCTGTGCTTTGCGCGCAGTCACGTCGGTGGACGGAATGACGGCGGATTATTATCCATTTACCCATGAATTCCTTGGCGAAACCGCGACGCGGATCATCAACGAAGTTCAAGGTATCAACCGCGTGACCTATGATATCACCTCAAAACCTCCCGGTACGATCGAGTGGGAATAAAGCAACGTTTACGCGCGAGATTAGCTCCACAGGCTCCTGCGCCCATCGAACCCGTCTTGTTTTCCCAAAGCAGTGAGTTGCTTGCGAAGATTGAGTCCGACCTGACCGCGCAATCCACGCGAGGCGAAGCGCTTGCGCGTCTTCGGGCGTTGGGGCTGTCGGATTTCGGACTGTTTCTTATTTCGCTGCCCGATGCGACTTACCCCAAGTTGTCGGCCTTGCTTCCGCGCATGGCCGAGGCCGAGGTTCAACGCAATTGGACTGGCAACAGCGGCGCGTTCCTTTTGACCCAGACGCTCGATTTCGTGCGATCTGCGGCCTATAACTACTCTGAAATTTCAGGGAAATCCCTGTCAGACGCCAAAATTCTGGACTTTGGTTGTGGCTATGGCCGCATCAGCCGCATGATGTATTTTTTTACCGAGGAAGAAAACTACTTCGGCGTCGACCCTTGGGATCGCTCCATCGAAATCTGTAAAAACGATGGCCTAACCACAAATTTCGCGGTCTCTGATTATTTGCCCACAGACTTGCCCGTCGGTGACGCGCGATTTGATTTTATCTTTGCCTTCTCGGTGTTTACGCACCTTTCTGAACGTGCCACGCGCGCGGGAATCTCAACGGTAGCAAAATATCTCACTGCGGATGGCGTCCTCCTTATCACAACGCGCGAGATCGAGTATTGGGCACAGCATTTCAAAGAAACCGCCCCCCAACAGCGTGCGCACTGTGAAGCGTCACACGTTGCAGACGGGTTTGCTTTTGTTCCCCATAGCCGAGAAACAGTTGACGGGGATGTAACTTACGGCGACACATCCATGACCGTTGCGTGGTTCCACGCGCAATTCCCCGACCTCAAAATCGTGAAGCAAGACCGCTCCCTCAACGATCCCTATCAATCTTATTGGTTCGTTCAAAAACGTTAAAACTAGTTTGGACTGACCTATGATCCCTCCGTCAAAAAACACCGACCATGCGGATTTTATCCATGCTGCGTTTTGGATGTGTGGGGCCGTGTTTGCCTTTAGCGCAATGGCCATCGCGGGGCGCGCGGTCATGCAGGAATTGGATACGTTTGAGTTGATGATGTACCGCTCTTTTACGGGTGTGGTCATTGTTTGCGGCTATATCCTGTGGTCCAAACGCCACTCCGAAATCACGTTGCGCTATTTTCGTCAACATCTGGTGCGCAATCTGTTTCATTTTACGGGGCAAAACCTTTGGTTCGCAGCTCTTTTCCTCATTCCAATCGCCAAAGTGTTTGCCATTGAGTTCACATCGCCCGTTTGGGTGTTGCTTCTCGCTCCGTTCATCTTGGGGGAAAAACTTACCGGAAGCCGCGCTTTGACAGCATTGGTCGGCTTCGCTGGGATTTTGATTGTAACGCGCCCCACATTTGGCAACTTGTCCTTGGGCGAAGGCCTCGCGGCCTTGGCTGCCATTTGTTTTGCCCTCACGAGCCTATTGACACGTCGCCTGACCCGCACTCAGTCAATCACGGCGATCATGTTCTACCTCACCGTCACACAAGCAGTTTTTGGCGTTGTGATGTCGGGCTATGACGGCGAGATTGCTCTGCCCAGCCTCTCCCTCGTACCTGCGGTGATTATCGTTGGCCTCATGGGGTTGATGGCGCACTTATGCTTAACGCGGGCGTTATCCTTAGCCCCTGCGGCGTCCATTATGCCGATCGATTTTGCCCGTCTGCCGGTTATCGCAATATTAGGGTTTATCTTGTTTAACGAAACCGTCGACATCTATGTATGGATCGGAGCGATTATTATCTTTAGTGCAAATTATCTTAATCTTGTGCATGAGTCGCGGATTTCACGGGAGGCTCAAAGCTAAACCCAACAGTTCAGTTATAAGAAACCGGTGACTGAAATAACACAATTACGTTGCGGTACTTTCTGCAAAACTTAACGTCCCAAAATGGTTACGCGGCGTCAAATTTGACTTGGATGCCCCCTGAGCGGCATCTTCACACCGACTTCACTCATAGATGTCTGAACATTCCCAGGGAGGGGAAAATGAAACTTATAACAACCACCGCGGTCCTCATGGCCACGACCACCAGCGCCGCACTCGCGGGTGGTGTAGATCGCTCCTATCAAAGCACTGCCATTCTTTTTGAAGAGGGAAACTATGTTGAAGTTTCTGTCGGCACAGTAAACCCAAGTATCTCGGGCGTCGGCACAGCATATTCGCCAACTCCAGGGGGTGCGTCGGGCGATATGGCTCCTGCTTATACCCAGTTTTCGGGCGCATATAAGCACAGCTTTAGCGACAAACTGGATGCAGCAATCATCATCGACCAACCCTTCGGTGCCAATGTTGCCTATCCCTCGGCTCCCTATTTTGCGACGGGATCCGTTGCCGAACTTAACACGGCGGCCATCACTGGTATCCTGAAATATAATATCAACGAAGGTTACAGCGTTTTCGGCGGTCTGCGCTACGAAACCCTCGAAGCTACCGCGAATATCCCGTTTGTGTCATCATATGACGCCGTTGGCAGCAAAAATGGCGCGTTCGGCTACTTGGTTGGGGCTGCATATGAGCGTCCGGACATCGCTTTGCGGGTCGCATTGACCTACAACTCGAAAATCTCCCACGACCTTGAAACCACCGAGTCCTCGGCAGCCTTGGGCGCGGATAACACCTCCGTAACCGAGGTGAATTCACCACAATCTGTGAACCTCGAATTCCAATCCGGTGTCGCAGAAGACACGTTGGTTTTCGGCTCCATTCGGTGGGTTAACTGGTCGGATTATGACATTTCCCCAACCGACTATTCGACCCTCACAGGTGGCGGTTCGCTGGTATCCTACGAGGACGACGTTTTCACCTACACCCTTGGCGTTGGACGTAAATTTAGCGACTCTTGGTCGGGCGCCATCTCTGCGGGTTATGAAAAATCCAATGGCGGCTACCAGTCCAACCTCAACCCAACCGACGGACAATTCTCGGTGGGTCTCGGCGGAACCTATACGCGCGAAAACATGAAAATCACGGCAGGCGTGAAATATGTCATGATTGGCGATGCGGAAACCACCCTTGGTTTGGGTGGCCCAGCGTCGAGCTTCCAAGACAACAATGCGCTGGCCTTTGGTTTGCGGATTGGTTTCGCACTCTAATCACGATAAATACCTGATTATGAACTGGGCCTACCGGCAACGGCGGGCCCTTTTCTGTTTCTAGCAATTGACCGCCCACCTCGCGCTGGGTAGGACGGAGAGGAAGCAATCGAAAGCCACCTCCATGATCCCCTCTGCCCAAGTATGGTCCGAAAACCCTAATAAACACGCCCTGCTTTTTGGGATGTCTGGTCTTGGAAAAACTTATATCTCTAATATGTTGCGCGCGTCCGGCGACTGGTTCCACTATTCCATCGATTATCGGATCGGCACGCGCTACATGGGCGAATTTATCGTCGACAATTTCAAAGCGCATGCGTTGCTGGACCCGTTTCTCGCGGAACTCCTTCTTAGCGACAGCATTTACATTGCCTCAAACCTCACATTTGAAAACCTCGCGCCCCTTTCGACATACCTCGGAAAACCGGGCAGCTCCGCCTTGGGCGGCCTGCCGATAGACGAATATATGCGGCGGCAAAAACAGCACCACATCGCCGAGGTGAGTGCGCTGATGGACACGCCTTATTTCATCAAGCGTGCGACCGAGCTTTATGGTTATGACAATTTCATCTGCGACTCTGGTGGTTCTATTTGCGAAGTCGTTGACCCGTGGAATCCCCTCGACCCAACGCTCAAAACGCTGTCTGACAGCACCCTGATGATTTGGATTGAGGGCGGGAATGAACACACTGAGGCCCTTATCGCGCGCTTCAATGCATCGCCCAAACCCATGTGCTATCAGGCCAGCTTTCTGCTCCCGTTTTGGGATGAATACCTCAAAGAAAACAACGTGAAGCAAGAGGATGTTAATCCGAATGATTTCATTCGAGCCGCGTATCGTGCCGCGTTGACTGCGCGCCAACCACGGTATCAAGCGATGGCCGATAATTGGGGCATTTCCGTTCCCGCAAGCGAAGTCGCCCGCCTCAAATCGCCTGACGATTTCAACGCTTTGGTTTCTGATACCCTTGAGAACCGCTCCTAAGCGACCTATCTAATTAGACCAATCTCAGAAAAGAGTTTCCCATGCCGATTAAGATTCCATCCTCCCTTCCCGCTTATGAGGTTCTCTCGAGCGAGGGCGTGATGGTGATGGATGAACAACTTGCCGCACGCCAAGATATTCGCCCGTTGCAAATCGGTCTTCTTAATCTGATGCCCAAGAAAATTCAGACCGAAACCCAGTTTGCGCGTCTGATCGGGGCGACGCCGTTGCAAATCGACCTGACCTTGATCCGTATGAGCGAGCACCAAACAAAAAACACCACTGCGGAACATATGGAAACGTTTTATCGCACGTTCGACGAAATCAAGGACCGCAAATTTGACGGCCTCTTGATTACTGGCGCGCCGATTGAGCATTTGGATTTTGAGGACGTCACCTATTGGGACGAACTGTGCCGCATTATGGACTGGACACAAACCAACGTGCATTCCACATTTGGGATTTGTTGGGGGGGCATGGCCATGATCCACCATCTCCACGGAATCAACAAACACCTGTTGGATCACAAGCTATTTGGTTGTTTTCGCCACCAAAACCTTAACCCCAGCTCCCAGTATTTGCGTGGTTTTTCAGACGATTGCGTCATTCCGGTAAGTCGCTGGACCGAAATCCACCAAGACGAAATCGACACAGCAAAAAACCTCACAACGCTTTTGGGAAGCGAGGACGCAGGCCCCTGTTTGGTTGAAGATCCCGACCATCGCGCGCTCTATATCTTTAACCATTTTGAGTATGATTCAGACACGCTTAAACAGGAATATGACCGCGATATCGAGACGGGAACGGCGATCAATATTCCACAAAACTATTACCCGAACGATGACCCAAGCCAAGTGCCGCAAAACCGTTGGCGCAGCCACGCACATTTGCTTTATGGCAATTGGTTAAACGAAATTTACCAAACGACAAAATACAATATGGACGAAATCGGGACCTAAGCTGATTGAATTGCGGCTAACTGCACGTCATACTTAAAAAAAAGCGAGGAGCCCCGCGATGGATTTACCGTTTGTTGGCGACATAACCCATTTCTACAAAAATGAAGCACCCGACGAGATCCGAAAATCGATTGAGAACGCGGGTGCAAAAGATATTCTTGCGCCGGCTTATCCCTATAAAAAACTGATGGGGCGTAAAGCTTATGACGCGCAAATGGAGCAACTTCAGTTAGAATTGGTCAAATTGCAGTCCGATTTCATCACCAGTGGCAAACGTCTTGTGGTGCTGTTTGAAGGGCGGGACGCGGCTGGCAAAGGCGGGGCGATTTCGCGCCTCAGAGAGAACCTCAATCCGCGTATTGCTAAGAACGTTGCCCTACCCAAACCAACAGAACGCGAAGCTGGCGAGTGGTATTTTCAACGCTATGTCGATCATTTACCCACCAAAGGTGAGGTCAGGATGTTTGATCGCAGCTGGTACAATCGCGGCGTTGTGGAGCATGTTTTTGGCTTCTGTACACCCGATCAACGCGCCCATTTCTTTGCCCAGCTTCCCGACTTCGAGCGTCTGTTGGCGGACGAGGGCTATCACTTGGTCAAAATCTGGCTCAACGTGGGTCGTGCAGAGCAGTTGCGACGATTTCTTGAACGTGAGCAAGACCCGCTAAAGCAATGGAAACTTAGCTGGATTGACGTTGAGGGCCTGAAAAAATGGGACGCTTATAGCGAAGCCATAACCGAAACCCTGACGCGGACCCATACGGAATTCGCACCTTGGACCGTTATCCGCGCCGATGACAAACGTCGCGCGCGCCTTGAGACCATTAAGTCCATCCTGAAATGCATTGATTATAAAGAGAAATCAGAAATACCGGAAATTGATTACTCGATTTGTGGTGGACCGGAAATGTGGAATGGTTAAAAAACGTGGATATCATCACGGCAATCTCAAACAAGCATTGGTCGAAGCAGCTCTGAGCCTTATCGAGACCAAAGGCCCCACTGGGTTTACCTTGTCTGAAGCTGCTAAAACGGCGGGTGTGACCCCCGCTGCTGTGTATAGGCATTTTGAGGGACGCGAGGATTTGATCGCGGAAGTGGCGCGCCAAGGGTATGAAATCTTTGGAGAATTGATGGAATACGCCTATGCAACGGGCCAACCCTCAGCGTTGGCAAGCTTTGAAGCTACGGGTCGCGCCTATCTCGCGTTTGCACGCCGCCATCCAGGGCATTATGTGGCGATGTTTGAGAGCGGAATTTCTGTCAACCGCACACCCGAACTCGCGGCAGCGGCAAGAAAGGCCAAAGGCACGTTGGAACACGCGGCCCACGAATTGTCCAAACACATTCCCGCAGACAAACGCCCGCCCGCGAGCATGTTCTCGGCCCATATATTGGCCTTAAGCCATGGTGTCGTTGAGCTTTTTGCCCGCGGCGCACCGGGCACCATCGCCCCTTTCCCACCCGAAGACCTTTTGGAAAGTGGTATAGGGATTTATCTGCGCGGCCTCGGGTTGGTTGATCCGGACGATTGAAATTTAGCTTCTAAAGGCAAAAAATCAGGCCTCAAAGGAGAACCTCAACACATGACCATGGGGGGCGCATAGACGAGCAGCCCTTTTTCTTCCAAGGCGTCCCGTATACCGGGATCAAGGTTTTTCATACTATAGTCAACGTAAAACTCTTTCAGTCGCGGAAGCTGCAACAGCCCGCGCTGCCATTGAAGAATATCTGCATTCGACGACAACTTCTCCAATGAAGGATGCCCACTAAGGGGTTTGAGATTGCCGACTTCACCATACCCAAACCTGAGCCGCTTGAGGGACTTCATATTGGTGACAAAAGCGATGCTGTTTTCCTTTTGGGGAGACAACGCCAGTTCAACCAAGCCAGTGAGCGCCGGAGTCGATAGCGGCTCAAGGCTTGGTTTTTCGCGTAAACTTTCCATGTGAAGAATATCCAAATTCGAAAAAGCGCTGAGCCCGTTCAAGTCCGGAACGTCGGTATACGACATATGAAGCTCTTGAAGCTCTGTCAGGTTTGCAATGTCGCTTAGATTAGCGAAGTTCGTTCTGCTGATCATCAGCGCTTTGACATGGCTCATATCATTTAGCACCGTGAAGTCGTTCAGCCGTGTTCCATCTAGGTCCAAACGTTCGCAATAGGAAGCCTTGCAGGCTTCGACCGCAGCCTCGCCATCTGCAAATCTTTTAGCTTCACGTGCCGCCTCACGTGTTGCGCGCTCTTCGTCAGTCAAACGTTTCGGCGGCGCATCGCACGCGACAAGTACCGAAGCGGTGACAATCACGAACGCGAGAAGTCTTCCAGTCAGTTTCATAGAGCCGCCCGTTGTATTTTCTTTAGAATAATCAGGGAGCTGTAGTTGTAAAGCCTTAACATATAATCCGCGGGGCAAAGAAAAAGGGCTCGCAAAATGCGAACCCTTTTTCTTTTTTGTAGAGTAAAGTACTCGAAGCCAATTAACGCTTGGAGAACTGGAAGCTCTTACGGGCTTTTGCTTTACCGAACTTCTTACGCTCAACAACGCGGCTATCGCGTGTGAGGAAGCCAGCAGCTTTCAGGGCTGCGCGCAAGGAGGGTTCATAAAGTTGAAGCGCTTTAGAGATACCGTGCTTAACCGCGCCAGCTTGGCCAGAAAGACCGCCGCCTTTAACAGTTGCAACAACATCGAATTCGCCATCAACACCAGCAACCGTGAAAGGCTGACGTAGGATCATTTGGAACACGGGGCGTGCAAAATAAACAGGCATGTCTTTGCCGTTTACCGTTACTTTACCGGAACCTGGTTTGATCCAAACGCGGGCAACCGCGTCTTTACGTTTGCCAGTCGCATAGGAGCGGCCAAGGCTATCGCGAACTTGTTCACGAAGGGGAGCGGCTTCTACTGCGGCAACACCTTCAACAATTGTGTTCAGATCGTCGAGTGATTTGATATCTTCAGACATGCTTATGCACCCCGTGAGTTTTTGGAGTTCATGGCTTTAACGTCAAGAACTTCTGGTGCTTGGGCTTCGTGGCCGTGATCTGTGCCCGCATAAACGCGCAGGTTTGTCATAAGCGTGCGGCTCAAACGGTTGCCAGGCAACATGCGCTGAACAGCTTTGGTCAAAACACGCTCAGGGAATTTACCCTCGATGATTTGACGTGCAGTGCGCTGCTTGATCCCACCAGGGTGGCCAGTGTGCCAGTAGTAGATTTTGTCGTCACGTTTTTTGCCAGTCAACTGAACTTTGTCAGCGTTGATAACAATCACGTTGTCACCCATATCCATCGAAGGCGTAAAGGTTGGTTTATGCTTGCCGCGAAGGCGTGTTGCGATGATCGAAGCAAGACGGCCCAAAACAACGCCTTCAGCGTCGATGATGATCCATTTCTTATCGATATCCGCAGGAGTCGCAGAGAAGGTTTTCATGTAGGATACCCTATCGTGGTCGAATGATGGCATGGGGAATCCCATACCGCTAATTGATGTCGGGGTTATAAAGGGGTTTGGCGCGCAAACAAGTGCTAAAAGACGCAATAAATCGTTTAAAAACAACGATTTATTATTTAGGTACAATAATACCCCACTCATTTTGACGCAATTCCCTAAATTTCGGCGTCTTGCTCGGGATGTTGGAGAATTTGGTTAATCTCGCCAAGGGCCGCCAAGCGCGCCTCGTCGTTCCCCGTTGCATTCACCGCCAAGCGCACCGCATTTGGGGAATCGCCGTCGGGAAGGGCAAACTCATCGGCGGGTTTAACCCGAATGCCACGACTTTTGCAGGCCACAGCAAAGCTAGACCCACGCCAACCCCGCGGCATTTTAAGCCAGATAAACGGCGCATCAGGGCGCCAACGGATATCCCATTGCCCCAAAACATTCACGGTTTGATGCACACGCTCTTGGCAACTTTGTACCACTTTTTTGCGCACCTCACTGGCCGCGCCAGAAAGAATGAGCTCTTCACAGACATCAAGGATGGGTTGCGGCAGGCCATAAAACGATGATTGTGCCACTTGTAACGTCAGGGGTGCGGCCCCTGTGGGCGGCACAATGAAGCCAAACCGCAAACTCGCCGCAACGCTTTTGGTCAAAGATCCAATGTACCACGCCAAATCAGGCGCGATCGCCCGATAGCTCAGGGCCTTGGGGGTATCAATCCGATGGCAGTCATCCTCGATAATTTGAATGTCGTGACGACGGGCAATATCGGCCAATTCGAGTTTACGCTCCAAGGGCGTATTAATCGTTGTCGGGCTATGAACTTCAGCCGAAGTAAGTAGGACTTTACCACCATGCATTCGCGCGGCTTCCTCAAAGGAATCGGGGCAAATACCGTGACTGTCCATTTTAAGCCCAACAATTTCAGCCCGCAAAAGCTGCGCGGCGCGGCGCACACCGGGGTAGGTTAATTGTTCGGTCATAATGACGGGATGCGCCCCGCGCAGGATGGATTGAAGCGCCAAAATGCTACAGTTTTGCGCCCCCAATCCCAGAACCACATCATCCGGCTCAATGCGCCCCACGTGGTCAGGTCCAATCCAATGGCACACCGCCGCGCGTGCCGCACGATCGGTCGCAGCGGTTGGGTAATCGACATAACGATTGCCCGCGCGCGAGGCGACTCGGATCAGGGCCTCCTTTACGATCTCGCCCTGCCCCACATCCGAAACCCGACAGCCGCGAAAATCAACGGTGCTTTCTTGCAGCGTATTAATAAGAGGGTCGCCCTCAAACACATGCGCAGATGTGCGATCGGCCACAAATGTGCCGCGCCCAACAGCAGCCTGCAAAACACCGTCCTCAACCAGTTTGCGATAGGCCCGCGCGACAGTTCCGGGGGTGATTTTCAATTCCCACGCTAAATCCCGCACCGGAGGGAGGCGCTCCCCCTTTTTAAGATGGCGCATCGCAACTGCATCACGGATCGAACTTGTGAGCGTTTTATACTTGGGACCGTCGGAGGCGGACAGATCGGGAAACCAAATTGTATTCATTACAATCTTTCGTTGGACTTGGATTTTTACCGATTGTATCACTTAATTACGAAATATCAAATGGATTGTATCAACACAAAGGATTGAGACCATGACGATCGCCCCCGCAAGTCACGCACAGCCCCTGCACTATTTGCAGAGCCGCAAAAACATACCCGCCTTGGGTTTGATTGCGTTGCGCGTCGCGGTCACGATCACGCTCTGGGATCAACGGGTGCGAACGCGTCGTAGCCTTAATAGAATGACGAATTCCGATCTTAAAGACATCGGTATTTCACGCGGCGAAGCCCTTACGGAGGCCCGCCGTCCGTTCTGGAAGGAATAATATCCCCTCCTGACAGAACCTCTTCCTGGCCGGGGCAATGCTCCGGCCTTTTTTTGTCTTACCGGTTTGGTGGGATGGAATAGGTCATTGAGGCACGGGCCACGGGGGCCTCTTGCCCCTCGGATTGTATCAATACATCGCCAACTGCCAAAACCCGCCCCAATTTCAAGATACGCGCCGTCGCAATCAACGTTTTCCCTGCCACTGGTTTACGCATGAAATCGATACTGGCATTGGTCGTAACGGCCAACCCAACGGGGCCGATGCGCGCTAAGATGGCCAGAAATACTGAGACATCCGCAAGCGCGAACATCGTTGGCCCCGAAACCGTACCGCCGGGGCGCAAATGGGCGTCAGTCATCAACATTTCAACGACGACATCCAGTGGCGTTACGGAACGAACTCTAAATTCGCCCGTAACTTGCGGAAATTCCGCGATCAAAAAGGCGTTTAGGGCCTCAACATCCATTAATATTGTCATACTCACCCTATCTTCCCTTAAACAAACCGCCCAAGAGGCCACGCACAATCCGGCGTCCTGTTGTACCATTCAACTCTTTGAGGACGGCATTGGTCATGGCTTCCCCAAACGAACGCGAAGTGGCTTTTTTCGCCCGACGTGTCGAGGTGGCGCTAGAGCGTCCAACGCGGCTTCCGTTATAGCGGCGCGCTGTTTTGAATTCGCGTTCCATCGGAGTTGCCTCCTCAAGGGCTGCCTCATCCGCTTCTGCGGCCTTCGCCGCGTCATCCGCCCGTTTCGCAAGCATCTCGTAGGCCGACGCGCGATCCGTCACGGTTTCATATTTTCCCGCGAGGGGCGACGCTGCAATCGTGGCTTTGCGCACCGAGTCCGCAATTGGCCCCATTTGGCTACTGGGGGGGCGAACCAATGTCCGTTCAACCACACTCGGGATGCCTTTTTTGAGCAACATACTGGTCAAGGCTTCGCCCACCCCGACTTCGCGCAGCGCCTCCTCGGTAGAAAAGCGCGGATTGTCGCGATATGTGTCGGCCGCAAGCCGCAGCGCTTTCTGATCTTTGGCCGTAAAGGCACGCAACGCGTGTTGAACACGATTACCCAACTGGCTCAAAATATCATCGGGTACATCGTCGGGATTCTGGGTCACAAAATAGATACCCACACCCTTGGAACGAATAAGCCGCGCGACCTGTTCGACCTTATCCACAAGGGCTTTGCTCGCCCCATTAAAGAGCAGATGCGCCTCGTCGAAGAAGAAAACAAGTTTAGGTTTGTCCGGGTCGCCAACCTCGGGCAATTCCTCAAACAACTCACTCAGAAGCCATAGCAGAAAGGTCGCATAGAGTGTCGGCGAGGACATCAACTTGTCAGACGCGAGAATATTGATCCGCCCTTCTCCCTCGGGCGTGGTTTGCATCATGTCCTCAAGCGCCAGAGCAGGCTCGCCGAAAATCGCCGCCCCGCCTTGATTTTCCAACACCAACAAACGACGCTGAATAACGCCAATGGATTGCGCGGAAACTGTACCGTATCTCAGAGTGATGTTGCCCGCGTTTTCACCAAGCCAAACTAGAAGAGCCTGCAAATCCTTAAGATCAAGAAGCGCGAGCCCCTCCTCATCCGCCAAGCGGAAGGCAATGTTTAAAATACCCTCCTGCGCTTCAGAAAGCTCGAGCATCCGTGCCAAAAGGAGCGGCCCCATTTCAGCGACTGTTGTGCGGATCGGATGGCCTTGCTCGCCAAAAAGGTCCCAAAACGTGACGGGAAAAGAACGATAGGCATAGTCGGAAAAACCGATTTGTTTTGCTCGTGCGGTAAAGGAATCGTGGGGTTTCGCGGTAGCGCTCCCAGCGACCGCCAAACCTGCGAGATCGCCTTTCACGTCAGACAGGAATACCGGAACGCCGGCCTTGGAGAAACTCTCGGCGAGGATTTGCAGGGTCACCGTTTTACCCGTCCCCGTCGCCCCCGCGATCAACCCGTGGCGGTTTGCATACTTGAGTTTTAGAAACTGTGGAGCGGCATAATCCTCCCCGCCACCGCCGACAAAAATTTCGCTTTTCAGGTCATCGGGCATACAGTTTATTCTCCATTTCATACAAACTATCGGCTAGGCAACTTAGTCTTAACCTTTATACGCTAATGTAAGGTTAGTTCAGTCAATAGTCTTCTTTTGATTGAATTGACTTCCCCCCTGTCAGACTTGCCGCGCCCTTGGGCGCGGTTTTTTTTGGCGCGCATGAAATTCTCATTCCTCGGCAAAAAATCGCCGTTTTTTTTGTTGACCAATTCACAAGAAGGCCGTAGCGTTCCAATCAATAATATAGTCGGCAAGTCCGACAGGGAGAAAAATCGAAAAGGGCCTTGTTTTCAAGGCCCTTTTTTACGTTTAGAACCAAGCCTTGCTCTCAATCCATGGCTAATTTGCGCGCTCCTCAGGATGGGTTACTGGCGTCTAAACGCGTGATTCACCTGTGATCCGCCCCCAATGCAGCTAGGAATACCATTTTCGACAGGATCAATTCGTTTCTGTTCGATTCGAACCTGACAGCACGTAAAAGACGTGCTAAATCCGTTGAAACGACAACAAGAACGGACGGACCATGAATTTAGCGATGAAATCAATACTTGCAGCTTGCTTTGTGACACTTCCTAGCCTCGCGTTAGCCCAAGACACAACAAGCCCAGACCAAGCCCCCGCCACAGAAGAGACACCAGATTCAGAAACGGCCCCTTCGGTTGCGGATCAACTCTCGACTGGAACGCCCGTTGAGACCCGCTTGCCAACAAAAGACGAAGTTGTTGTGGGCGAAGAGTACTTGCTTGATGTTTCCGGCGACTGGCAAATTCGATGTGCCAAGACGGAAGAGGAATTTGATCCCTGCCAGCTGTATCAGCTACTGCAAAATGGCGAAGGCCCTTTTGCTGAAATCTCGATTTTTCCGATCAATGAGCCGAATTCCAAAGCAGTTGCGGGCGCCACCATCATTACGCCCCTCGATACAATGCTGCCCCCAGGTATCTTGATCTCGGTGGATTCCACAGACGCGCGCCGCTATCCCTATTCTTTCTGTGGTTCGGTCGGCTGCGTTGGCCGCATCGGTTTGCTTGCTGAAGACATAGCCGCGTATAAAAAGGGCAGCGCCGCCAGTCTTCAAATCGTACCCGCAGTTGCACCAGATCAAACGGCAACGGCCACGATTTCCCTTAAAGGATTTACACTGGGCTATGACAAACTGGTCGCCTTGCAACCCAAAAAATAAGATCAAACCAGAATAGAAAAAGGCCCGCATCACATCGATAGCGGGCCTTTTTCATGAAATAACAAAATGTTATATACGCTTAAGCGCCAAAACCGCGTTCAAACCGCCAAAAGCGAAGGCGTTTGAGAGGACATGATCCACGTCCGCCTCGCGCGCCACATTCGGCACCACATCCAACGCGCATTCTGGATCTTCTTGCTCATAGCCGATGGTGGGTGCAATAATGCCGTCCCGCAGCGCCATTACGCAGGCCAAAAGCTCCACAGCCCCCGTCCCGCCAATCAAATGCCCATGCATCGATTTGGTTGAACTGATCATCAAATCATCCGCCGCAGTGCCAAAGACGGCGGAAACAGCGGCGCATTCGGTTTTGTCATTCGCCGCGGTGCCCGTGCCGTGGGCGTTGATATATCCCACTTGCGACGGGGCGAGCTTAGCGTCCTTCAACGCGCCCGAAATTGCCCGTGCCGCTCCGTGTTTGGATGGCATAACAATGTCGGAGGCATCCGATGTCATTGCAAAACCAACGACTTCCGCCAATATTTCGGCGCCACGTGCGCGGGCGTGCTCATATTCCTCAAACACGAAAACAGCAGCCCCTTCGCCCTGAACCATGCCGTTTCGGTTTGCTGAAAATGGGCGGCAGGCATCGCGGGACATAACTCGGAGGCCTTCCCAAGCCTTGACGCCGCCAAAACACAGCATGCTTTCGGACCCCCCCGTCAGCATCGCATCGGCCATCCCACAGCGGATCATGTTAAACGCCTGTCCCATCGCGTGGTTGGAACTGGCGCAGGCGGTTGCGACGGTAAAGCTTGGCCCCATGATATTGTATTCAATCGAGACATGCGAGGTGGCCGCATTGTTCATCAGCTTTGGCACCACAAAGGGGTGAACGCGGTTTTTACCTTCTTCGTAAACGGAACGGTAATTTTCGTCTTGCGTATTCATGCCGCCGCCAGCGGTGCCCAAAATCACGCCAGAACGATGTGCCAATTCGCCGTCGAAAACGATGCCAGATTGCTCCATCGCTTCCTTGGTCGCGATCAACGTAAACTGTGTGTAGCGATCATAAAGGGCAATCTGCTGGCGGTTAAAAAGGCTCTCCGGATCAAAATTTGTGACTTGCCCGCCAATCTTGATGGACAAGCGCTCAACGTCGCGAAAATGCAACGCGCCAATGCCGCAACGACCTTCGCGCATGGCTTCCATAGTGGCAACCGCCGTGTGGCCAAGGGAGTTAATTGCACCCTGACCCGTAATAACGACTCGTTTCACGTAGCAGGCTCGTTTACCAGCCCACGGACCGCTTTCACGATTGACGCCACCGTCGAGATATCAAAGTCACTTTCGCTTGGGTCGTTGGCATTAAAGGGCACTTGGATATCAAAGGCTTCTTCAATCGCAAAGATCGACTCGACCAGTCCGAGACTGTCGATGCCTAGGTCCTCCAATGTACTTTCAAGAGTTACATCAGAGACATCGAGGACGGCTTGCTCCGCGACGATTTCGAATATTTTTTCTTGTACGTTTGGCATTGATTGCCCTTTCCGCTATGGGCTGATCTAGTCTTTTTGCACGATGTTTGAAACAGTTTTTTGAAGCTCCCGAAATTGCTGCATCATTCGAGGCAGACGGCGGAGCGCTTTTTGCATATCCACTTGGTTTTCCATCTTAACGGCAGGGCTGCCTAATACCACCCGACCCGCAGGCACATTGGTAAATAATTTGGACGACCCGCCCGCAACCACGTCATCGCCGATAAAAATGTTATCGCTCGCGCCACATTGGCCACCCATAACCACACGGTTGCCGATCACGGTTGATCCTGCGATGCCAACCTGTCCACACAATAGGCAATCATCGCCAACCTGAACGTTATGGCCAAGATGAACCTGGTTGTCCAACTTCGTGCCGTTGCCGATGCGTGTGTCGCGGATGGTGCCGCGATCAATCGTGACATTCGCGCCAAGCTCCACGTTGTCGCCGATGGTCACGCCGCCCAGACTGTGAATACGGGTCCAGCTTTGCGCCTGCGCGTCACCCTGATTGCCAAGGCTTTCGCGCGCATTCTCAACGCCGGATTTTTCGGGGGTCACAAAGGAAAATCCGTCGGCGCCAACAATGGCTCCGTGATTAGCAATAAAATTGTGCCCAATCGAGACGCGCGCCGCAATCCGCACACCTGCCCGCAACAGCGCGTGATCGCCAATGGTGCTGCCTTCTTCAATGCTGCAATGGCTGGCAATCCGTACGCTCACACCGATTTCGACGTTTTGCCCGATCACCACAAAGGGGCCAATGGCCGCCCCTGTGCCAATTTTCGCGCTGCGATCAATCACGGCTGTCGGGTGAATTCCGACAATCTGCGGACCCGGATCAAGGAGACGTGTGACGCCTGACATGGCATAGCGTGGACGCGGCACAAACAGCGCCGCCTTCAACCCAAGTGCCTGCCAATCGGCCCCTTGCCAAAGGATCGCGGCCTGTGCTTTCCCTTGCGCGAGGCCGTCGGCGTATTTGGGATCCATCGCCAACGCGAGATCCCGTGGGCCCGCATTAGCAGGTTCAGAAACGCCGGAAATCTCAAGATCGACAGCGCCAAAAGCTTCCGCTCCAAGCGCTGCTGCAATCTCTGAAATACGATGTGTCATTCAGTCCCCCAAAAGCTACTGGGAGATTTAGCCTTGAACGGCCTGCAATGTAACCCCAGCCCTTTGCATTGCATCAAATATTTTGGCATCGCGTCCGTAAACATCCCGACGATAATTAGTCCGTCCTTTTGGGTCCGTGATGGCGGTGCGGTACACAATATGAACGGGAATCGGTTGATCAAGCGGAACCGTCGTTTCGCGCCCCGTGGCCAAAATCTTTTTGAAATAAGGTTCCGGAGCAGATTGCTGTCTGGCCAAAAGAGCAAACGCGAAATCCTGTGGATCGCGCAATCGAACGCATCCATGGCTAAAGGCGCGCGATTCACGGCCGAACAAATCCTTGGCCGGTGTGTCGTGCAAGTAGATATTATAGCGATTAGGGAACATAAATTTCACCAAACCCAGAGCATTGCCGCGACTTGGGGGCTGCTTGATATCGAAGGGGAAATTACGGGCGGAATATTGTGTAAAGTCCTGACCTTCGCGACTTACAATCTGGCCCGAACCGTTGATCAGCCGTAAATGCGAAACCGCATTTGGGTTCTTTTTCAACATTGGAAGGTATTCTTTCACCGCAATAGAACGGGGAACATTCCATGTTGGGTTGATAACCATATGGGTCATCACGTCGGAAAATTCGGGCGTTTGACGATCGGACGTGTTTTTGCCGACGACCGACCGTGTTTCGAAGGTGGTTTTATTGTCATCCATAATGCGGACGTGGAAATCTGTAATATTTACCCATACGTGGCGTTTACCGCGCTCAACGCCGTTCAACCAACGCTCACGCTCCATAGCGACCATAACAGATTTCAATCGCCCCTCGACGGGAACGTTGATTTCCGAAATTGTCGCGGCCCCTGCGACGCCATCTGGGTTTAACCCGTGGGTAAGCTGAAACTGTTGCACCGCCTTTTGCAGAGTAACATCGTAGGTTTGGCTGGCGGAACGCCCCATATATCCCATAACAATCAAACGGTTACGAAGGGTTACCACATCATTCCCACTCGCGCCGGGTTCAAGCTTCTTGGCGTTAACCGTGGGGCCCCATCCGCCGCGTCCAAGCTGTTTCTCGAGCGTGAGCTTCTCTTTGGTCAATGCCAAATACTCGGGATTTTTGGGGGCCAGATTTTTCAAAAAACCAGCAGGGGACGATTTGGTGAAGGCCGTCAACAGATCCTCTGAATTATAGCGGGAAACCTTGCGAACCATCCCGGGATCAACTTTTGACGGGGTCACAATTCCGCGGGAAATATCTTGGGCATATTGTACAAACAGGCGGCTCATCTGGACTTCGATGCGCCCCAAGTCACGTTGGTTTTTAACGCGTCCAAGGTCGGCCATAAAGACATTTGGGTCATAACGGCCAGCCGGAAGTCCATGCACACTCGCCATCGAAATCGCTTGCAAAAACGCCTTGCGACGGGTTGCATCTTTTCCACGGTTCTGGGTCCAGATTGGCTCAAAATTCCGTCCACGATAGAACGCGGCGATTCCTGCGTCTTTTGCAGATTCTTCAGCGACAGCCTGTTTAAAGGCTGTGATTTCGGCCTGCGCTGAACTTGAGGCTGAAAGCGTCACCACCACAGACATCAAAACCAACAAAAAAGAAGCAAAGCCTGCGCGCAAAAATACCATTTTATCCTCGTTCCGTTCACGATTTAATGTCGCGGAATACGTAAATCTTTCTTGAAAAGCAAGTGCATGCACGATCACGTTCTCGCGGGGTACCGCTTTCCAACCTCAGCTTACCCGAATTACTCCTTACTTTAAATATCAGGTGGAAATTAAGCTTTGACTAAGACCTATGCGCAACATTTCGCCCAAAAACGGCGGAATTCCCACCTTGTTGGAATCAAGCCTTGGCGGTTTTTTTCGATTATGTCATAAGAAAGGTGCATCTGGGGAACAATGCAGCCGCACGCAAATGTGGCCAAAAAACGAGAACGGGCAGTACCAATGACACTAGCGACACCTGCGGGCTTATCCCGCCGAGGCCTTTTAGCGGCTTTTGCGGCAACCGCGATCACAGCAGCGCCCACATATTCAAGCGCTGCGGGTTTTTTGCGCGGAAGTGGCGACATACGCCGTATCAACATGTTCAACCAACGTACGGGTGAAAATATCGACATGATCTATTGGATCGATGGCGAATATATCAAACCTGCCCTCACACAGATCAATTATTTTATGCGCGACTGGCGTCAGGACGAAGCCAAAAATATCGATACACGCACAATTGATATCATCACGGCCTCCCATAGTCTTTTGGATGTCACAGAGCCCTACATGCTTTTGTCCGGATATCGCAGCCGCAAAACCAACCAACTTTTACGCTCACGGTCACGCGGCGTTGCCAAAAATTCGCTGCACATGGTCGGCCAAGCTGCCGATTTACGCCTCAAATCGCGCACTGTTTCGCAAATGGCGAAAGCTGCGGCCTCCTGTAGTGCTGGTGGCGTTGGCAAATATAGCCGATCTAATTTCGTCCATATGGATTGCGGCCCTGTACGTTCTTGGGGCGGCTAAAAGCGACTTCCCTCACACCACTCCTGCCCTACATTCAAGCCGCTCTCTTAATTGAGGCGGCTTATTTGTTTGAATGGGCTGGAACGATCTGAAGATAGGCCGCAATGGCTTCGCGGTCGGCGCTAGGAAGTTTAGCTATGTTTTCAATAACATCGGCCATTTCCCCTCCTGCGGAATCATATTCTGGTGTAAAGCCCGACGTTAAATATTCGACCACATCAGACTCTGACCAGTTAAATTCCCCCGGCGTAATATTTGGAATGCGCCCTTTGCCCACCGGATTTGGGGCGCCCGCAAGCCACAACGTCTTCTCGCTGCCTCCAAGCACATTCCGTGGCGTATGACATTCGCCGCAATGCCCCATAGCTTCGACCAAATAGCGGCCGTGTTCCTGCTGCGGGGTCAAATCGCCGGTCACGACCCAATCGGTATTGACGAACAGCAGCTTCCAGCCGCCAAGGGACACCCGCATATTGAACGGAAACCCAAGATCATGTGCTTCTCGCGGCGTATCAATTGCGGGAAGGCTGCGCAAATGCGCGATGAGGTCTACAATGTCTTGCAACTTCGCTTTGTTGAAGGTCGCATAGGGAAACGCCGGATAGTAATGTTCCCCCGTGGGCGATGTCCCTTTTAGAACAGCGTCGGCGATTTCTAGGTCGGTCCATGTGCCAATACCTGCTGTGGGATGCGATGAAATATTGGGCGCGATAAAGGTTCCAAAGGGGCTAGGAAAGCGCTTTCCGCCTCCGAGTGCGTCGTTTTCATACTCTACTCCCAAGGGTGCCGTGTGGCAGGAGGCACAGCCCATCGCCGAATAGACTCGCGCGCCATTTTCTGTGTTGGGGATCATTCCCTCTAACGCATCAGGCGCGAGCCTTTCCGGCTTAGTGATATAGAGGCCAGCAACGACACAAACGGCGAGGATTCCCCCACCGCTCGCAATTTTCTTTCCCCAGGATGCCATAGGTTCCCCTTTAGAAACAGTGTCTTAAAGAAAGCTATTTCTTTGGAGCGCGGTAGGCTTTGTGGCAAGAACTACAGGCGGCACCGACGCCCCCCATGCTGGCCTTGATGCCATCAACACCCTGCCCCGCGGTTGCGACCATCGCCTCGGCCGCGACAACAAGGGCAGCACCTTCTTCGCCAGCTTTTGAGCCTTCAGCCCAAATTGCTGGCATTGCGCGTGACCCGGGAAATGTGTCGCTGTCGGTTCCGGGCAACCAAAAACCGGATTGATCGGCGGTAACCGTTGCGAGCAAAGCATCGGCCGCGGCCTGTGCTGCGGCCGCGTCATAGGCCACTTCGCCTTTGAGCATCGCGCCAAGAGCGCCGAGCTCTTTGCCGCGTTGCTTCATATTCTCTTGGCGCGCTTCAACCGCGGCTTTGAGTTCGGCTTCGGTGCTGGCAAATGAGATAGTTGCGCCAGAAATAGCAACGGCGGCGCTAACGAGAAGAATAGAAAGACGTTTCATATGAATTTTCCTTGCAAAGAGTCGTTTATCTAAGGTTAGCTGTTAGAAAATACATAGACAGTCCCCAATTTTGCAGAAGGTCCTCTTTATTTATGCACAAGGAAAACTGGGATGACCTACGATTTGTTTTGGCCGTCGCAGATTTAGGGTCAGTTTCAAAGGCGGCCAAGCATTTGGGTGTAAATCACGCGACCGTTTTGCGACGGGTCGCAAGCTACGAGGAACAACTCGGCACGGTATTGTTTGAGCGTACAGCCCATGGTTATCAAGTTCTAACTGATAAACGCGACGTGTTTGCCGCCGCGCGTGAGGCCGAGGATGCGCTTCGAGCGGTGCAAAACCTCGGCGGACACGCGCGCCCCGTCTTGAGCGGAACGGTCCGTGTGACCTCAACCGACACGTTTTGCCATTCGATATTGCCCGAAATTGCGGCCCAATTGCAGTCCCAAACCAACCAGTTATACATTGAGCTTTTGTCCACAAATGCCCATGTCGATTTGGGCCGCCTACAGGCCGATATCACGGTGCGTCCTGCCCTAAAGCTTGAGGACGATTTGATCGGGGAACAAGCTGCCATCATGGGATTTTCAGCCTATATGTCCCGCACACTCTCGCCTGAAAAATCGAACGATTGGATCACCTTAGTTGGTCCGCTGGCTCGCTCCCAGCCTGCCAATTGGATGTCCAAGTTCATTCCGCAAACCGCATGTGTTGCGGCCGCAGACAGCTTTCAAACGCTGTGCCGTCTCGCCGTTGCGGGGCTTGGATGTACGTTTTTACCGAGTTTTATCGGCGACGCAGCACCCGGATTAATACGCCGTGAAACACAGGCACCCGAAATGACGGTGCCGATTTGGGTTGCGAGTCATTCGGACCTCGCGCAAACTCCTAGAATTCGTGCGCTTCGGGCTCAACTTTCGGCCTGTCTCGCCGACCGCGCCGATATTTTGCGCGGCAAACTTTAATCAAGGACCGCGCAAAAACCGTTTATCAGATGTTAGATTTATCCGCAGCCGTGCCGCCGCGAAACCCTGTGGCGACAATGAATTTTTCTGAGCTGTCCGCACGACTGGCTGGTGGCTTAACGTAGGTCACCTTCTTGAATTTCATCCGCAAAATCTTCTGCAAGAAATCTTCGGCTCCACCTGCCAAAACCTTGGCAACAAAGGTTCCCTCAGGCTCAAGTACATCAAAAGCGAAATAAGCGGCGGCTTCACATAGCGCCATAATCCGGTTGTGGTCAGTCTGTTTATGTCCTGATGCCGAGGCCGCCATATCGCTCAGCACAACATTGGCGCGACCGTTAAGCCATGTTTTGACTTGCTCGTCAGCATCGTTTTCCAGAAAATCGAGAACATGGATATCGGCCCCGGGAATAGGTTCAACCTCTTGGAGATCAACCCCCAAAACGGTGCCAATGGACTTGCCCTTTTTCTCGCCGAGCGCATTCACACGCCGCACTGCAACTTGGCACCACCCCCCCGGTGCACAGCCTAAATCGACAACGCGCGCTCCGGGCGTGAAGAAATTAAACTTATCGTCCAATTCCAAAATCTTATAGGCCGCACGACCGCGATAGCCATCGGCGCCCGCCCGTTTGACATAGGGGTCGTTGAGTTGGCGTTCGAGCCAAAGTGTCGAGGAAAGCTTGCGTCCACGCGCAGTTTTTACCGTGACCCGAAGGTCGCGCAATCCACGTCCAGAGCCGCCCCGCGATCCCGGGCCGCCAGCCCCTTTGCCGCCAACCCGACGCCCTGCGCCGCCTTTTTCAGAACCGTCTGCCATTTTAATCGGCCTCATCTATTAACACGCCATCGGCGCTCATTAGGGCGTATAGCAGCCCTTCGCGCAAACCGCGATCCGCAACTGAAAGTTTATCCGTTGGCCATATCCGCAGCAAGGCCTGAAGAATCGCGGCACCAGACATGATCAACGCCTGTCGATCTTTGCCAATCCGTGGATCGTTGCGCCGCCCGTCCGGACCAAGCGACAAATATTCCTGAATGACCGCATCGATTTGGTCGCTGGTCATTTGCAAGCCGTCGACCTTGTTGCGATCATAGCGACGCAAATTTAAGTGACTTGCAGCGACGGTCGTAACGGTTCCCGAGGTGCCAATGATCTGAAATCCAGCCCGAATGTGGTCGCCGATATAGGGGGTGAAATTCGCCAATTTCTCCTCAAAAAACCAACTCATCAAGGCAAAACGCGCCGCGTCATTATCCACATCCATAAACTGATCGCGCAGCGTCGCCACCCCAAGGGGCACCGAAATCCAATCCACAACCCGCGCCATTGTATCGGGCAACTTCTTGCCGTCAAATCCATGTTTTACCTGCATAATCGCGGCTTTTCGGTCGCGTTTGGGAAGGTGGGAAACATCGAGCCAAACAAGCTCCGTGCTACCGCCGCCAATATCCACAACCAGCAATTGCTCGGTTTTACGGCTCATCAAAGGCGCGCAACTAATCACCGCGAGGCGCGCCTCTTCTTGGGCGGGAATAATCTCAAGCTTAAGGCCGGTTTCGCGCTTCACCCGCGAAATCAACTCATGCGCATTGGTGGCCCGTCGACAGGCCTCGGTCGCAATCAATCGCATCCGCGTCACTTTGTGGCGACGTAGTTTCTTTTGGCAAATTCGCATCGCTTGAACCGTGCGCGCGATCGATCCGCGAGACAAACGGCCAGAAGCCTCAAGCCCTGATCCAAGCTGAACCGACTTGGAAAAACTGTCGACAACTTCAAATTGCGCACCTTTGGGACGCGCAATTAACATGCGGCAACTATTTGTACCCAAATCCAGTGCCGCATACAGCGGCACGGAATCGGTGTGTATTGGCGCGGGGGTATCAACCGCAACTGGGATCGCGCCCGCACCATCGGGACGCTTGGGCGTCATTTTTACGCCCTTTCATTTTCGAGTTATCCCCAAGCTATGTCCTTCTGTGCACAGGTGCAAGGACACTCGTCGGGCAATACGCGCTTTGCGCCCCTCATAATGAACATGAAGATTTTTCCAATGCTGCCCCGTAGCACTGCCGCGCGCAAACCTTTAGAGCTACGTCCGAGCACGCCTTTTGGGCTACGTCCGAGCACGCCTTTTGGGCTATGGGTCGCGAAAACGAGATGTCAGGTCGAAATTCGACCTTAATTGCGCGCGGGCCACCCTAAAACTAAAGAGAGAAGGGAATCAGCAGTGGCACAAGTTACCATCGTATATTGGCGAGATATGCCAGCACAGGTCATCGTTGGACGTGGCCGTCGCAGTGTGAAAATTCAGCTCTCTGAGCGGTTTGAGCAAGCGATTGATCGTGCGGCAATGGCTTCGGGGGCCGCAGGCACCGACGCGTATCTCGCGGAGTGGCGCAAAGCCCCTTCGGTCGAAGTTGAAGGCAGTGACGAGGAGGCCGCACAGGCCAAAGCTGCTGAAATCGAAGCCGAATATGATCGTGACCGCCTCAAAGCGCTGATTACCAATAACGGATGGGCTTAACCCCATCCTCCTTTTGGAGGGCATGTATGTCACTGTTATCGTTCAAACGCCGCGAGTCTGGCACCCAGAATATCGTGCCCCGCAATGTGACCGCATTGATGGAAGACTATTCCATTGAGGTCATGCCGCGCACGGCCGAAAAGGTTGACGATTTCCGCGCCCTCCTGCCCCAAAATACCCGCGTATACGTTGCGCATATCGAAGGCACACCGATTGAAGAGATGGTCGCCACCGCTGCGCGTTTGGCCCGTGACGGTATGCAAGTCATGCCGCATTTTCCCGCGCGCATCATTCAAGATCGCGCCACATTGGCCGATTGGATTGCGCGTTACCAAGGCGAAGCGGGCGTTGAGCAAGGCCTGATCCTCGCCGGCGGTGTCGCGAAACCCCACGGTGACTTCCACAGTTCAATGCAGCTGTTAGAAACCGGTCTTTTTGACGGTTTCAAACGTCTGCACATTGCGGGCCACCCCGAAGGCAACCGCGATATTGATACCGACGGCACTGACCGCCTCGTGATGGACGCCCTGCGTTGGAAGCAAGATTTCAACGACCGCTCCGACGCGCAAATGGCCATCGTGACGCAATTCGCCTTTGAAGCCGCCCCCGTGATCAAATGGATCGAGACCCTTGAGGCCGCAGGCATTACGATCCCCGTGCATTTGGGCGTCGCGGGTCCTGCCAAGTTGCAAACCCTCATCCGTTTTGCCATTGCCTGTGGCGTTGGCCCCTCGCTCCGCGTTTTGCAAAAACGCGCCCGCGACGTCACGAAACTGGTTGTGCCTTATGAGCCAACAGACCTTGTAAAAAGCCTCGCCGACTATAAAGCGGCCAATCCAAAAAGCTTGTTGAAATCGTTGCATTTCTTCCCATTGGGTGGCATTACAACGAACGCAAACTGGGCTCTTTCACACTCTAATGCCACGCCCGCTCATTCCGATACCGCCGCTTTGGCACCACAAGACCCTTAAAGGATAGCCCATGACCCGTACCGTCGTTGAAAGTAAGACCAAAACCTCCATTATAGGCTTCGACGAACCGTTTTGCGTCATCGGCGAAAGGATCAACCCAACGGGCCGCAAAAAACTCGCTGCCGAATTGGAGCTTGGTGATTTCTCGACCGTTGAACGCGATGCTATTGAGCAGATGCTGTGTGGCGCGAATATTCTGGACATCAACTCGGGTGCGGTGTTTTCCAACAAAATGGCCGAAGACCCCCGCTATGCCGATAACAACTTCGTAGAGCCACCTTTGATGCGCGAACTTATCCTTCGTATTCAAAAGGTTGTGGACACGCCTTTATGTATCGACAGCTCGGTTCCCGCAGCCCTTCTCGCGGGGCTTGAAGCCGCCGAGGGCCGGCCCTTGCTCAATTCCGTGACGGGCGAAGAAGAGCGTCTCGAGTTGGTTTTACCGCTGGTTAAGAAATTCAACGTGCCTGTTGTGGCGATTTCTAACGACGATACCGGCATTTCTGAAGACCCCGATGTGCGCTTTGCCGTCGCCAAAAAGATCGTAGAACGGGCCGCCGATTTTGGCATTCCCGCCCATGATATCGTGGTTGATCCGCTGGTTATGCCGATTGGCGCGATGGCGACTGCGGGGCAACAAGTCTTTACCCTCGTTCGGCGTTTGCGCGATGAATTGGGCGTTAACACGACCTGTGGCGCATCAAACATGTCCTTTGGTCTGCCGCGCCGTCACGGCATCAACGCCGCCTTCCTCCCGATGGCCATCGGGGCTGGCATGACCAGCGCGATCATGAACCCTGTGCGCCCTGTTGAAATGGAAGCCATTCGCGCCGCGAATTTCCTCAACAACAACGACCCGCACGGCACAGAATGGATTAAATTCAGCCGTGTTCTAGAGGCCGTCGCCGCCGGAATGTCGTTTGCGGACGCCTCGAAAGAATCCGCTGAAGCCAGTTCGGGCCGCGGTGGACGCCGCCGTCGCCGTTAACTAAAAGAAACACCAAAAAGGGGGTGAAATTTGCCCCCTTTGCTTCCTAAAAAATGAGTTTCCCCGTGAGTGACATCAAAATCGACCCCCTCGTGATTTTTACACCCTCCGGAAAACGGGGGCATTTTCCTGTGGGCACCCCTGTGCTCACGGCGGCGCGTCAATTGGGCGTTGATCTAGATTCCGTCTGTGGCGGGCGCGGGATTTGTAGCAAATGTCAGGTCGAACCCTCCTTTGGCGAGTTCCCGAAACACGGGCTCACCGTGGCAAAAACGGCGCTGTCACCTATCAACGAAGTTGAAGAGCGCTATGATCGCATTCGCGGCCTAAAACCAGGCCGACGATTGGGGTGTCAGGCAGTGATTTCGTCGGATATCGTGATCGACGTGCCCCCCGAAAGCCAAGTGCACAAACAGGTCGTGCGCAAACGCGCCGAGGCCCGTGACATTACCCTCGCCCCCTCTATCCGCCGTGTTTTGGTCAGTGTAGAACAACCAGACATGCACGAACCCACGGGGGATTTTGAACGCCTTTCCAAAGGCTTGTCTGACCAATGGGACATTGTGGGCATCACGGCCTCCCTGCCCGTTTTAACCCGTCTGCAAAAGGTTTTGCGCAAAGGAGACTGGTCAGTCACTTGTATCATCCACGACGCGGGCACGGGTACCGCACCCGTCCTACTCGACATTTTCGCAGGATTTGACGAACGCGCACTCTTCGGGCTGGCGGTGGATCTCGGCTCGACCACAATTGCCGGCCATTTGTGTAACTTGGAAACTGGAGAAGTCGTCGCAAGCGCAGGCCTGATGAACCCCCAAATCCGCTATGGCGAAGACCTGATGAGCCGCGTGAGTTACGGCATGATGAACGAAGGCGGATCAGTTGAAATGACCGCCGCCGTGCGCGAAGGCATGGCGCAATTGTGCCGCGACGTCGCCAAAGAGGCCGACATCGAGTTGTCGCAAATTGTCGACTCGACCATCGTGTGCAACCCGGTCATGCACCACCTGTTTTTGGGAATTGATGCCTATGAATTGGGTCAAGCGCCCTTCGCATTAGCAACCTCAAACGCCCTCAATTTGGCCGCACGCGATGTTGGTTTGCCCTTGCATGAAAACGCCGCGCTTTATATTTTGCCGTGCATCGCGGGTCACGTTGGCGCGGATGCCGCGGCAGTTGCCTTGTCGGAAGCGCCCGAAAAATCCGAAGACCTTGTGCTTGTTGTCGACGTCGGCACCAATGCGGAAATCCTTTTAGGCAATACAACCCGTGTGTTAGCTTGCTCTTCTCCCACGGGCCCCGCCTTTGAAGGCGCACAAATCTCTGCAGGTCAACGCGCCGCACCAGGTGCCATTGAACGTGTCGAAATCGACCCCGAGACCAAGGAACCACGCTTTAAAATCATCGGCAGCGACCTTTGGTCGACCGAAGAAGGGTTTCACGAGGTCGCCTTGGCAACGGGCGTCACGGGCATTTGCGGCTCTGGAATTATCGAATTGGTCGCAGAAATGCGCGTTGCAGGGATCGTCGACGGGCCGGGCCTCATCGGATCAGCCGAGCAAGTCGGCACGCCGCGTTGTTTCCCCGATGGACGGACTAATTCCTACCTCGTTTATGACGCGACACCGCTTGGGGGCACAAAAATCACCGTGACCAATCGCGACATCCGCGAAATCCAAATGGCCAAGGCCGCGCTCTATTCTGGCGCGCGCTTACTGATGGACAAATTCGATGTCGACACTGTGGATCGCATCGTGCTGTGCGGCGCGTTTGGCGCGCATATCAGTCCAAAACACGCGATGATTTTGGGAATGATCCCCGACTGCGCCCTTGAAAAAGTGACTTCTGCGGGCAATGCGGCAGGCACAGGCGCACGGATCGCACTGTTGAATACTGACGCAAGGCGCGAGATCGAAGCCACGGTACGCGCCATCCACAAGATCGAAACCGCTATTGAACCCCGCTTTCAGGAGCATTTCGTCAACGCGTCAAACATCCCCAATGCCGTGGATGGCTTCCCACATCTCGACGCGATTCTGACCTTGCCGTCGTTGAATTTCAACACGTCTGGTGATGGAACAGAGGGCGGCGGACGGCGGCGCAGACGTCGCGGCTAACGTTATGATTTTAAAGGGAATATTTTGGAGCGGGTGAAGGGAATCGAACCCTCGTATTCAGCTTGGGAAGCTGCTGCTCTACCATTGATCTACACCCGCATGCCGACATTTTATCTCGCGATTTTGAGCGGTTCAAGAGGGGAAATCCCATTCTCCGATTTCCGTTTCAACACGACGCCGCAACCGTTCTGGTGGTGGAGAAACTTCTTGGCGGTCTTCAGGCGCCAGAGCCTGCCAACCGTCCAAAATCTGCGCCCCAAACAACGCGATATGGCGGCGCATCGCTTCGCGTGCTTTGGGACCATTTCCTAGCTCCAGAGCTGAAACGATCTCCACATGCTCTTGAATTAATTGAGGTTTCATTGCATCGACGTTCACACGACTGTGGATTTTAACCCACATTGGCATCTGCAATCGTTGACACCAAAATTCGGCAACAGCATTCACTAACGCTAGATTTCCCGTCGCCCGTGCAATCGTTAGATGGAATTCTTCGTCCGCATTTTCGCCCCAAAACGCGCTACCGCTTTCATTTTGCATGGCATCAATCAACATTTTCAGACGCGCAATTTCTTCAGGGCCAATGTTTTCTGCCGCGAGGGCTGCGACTTCGCCCTCAATCATAATTCGCGCTTCCAAAAGCTCAAATGGTCCCGGCCCTGCAAGTTCTAGTAACTGATTGTCCCGCGGCGGACGGGCCGCAACTTGCACCCCTGCCCCGAACCTATTTTCGACGTAGCCCGTTATTTCTAACGCAATAAGTGCTTCTCGGATCGTGGCGCGCGAAACGCCTAAACTCTCGACCAATACTCGCTCCGCAGGCATTTTCTGCCCCGCTTTAAGCGCACCTTCTAGGATACGATCAGCGATTTGCTGGGCCACAAGGCGGTATCTTGGAACCTGTGCAACGGGCTTGAACATGTGGCTACTCCTTGATTGATTGACAGATTGCCTGACAATCTCATATAAAGCAAGCACACCCATTCACGCCACCGTCTACCGAGGCCGAAATGATACCTAGTGACTTCCTGAAATCCCTTTTTGACGCGGCTCTTGAAGCAGCGGACCCCTTCAAAGCGGTTCCCCCCTATTTGCCAGAAAAACCCAAGGGGCGCGTGGTTGTCGTCGGCGCAGGAAAGGCCTCCGCGCGCATGGCACAGGCAGTTGAAGCGCAATGGGGGCCGTGCGAAGGCCTCGTCATCGTTCCACACGGTGCGTCATTACCTTGTGAGGGCATCGAAATTGTGGAAGCGCGGCATCCCGTTCCTGACGCCGCAGGTGTTGATGCAGCCCGCAGAATTCTTGTGCTCGTAGAGGAGTTGGGGCCAGAGGATCTCGCGCTTTGCCTGATTTCTGGCGGCGGTTCCGCCCTGATGTCTGCCCCCGCAAATGGTTTAACATTGAATGATAAGCAATTGTTAAATAAACTTCTTTTGGAAAGTGGTGCTGCAATAGACGAAATGAATGTGCTGCGCAAACACCTCTCGGCCATCAAAGGAGGTCGCCTCGCCGTAGCAGCCGCTCCTGCGCAAATTCTAACCTTAGCCATAAGCGACGTTCCCGGCGACTCGCCATCGATTATTGCCTCTGGCCCAACTGTACCCGACGCCTCCACCGTCGCGGACGCGCTTTCGATCATCGAGCGGTTCTCCATCGACCTTCCCGACCACATCCTTGACGTTTTAAAAGGCCCCGATGGCGAAACACCGAACGCCGACCATCCTGCCTTTACCAAAGCCCAAACCCACATCATCGCCGCCCCCCAAGCAAGCCTTGAGGCCGCCGCCGCTGTCGCGAAACGCGCTGGAGTGACCCCGATAATTTTGGGCGACGCAATTGAAGGTGAGGCCCGCGAGGCCGGAAAAGTTATGGCGGGAATCGCGACACAAATTAGCCGCCACGGCCAACCCGCACGTGGGCCGGCCGTCCTGATTTCCGGCGGAGAAACAACCGTGACCGTGCGTGCAAAACCGGGCAAAGGCGGGCGCTGTAGCGAGTTTTTGTTGGGCTTTGCCCTCGCCGCTTGGGACAATCGGGCAATCTCGGCATTGGCCTGCGACACAGATGGACGCGACGGATCAGAACATAACGCGGGGGCGATTTGGACGACCCAGACCCACGCAAAAGCCACCCGCGATGCGGCCTATACCGCACTGGCAAACCACGACGCCTATAGTTTTTTCGAAGGGATCGACGGTCTCGTTCAAACCGGACCGACCCATACCAACGTGAACGATTTCAGAGCGATTTTTGTGGAGACAACAGATGAAAATTGACCTTCTATATGGGCGCGAGGGCCTAGAACTAACCTTGCCCGAGGGCGCAAAGGTGACCGTCATTACAAAACCCGCGTTTCCCACGCCGGACTCGCCAGAAAATCTCATCGCCAATGCCCTAAGCAACCCCGTTGGCAGCGCGAATTTCGAGGCCCTGTGTCAGGGTCGCAGATCCGCATGTATCCTGATTTGCGACATCACCCGCCCCGTTCCAAACCATCTTTTCCTGCGCCCTATGATCGAGGGAATGATTGCTGCCGGCATTCCTAAAAATAAGATCACCGTCCTCATTGCGACGGGGCTTCATCGGCCCAATTTGGGTGAGGAACTCGAAGAATTAGTCAATGATCCTTGGGTATTAGAGAACGTTCGGGTTGAAAACCACTATGCGCTCAACGATGAGGATCACGTTGATTTAGGCGTCACTAAAGGACGCGGCGTTCCGGTCAAACTTGACAAACGACTGGTCGACGCTGATCTACGGATTGCTACGGGCCTCGTGGAGCCGCACTTTATGGCGGGCTATTCTGGTGGGCGCAAAGTTGTCGCCCCCGGTGTTGCGCATCACGAAACCATTCGCACGTTTCACTCGGCGCGGTTCATGGAAGACCCCGCCGCTAAGGAATGCAATCTGGTGGCCAATCCACTGCATGAAGAACAGCTCGAAATCGTGCAAATGCTGGGGGAAACCTACGCCTTAAACACCGTTATTGACGAAAAACGCAGGCTGGTTTTTGCAAGCTTCGGCGAGATCATCCAAAGCCACCTTTCCGCCGTTGAATTTGTGCGAGAGTTCACCGAAATCCCCGTGGGCCGGACGTTCAAAACGGTCGTGACCTCCGCTGCGGGTTATCCGTTGGACCAAACCTATTACCAAACGGTGAAAGGCATGGTCACTCCCCTCGATATCCTTGCGCCCGGAGGCACGTTGATCATCGCATCCCATTGCGGCGAAGGGCTTGGCTCGCCACATTTTCGGGCCGCGCAAGAAAAATTGGTTGCAATGGGCCCGACAGCATTTCTGGACTCCCTACTGGCTAAATCTCTTGCTGATGTTGACGAATGGCAGACCGAAATGCAGCTCAAACCCATGCGCGCGGGGCATGTGCATCTCTATTCATCGCACTTACCCGAAGCGGATTTCGCGGTCACGGGTATTTCCCGCGTCACAGACCTCACTGCAGCCATCGCCGCGAGTATCAAAACGCATGGCGACGCCGATATCGCTGTGATCCCAGAGGGGCCCTATGTGGTTCCACAGGCACGGAAAAAGGCATGAGCCGCCACCTTCACCTAGATGTTTTGGGCGGTATCTCGGGCGATATGTTCCTTGCGGCCATGTTGGATACATTTCCGCATTTTGCGCCGATTTTGCGCCAAGATATTTCCGATGCGGGGCTAGATTTCGCGGTTGGATTAACTGTTGCTACGGTCAAGAAAGCTGGGTTTAGAGCGTCGCAGGTCACCTTCAAAATTGAAACCGACGCCCCACCAACACACAACTGGTATGACATTAAAAAATTTATTAATGGCAGCGACTTACGGGATGAAGTAAAGGTAATTACCCTCGACATTTTCACCTACTTAGCTTCAGCTGAAGCGCAATGCCATAGCGTTAAAATTGACGCGGTCCATTTTCATGAGGTCGCCGATTGGGACTCCCTCGCCGATATTGTTGGCGCCGCAAGCATCATTGATCAAGCCGCCGCAACTTGGTCTGTGAGTGCACTGCCGCTCGGCTCTGGTCGCGTGAAAACACAGCATGGCTGGATTCCCGTTCCTGCCCCTGCGACGACCCTCCTCTTGCACGGCTTTGAGGGTTATGATGATGGTGTTAGCGGCGAAAGAATTACTCCGACCGGCGCCGCGATTCTTAAGTATTTGGAACCTGCAAAAGCGGCTCCTCCGGGGTCCGTTTGCAACACAGGCATGGGGGCAGGACAGAAGGACTTCCCCAACGTCGCCAATATCTTGAGGGTCTTAGAAACAACGTCGACCGTCGATGATATACAACAGGATATGGTCAGTGAAATCGCGTTTGAAATCGACGACATGACAGGCGAAGAACTGGCTATCTCAGTCGAATACCTACGCGAGACGGAAGGGGTAATTGACGTCGGATGTCGGCAAGAACTGGGGAAAAAAGGACGCAATCGCACGGCACTTCGCATTTTGGCGCTTCCCGCACATCAAGACTCCGTCATACGCGCCTGTTTTATCCAAACATCAACGCTTGGAGTTCGATTTTCGACAGTTCGCCGAAAAATTCTGCGACGCACATCCGAAACGCATGCAGGCTGGCCAATTAAAACGGCCAACAGGCCCACTGGAAACACAATTAAGGTCGAGAGCGACGCTTTGGCCCCCCTTTTGAGCCTTGCTGAGCGGCGCAAGCAAGCCCGTGAATCTGAGGGACTACGTGATGCATGATATTCCGAAAGCCCTTGAGAAACTCGCCACATTTCAGCGTTTGCGCAGGGTTGTTATGCAATCCTCAAACTTGACAGTAGCCGTGAGTGGTGGCGTTGACAGTCTAACGCTTGCAACGATTGCGGGACGCCTCAATGGGCAGGTCACTGTGGCCCACGCGCTGTCACCGGCCGTTCCGAGCGAAGCCACGCAGCGCGTGAGGGATATGGCGCGAACTGAAAACTGGACGCTTAAAACACTCAACGCCCGAGAGTTTGACGACCCAAATTACATTAAAAACCCCCATAATCGCTGCTATTTCTGTAAAAGTAATCTCTATGCACGCATCCGTCAGGAATGCCACGGAGACCTAGCTGCTGGCACAAATTTGGACGACCTTGGCGAATACAGACCCGGATTGATTGCTGCGAAAGAGAATAACGTTTTACACCCTTTTGTAGAGGCCAAAATCGACAAATCGGAGTTGCGAAACTTCGCGCGGTTGCTGGGGTTGCCGGATATCGCCACATTGCCCGCACAACCCTGTTTGGCCAGTCGCGTTGAGACGGGCATTGCCATTTCCGCCGGCGACTTGGCGCTCATCCATAAAATCGAGACTGCCGCGGCCACGATGATGGATGCGGACGACATTCGGTGTCGCCTCACGCCAAACGGGTTGCGACTGGATACAAGTTCCAAGCCGAGCGAAGCGGCCCTTCAAGCGGTCAAAACGCTTTGCGAAATGGCCGGAAAACCTTTCGTAAGCCATGCAGCCTATAGTCGAGGGAGCGCGTTCATCATGCCGATATCATCATGAAATCACACACAAATATTGATTGGGATCGTAAAGCGAGAACGTCCCTCCCCGAAGTAATTTATGCCGAAAATAAGTCTGTGGAACATCTATTGGACATTTTTGACGCACATGTACAATCCCAGACGCCACTATTGATGACCCGCCTGACGGACGCACAATTGCACGCGTTGGCTCCTCACAATGTTCTCTGCGATTTGGTTGCACGAACGGCAGTCTTTCGGGCGCCAAAAATCGCGCCGAATGCACCAAAACTGGCCGTGGTGACGGGTGGAACGTCCGACCATAAGGTTGCGCAGGAAGTTATTTCAACAGCGCAGTTTTTTGGTTTAAACGCAGTGCTCTTCGCCGATCTAGGCGTCGCTGGATTGTGGCGATTGCAAGAACGTCTACCGGAATTACGCGAATTTCCATTGATAGTTGCAATTGCAGGTATGGAAGGTGCGCTTTTTTCGGTCCTTGCCGGATTAGTCTGTGCTCCGGTAATTGCTGTGCCAACGTCCGTCGGCTATGGCGTTTCCCAAGGCGGACAGGCGGCCCTCACCTCAGCTTTGGCAAGTTGCGCACCTGGTGTCTTGACCGTAAATATCGACAACGGCTTTGGAGCTGCCGCAGCAGCCGCCAAAATATTGCGCCCTACTGCGGTTTCCGAAAAAGACACTGGTGCTATCGTTTTCTAACGAAATGTGACAACCCCTTGTGATGTTGGGTCGTCGTTTTCAGCGGCCATTGGTTTGACTTCGGGCAATGGCCCCGTCCCATAAAGCCGGAAAACGCAGGCACTGGGCGTATCTTTGGAAACGTTTTCTTCCTGCGCCGCAAGCCGTTCTTTTAAATGCTCCTCTTGAAGCAGGTTAAAAAGCCGTTCCCGCTTTACAACAACATTTCGAAAACGTTTTTGCACTTTATTCTTTGCGTCTGCTGTCCCATTTGACACATCTGTGCCACCTTGAGAAATATCTTGGTGTATGCTCATAAACCCATCCTAAAAACCCAAATCACCCGCTTTGGATCATGCAGACTGAATCTTAATAATCCGCGAAACTTTTCGGTTTGCCTTGAATTTTATACATTTATCGTGCGTTTTGCAGGTCAGGGCGCTTCTGATGCGATTGCCGTCAAAGTCATTAAATTACCGCGAAATACATGAACTTATTGGCACAAGGCATTGATATAGAAATATTTTGTGCCATTTACTTCTGGAGGCGTTTCCCCCAAACCTTGCGACACGGGATATTACCCCCCCCTGAAGCCCGTTTTTCAAGTCATTGAGCATAGGGGATTACTTTAATTGGATTATGCATACCGCGCTGAATTTATAAGATAAATACCTGTCGCCACGCCCTCATCTAGTCTTTGAGGCGACCTCAAATAAACGCCATATCCACAAGAGATTGGCACCGGAGTATTGAGTAATACAAGGATAGTATTTTTGAGAATTGAACCAATCCGAGCAGCTTCCGCACGAAAAACCACCTGCCAGAGATTGTTGAGGAAATCGCTATTCGTGATATAGCCCTAGAACCCTAATTCCGGTCCCTCTTAGCGTAATTGATCGGTTCGTGCCACGTGGTCCCTGCCAACTGAATCTGCCTTAAATAAGGTGAGTCAGGCCTATATCCGTTAAATTTTCGACGCAGTTCAGGCCGCTAGGGGCGCAGTTTTACAAACAGACGTAAATTTAGATAAACGATCTCAGTTTAATACGAAAATATTTCCTTGCCATAAGGATGGAGACGAGCAAATTTTTCGGGGTACCAGCGAAAACGTGCCGCTCAATACCGAGGTTATTTGAATGTTCCAGAGCAATCTTGACGCTTGAATGAGACCAAATCCCGTTACTGAACCGCCCCAGTTTAATCGGGCGATCCACAGCATAAAACCCGAATTAAGCTGGAGCTTTGGTTATGCCCAGATCTCTAATGTGCGCGGATATTCCCATGTGTTCTGGCATTGCTTCTCACAGTATTCCTCACCGAAATCATAAAACCCTCAGACCAAGCACCCCGTTTATTTTTCATTGGGCCCGTACAGGACTATATTTGAGCGTGTCTGGCTGGGATAAACGTCGCTCGCACGTATCACCTTGAAACCGACAATCTACTTCTTTAGCTATAAAAACAGATTCTTTAACGGTGCCGTCGCGAACTTGAATCAGAATAAGTGAAGTAAACACGTACCTAACAAAGTGACATGCGTAAGTTGAGGAGCCGCCAAGAATGACAAGAATTACTGAGGTCGGACGTTTTGGGTTCGGTACAAAAGCCGAAACGCTGCAGGGACTTGGACCATCTCTTGAGCAGTCGATCATCCCAGACTTTAGCTTTATTTCGGTTGAGGAGTGGGTCAATAATAACGAGAGTGTGATTGACACTCTGACACGTCGTTTCAAGCACAAAAAAGTTGCGGTTCGCTCCTCTGCGCAGGGTGAAGATAGCAATGAATCGACAATGGCTGGCGAGTTTGAGTCCCTCCTAGATATTAACGGCGGCGACACAGAGAGCCTCTCTCAGGCGATTGATACTATTATCGAGAGCTATCCGGGAGGCTTGGAACTCTGTGAGCGCAATCACCAAGTTCTCATTCAAGTCTACGTCAACAATGTTTCGATGAGCGGCGTGGTCTTTACCCAAGACCTCAATACTGGTGCCCCCTATTACGTCATTAACTATGATGACGTTTCAGGACGAACAGACAGTGTTACGTCGGGCGAACAGAACGGTCGCACGCTCTTCGTACATCGCAATTCGCAACACACACTGAATTCTCCACGTTTTAGGGCCGTTCTGGATGCGGTGGCTGAAATCGAAGCGGTCACAGAGATTGATGCGCTCGATATCGAATTCGCAGTCGACAAAGACAACCGCGTCTTTCTGTTCCAAGTGCGCAAGATCACAACCCAAGCAAACTGGAACCGTGGCATGGCGCTGCGCATCCGCGATGCCATCAAAAGCATGTCAGCGTTTGCGGCAACGAGGTTTCAGCCGCTGAGCGGTGTCTACGGCAGTCGGTCTCTCTTCGGGCAGATGCCCGACTGGAACCCCGTCGAAATGATCGGCTCACGACCACGGCCCCTCGCGGTGTCACTTTACCAGCGCCTGATTACGGATAGAACATGGCGTTTGGCGCGCAAACAAATGGGCTATGCCGAACCGCAAGGCTCCCCATTGATGTATATGTTCGGTGGACAGCCGTATATTGATGCGCGTCTGAGCTTCCATTCCTACCTGCCCGCAGACCTCCCTCCCGCGATCGGTCACAAGCTCGTTGATGGTTGGGTACAACGCCTGTCCGACAATCCGCAGTTGCACGATAAGGTCGAGTTCGACGTTGCGATCACCACGCTTTCTTTTGATTTTGATAAGCGATTTGAGGAGCAGTGCGCTGGTCTTCTCGATGATGGGGAACGCGATATTTTCAAGGAATGCCTGCAACGCCTGACCCATTCCTTGATAACGTCGCAAATCGCATCGATTGAAAGTGAACTTGAAAAAATTGAAACGCTGTCGCGCAAATGCGATGAACGCGCGGGTTACCACGGTCAAATCGATCTTTCGTCGGTTGCCGCGCTCCTAGAAGACTGCGTCGATCTGGGCACGGTGCCGTTCTCTATTCTGGCACGGCACGGATTTATTGCCCAGTCGTTCCTGAAATCGCTGGTCAGTTTGGATGTGCTTACGCAAGCGGATATGGATGCCTTCATGGGGACGGTCAATACCGTTGCCGGCGACCTTGTTAGCGATATGCGCAAGCTCTCGGACGGCAAACTTGATCTTGGTATTTTCCTCAATCGCTATGGCCATTTGCGGCCCGGCGCCTACGACATTCAGTCGATGCGCTATGATAGCCGTCCTGAATTGATCGAGCGGATGCGCAACGCGCCTGTGGTCGAAACCAGTGATCCAGAGGGGCTGGAAGTCGGGTTTGTGCTTTCTGATGACAAGAAAGCGAAAATCCAGTCGTTGCTGGATGATTTTGGGTACGACACGAATGTCGATACGTTGTTTGACTATATTGGCAAGGCAACAGAAGCCCGTGAATATTCCAAGTTTGTGTTCACGCGAAACCTTTCTGACGCGCTCGAAGGTATCGCGGCATGGGGGCAGCGGAATGGCCTGAGCAGGGACGAGCTTTCTTTCATCCCGATCCAAACAATCCTCGACGTCAATTCGATGAACAAGGGCCGCTCTACCGAAGAGTATCTGCGCAGCACGGCCGAAACCAACATGAAGGATTATCAAGTCACCATGGGGCTCCACCTTCCCTACCTCATCAAAGAGGTCAGTGATTTTCACATCGTTCCCCTGTTGATCAGCCGCCCAAACTTCATAACATCGAAGTCAGTGGAGGGTGAGATCGTTCATTTGACTGGGAACGAAGTGGACGACAAAATCGATGGTAAAATCGTCGTCATCGAGAGCGCCGACCCCGGTTTTGACTGGATATTCACCCGTAATATCCTTGGCCTTATCACCAAGTTCGGCGGCGCAAATTCCCATATGGCAATCCGGTGCGCAGAGTTCCGGATTCCGGCGACAATCGGCGCCGGCGAGCAGTTATTTGAGCAGGTTTTGGCCAGTAGTATGGTGGAACTGAATTGTGCCCAAGGTACCCTTAAAACCACCACCAATCGTATCAGATGATAATTGCAATAACACAGCGGGTTGTGGAAAATCCGTCCTATCCTGATCGGCGCGATGCGCTTGGTCACGACTGGATTCGGGCCTTCGGCGAGCACTTTCCCGAGGCCGTGCTGGTGCCCGTCCCTAACAATCTGCCGGATGTCAGCGCATGGCTCGCCGCGGTTCGGCCACACGGCATAATCTTGTCGAACGGAAATGACTGGGGCGACGCCCCTGAGCGCGACGCGACCGAAACACACTTATACGAGCATGCGCTCAAAACGAATTTGCCTCTGCTTGGGGTTTGTCGCGGACTACAGGTCATCCATAAATTGACGGGTGGCGAAATCGAAACCTCGGTTTCTGATGCGACAGGTCATTCGCACACCGCCGTGCGTCATGACATTGGAATTAGCACCGCCCCCTTTCGCGAGATTGCCGGTAGCGGCGTTTTGACCGTGAACAGTTACCATAATCAGGGGGCGTTGCTGTCCGGCGGCGTGGCACCCGAGTTTGAGGTTTTTGCGACGGCTGGCGATTGCGTCGAAGGGTTTGCGCACCGCTCAAAACCAGTGCTCGCGATCCAATGGCACCCCGAGCGGGACGGCGGATCGCCTGCATTTGATTTTACCGTCATCAGGAAGCTATTTACGGACGGTGCTTTCTGGACCTGATCAAAAGAGCGTTGACTGGAACGATCCAGCCAAACGAAATCTAAACTATGAGCGTGGTGACATCATGACAAAGAAAGCAATTATTCTAGCAGCAGGACGTGGCAGTCGGATGCGCGAAATGACCAATGACCGACCCAAAGGGTTGGTGAAACTTGCGTCTAAGCCCTTGGTTGCATGGCAAATCGACGCGTTGCGCAGCGCCGGTATCGACGACATCGTCATCGTCACGGGATATCGCGGCGAGCAGTTTGCGCCCTACGCCGATCGAACCATCCCGAACGATGATTGGGCAAACACCAACATGGTGAGCAGCCTGATCTGCGCGGCCGCAGAAATTGACGGGCCCGTGATCATTAGCTATTCGGACATCGTTTATGCGCCCTCCATCGTGAAAAAACTTATGGCGGCACCGGGTGATACCGCCTTGGCCTATGACAAAGACTGGCTCACGCAGTGGAACCGCCGCTTTGAGGACCCGCTTTCGGATGCCGAAACATTCCGTATCTCAAACGACAACATCCTCACCGAGATCGGCGGCAAGACAGACTCTCTCGCTGAGATCGAAGGGCAATATATGGGACTGCTGCGGTTTTCACGTCAGACAATCGATGCAATTTTGTCGGTGACAACGGAGGAAGAGCGTCCCAAAATGGATATGACGTCGCTTCTGATGCGTCTGATTAATGCGGGTCATACAATCCATGGCGCGGCGATTTCTGGTGGTTGGTGCGAGGTCGACAGCACGTCTGATTTGCGCGTGGCCCACGAGATCGTTGACGAAGGTCAACTCACTCTTGAGGCATAAACCTAACGTAAATATGCGGCTTTTGGCCCGTAGACTTTCAAGGAGTAGTCAATGGTAATCTGGGTGATTGGCCTGTCCGGTGCGGGTAAAACAACGGTGGCGCGGCGTGTGCACGAACTGTGGGCACATGCGGCCCCCAATACTGTGCTTGTCGACGGCGACGAAATCCGCGACATCATGCGCGAGAATATTCAGCCGGATTCACACGAGCTTTCTGGACGGCGGCGCAACGCAGAGCGGATTTTTCGGCTTTGCCGTTGGCTGGACCGGCAGAACATCAATGTGGTGTGTTCGATCCTGTCGATTTTCCCCGATTTGCGCGAAGACAATCGTCGGGAGTTTTCGAAGTATTTCGAGGTCTTTTTAGACGTTCCGATGGACGAGTTGGTGCGGCGGGACATCAAGGATATTTATGCAAAGGCGTTGCGCGGGGAACGCACCCATGTGGTTGGCGTTGATATTCCGTTTCCACGGCCCGAGACCGCCGATCTGATCATCGACAATTCCAAACCGGGCCTTGATGTCGACGCTGTGGCACGGCAAATCCTCGCGGCAAATGGTGTTAAACTATGAGTCAATTGGGCTACCCTTACGCCGAAGGCAACCGCCTTACCGACCGCAATACTTACTTTTATACACCTGCGGTCGGCGCACCGATGGTGCAAGCGTGGCGCGCGTCCCGTGACGCGGTTTTGGCGGAATTGCCGCAGCCAGCAGCCCAGCCATCCGAATTCCCTGTAACAAGCACGTCGCAGCTTCCAGAGAATGGCGCGGTTGTGACCGCAGACCTCCTTGAGCAACTCATGGCAGAGCTGCAAAAGTCCGATCAATCCGGCAAAGCTGGTTTTTGGCTCGACCGGCTTGTTCACAAGTTCGAAACGACAAAGTATTTGCACCGCGCCTATGACAAAAATTTTCGCGCCATCGATCGCACCAAGCGCGAAGACCTTGACCTTTACGTGCGCTTTGCCGAAGTTTTAGTGATCTCGTTCCAAGCTGACGGAAAATTGCCAAAGCTAAACGCGTTATTGAAGGTCATCGACACCCTTTGCTCGGTTCGAAGCCAACTTTCGACTGATCTACAGCGTCGCTTGGCTGGCCTTATTCAAAACGAAGAAGGTATTACGGCTAAGTTGGCGGGGTAATTGAATTCTCCATGCTTGGGGTTTCGGCATGGCTTTCCCTTAGGAACCCGATCTTGCTCTAACATTCCGGACCTTCTCTGCGTCGCAATTTATGGGACACTTAGGCTGGTAGAGCACGTACAGTGTTTACCGCGGACGTTTCCCCATAGGTGGAATTGCGCCAGTGGACTTAAAAATGTGTACCTCAGGTTGAGCCCGTCGCACATGATAGGTTTTTAACCGCCAAGATACCATAATTGGATACATTGCCAATCCAAACAGCTACACCTATAATATTTTGATACTGCGCGAGAAAATTGGCGCGAGTGATGACGTTTTTTGGTACTATCGGTGAGGGTCTCATGACATTGCAAGGAGTTGTGTTTCTGGCAGCAGACACTGCCAGATCAAGTGCGTATGCACAGGCGATGGTCAACTCGGGTTTAAGTCCCCAAGCCACCCTTCTTTTTGGAATGGGTTCCAAAGCTAGACTTGGACAGGCCGAACAACTCGCGCGCTCTCCTGAAATCAAGGGTGTTTTCACCCCCACGCTCGGCGTGCCACTAAGAGAAGTATGCGAAAAGTTCGGCACATCGGTGCAAGACCTTAGCGCGCAAAGTATTTCGGACCAAAGCATCAGAGACCGCCTCACAGAGCTTCAACCAAAACTTGTTATTTATTCAGGATTTGGAGGCGAATTGGTGCCCGGCGACTTGTGTAAGAACTGGAAGTTCCTGCACCTGCATTCGGGGTATTTGCCAGAGTATCGCGGGAGCACAACGTGTTACTATAGCCTTCTCGCCGAAAATCGGTGCGGCGTGTCGGCAATCTACTTAAGCCCCGACATTGACACCGGCGACATTGTCGCGAAGGAACATTACGCTCCGCCCACCCGCGAAATCGATATTGACTATATTTACGACAGCGCGATCAGGGCAGATTTACTGGTGAAGGTTCTCAAAAACTACGCGGCATCCGATGGGAACCTGAAAACTGTTGAGCAAGATGACACTGAGGGGCAGACCTTCTATGTTATTCACCCGGTGCTTAAAAACATAGCGATTGAACATGTCAAATCCGGCGAGGTTAAAAGTGCCACCTAAGTCATTAATTTATAGAATAGGAGGTCGGGCCAAACGTGATCTAGCCCACCTCAGAAGCACTCTGTTTCGGCAAAAAAATGATCAAACTGTAGTGGCCCCTGTAAAAGGGCAGCGCGCAATTACGCACTTCGTGCCACGGGTCGCTCTCGCCGTCCGCGATCTTGAAATGCTCAATCATTACAAAGGCATCTTGCTGAATATGCCCCGAGAGTCGACTTGCGTTCTTGGGTCGTGGGACGTGGCAGAAGAAAAAGACCCCATCATTGCTTTCGCGCGCAAGCATGGCTACCAAGCCATCTCGCCAAAGCGTGCCTATGAGACCGGAATGAAGTTTGCCGTCATGGTCAGCCATCATCCGTTTATTTTTAAGGACCAGAATAGACCAAAGCTGGTCGATCTTGCACACACCCATGTGCGCCTGATGTATGCGCTCGGCAAGGCTGGCTGGAATTTCCGAGAGTGGAACAAGATGTATCATACCGTCTTGTGTTGGGGGCCGTATCACGCTGAAATGTTAGCGAAATATCCGAAAATTCAAACAAAACAGATCGGCTATCCGCGATTTGATTCCTACTTCGACAATTCGCTGAACCGTGACAAGATTTTGCAAGATCTAGGATGCGACCCGAAAAAACCGGTCGTGACGTGGCTTCCAACATGGTCGACGCTGTCTTCCGTGGCTACCTATTCCGACGCCGTCGCAAAACTAAAGGATGACTATAATCTTTTAGTGAAACTGCATCCAGGAATGTACGCCGATGCCAAGAGCATGGAAATTCTGCGGAAAAACGGCATACCATTGTTATCTGATCGCTATATCAACAACGTGCAAATGTTCTATGTGACCGATTATGTTTTGGCGGATTATGGCGGATCCCCCTTTGGCGCAATCTACACTGGGAAAAAGCTTCTCCTACTGAATATCGAAGACGCTGCGCAGAGCAAGCTTATGGGCGAAGACTCTCTGGATCTGAAAATTCGCGATTGGGTGCTCAACATCGATGCTGATAAGCGGTTTGATATCCCGAAAATTCTCGCGGACGATACGATATGGGAACGTCAGATGTCTCAGTATGCCGATGAAAGGGCGTATTTTTTTGCACCCTACCATGGGAATTCCGGTCGTGTAGCGGCTCACACGTTGCTCGACATGCTTCTGAATGAGATCACGTCCCCGTCGCGGATGATCTCGTAGACATTTGCCGGGTTACCTTTCGTCGGACGATTACAGATTTGCGCGTTTCGTTTTAATCGGACGAGTGATCGCCAAATGAGAGGTGGCACGAGCCATTTATCAAAGCAGCTCAGTGTGCCAACTTACTTGAACCCATGGAAAGCAAGACCAAAAACTGATTGGCTCATTGTTGTGTTTGAAACAATATTCCATACACGCCCCGTATAAGGAGAAGAGTGCTTCAAAGGCATTTTCTACAAATGGTCCAAGGACTTCATGGAAGCTGGCAAGAAGCGGCTCGCAGGCGATGCGGCGCGGGCCGCGAACACGGACACCGTGACTGATGTATGCAGCGGACTTCCATGCGATTGCACATTCTAAGGCTAGCGAGATGAAAAATGTCGCACACGTCCTGCCAAGCCCCCAACACGAGGGATGCGTTCTAATTTTTCGTTCCAATGCCTTTTGCTAAAAGATCGAAAACCAAGCGGATACGCAGATTTGTTTTAAGCTCTCGGTGGGCCACCAACCAAGTCTCAATGCTGATTGGCTCAAACGCCAAGTATGGGTTTTCGAGCTCCGGATAAACCTCGCCGATCTCGATTGGAAGAATGCCAATCCCAAAGCCTTGCCGGACAAGTTCGAGGGCAAGTGTTGCACTCGAGGTGGAAAAATTGAAATTTGCGGTCGTTAGGTTCAGCCCACGTGACGCCATCAAGCCAAGCCGCAGTTCAGGCTGGTCGAAACCGACAAACTTCAGCCCTTCAAGATCCGTGAGCGTCTTTGGGCGCCCTACTTCGTCAAGGTATTGTTTTGAAGCGAAAAGATGTGCCGTCGTATCCCGAAGCCGCTTTGCAAACAGGGTCTCGTCTTTGGGTCGACTATGACGGATTGCTATGTCAGCTTCACGCCGCCGCAAATCACTTAACTCATTTGATGCGATAATCTCGATCTGAAGATCTGGCGCGGTTTTGCGCAAATTTTTAAGGACGGGCGGCAGAAAATGCGTCGCCATCAGGTTTGTGGCTGAAATCAACACATGTCCGGTCACCGCTTGGGATTGGCCCGTTGCGACAACGGATATGCTGTTTGCTGCATCGCCCATCGTCCGAAAATGTGCAAGCAACTCTACGCCTGATTGTGTCAGTAAAAGCGCGCGCGATGTTCGTTCAAAGAGTGTCACTCCAAGCGCTTCTTCGAGGCCCGCGACCTGGCGGCTCAACGTTGGTTGTGTCAGCCCAAGCGCACGCGCGGCCGCGGATAGTGACCCTTCCTCAGCGGTCACAAGAAATGCCCTTGCCTGATTCCAGTCGAAAGCTGATCGTTTCCACTCCATCATTTACGTATACCAAACCAAGAACGATACGCAATTCCGTATCTGTAATCCGCATTCTATATTTTGCCATCGACCAACTTTAGGCAGGCAAAAGATATGACGCAGCCAGAAAACAAAAACCTCAGGCCTTCGCTCCCCCCTGCGGTGGAAAAGGCAATCCCCATGACCTCTCGTCGCATTGGCTCTTGGGAAGTCCTCATTAATAGGCGGCCGCTCTCCCCTGCGGACCTTGCCAGCCGGTACGACGCGGTCTCGGGTCATTGGCAGCGAACGGCCCGTCACTTTCAACTGGAAGCCGCGTATCAAGCACCGCTTTCAACCTCTCGGGTCGCAACAGTTCTTACGCAGGTTGGTCCACAGGCGCGGATCCTTGATTGCGGGGTCGGGAATGGAAGCCTGTCGATTGCTCTCGATAGTATTCTGACGGGTCCGGTCGAATACCATGGAATTGATACCTCTGCCGAGATGCTGGCGCAGGCCAGCTCCACGATGCAGCACGCCGGGTTGCGCGCGCACTTTAAGCAAGCTGATGTTCTGTCATTGCCATATGATGATCAGTCTTTTGACGTGGTTATGGCCGCGCATGTCCTTGAACATCTGCCGGATCCACAACGCGCGCTCAAAGAGATGATCCGCGTTCTAAAACCGGGCGGGATGGTGTTCGTTTGCGTGACGCGCCCCTCACTTTTCGGCGCACTTGTCCAACTCAGGTGGCGCACATGGGCGATCACAGAACAACAGGGCGTTGCGTGGCTGCAAGATTGTCAGCTTGTCGATGTCGGACACCAGCCGGTTCACCTCGGCTCCTGTGCTGGCGTCGCAAGCACGGCCTTTTGGGCGCGGCGGCCACAATGATTACTTCAAATCTAAAAGCCCCCAAACTTCGCTTAGGAAAATCCGAGTGGGTCGCCCTTGGCGTAATCTTTGTCTATTCGTTCATTCCGGTCGTTGGCGGGTTGATACGGGTTCTTGAGCTTGCAGGCGGGCCACAAATCGCACCAGCTAACACGCGGGCATTGCTTGCTCCGCTCCCTATCACACTCCACATAATGAGCAGTATTATCTTCTGCGTTCTCGGGGCCTTACAGTTCGTGCCAAGCCTGCGACGCCAACGTCCAGCGGCGCATCGCGCAATCGGCCGAGTGATTGCGGTGGCGGGATGTGTTTCCGCCCTCACAGCTGTTTGGATGACGCATTTTTATGACTTTCCCAAAGCGCTTCAGGGGGCCACACTTTATTGGGTGCGGATGGTCTTGGGCACGTCAATGATCGGACTCATCATCTGGGCCGTGATTGCAATCAGATCCCGCAACGTTTTCCAACACAGCGCGTCGATGGTGCGGGCTTATGCTATCGCTCAAGGTGCGTCGACCCAAGCTGTGGTGGGCATCGCCTGGATCGTTGCTGTCGGCTCCGAAGCGATGGGCCCCCTGCGCGACGGGCTGATGATCTTTGCATGGGTATTTAATCTGCTGGTCGCAGAGATTTTGATCCGGTCAACGCTAAAGCCGGAAAAGCGACCGGGTCTTAAAAGATAGGATGGCGGTTTCGATGCTGTCCGCGGCCCTAGCGAGAGGTGACGTCAAGCCGAGCGATACGGTTGTCGAATTCTCAGGAGGAAGCACCGGAACGGCTCTGGCATTCGTATGCGGAATGCTGGGCTTGAAGTTCATTGCTGTATTTTCGGATGCGTTTTCTCATTCAAAACAGCAGGCGATGGAAGCTTTCGGCGCGCGGGTTCTGGTTGAAAAAAGCGTTGATGGCAATATCACGCACGAGCTCGCGGAGCGTATGAAACAACGTGCACTCGCACTGGCGCTGCAACCATCCCACTACTTTGCAGATCGATTTGGCTCTCCTGATGTTCGACGGGGCTATATGCCGATGGGGCAGGAAATCACCCGTTCGCTTGAAGGGGACTTCGACGTTTTATGTGCCGCAGTCGGAACAGGTGCTGCCATGATGGGAACGCTTGACGGAATGCATGAGCTTGGAGCCAAACCAAAAGTCATTTCCCTAGAACCGTCGCAGTCACCACTTTTTACTACGGGAATGTCGGGCGGACACAGGGTCGAAGGCATTGCTGTTTTTCCCGAGCCTCCTTTTCTTGACAGATCCGTCTTGAGTGATGTGCGAACTGTGGATCAAAACAAAGGAGTCGAGATGTGTCGTCGCCTTGCCCGCGAGGAGGGTATTTTCGGAGGTGGTTCGACTGGCCTCAGTGTTTGCGCAGCAATAGACCTCGCAGTCGAACTTGGATCGGGAAAAACACGTCGTGACTTTTGCTTATGACAACGGCATGAAATACCTTGGGGGACACATTTACAGCTGAGACAGATCACTTGCTCACCGCAATCAACGATCTTCGGGCTGAGCGACAACTTGGTCCGCGTTACGGACAGCAGCCTAGGATCAATACCTGTCCGGAAAAAGCGGTCGTCGTTTTTGTCCAAGTTTAAAAGGTCACTGAAATCGCAAAGCGACTTTAGGCCACAATCCCTTGGCAAAACAGCGTTTTCATTTGTCACTTTCATGGTCACGGGCAACGAAGCCGACATTCGCGCAGAACTCAGCATCATGTTTATTGGGCTCAGACCCACCGTTCGCTGCGTTTGTTTCCAACTCCGCTCTACGGGACGAAGCTAACGTTAGACATAGTTCTACAAGTTGCCGGGCTCGAGCGATTACGGCTTATTGTTCAGGCGACGGCCAGAGAGGTTTTGACGTGTTACCGGCATATTTTTTAATCTTGAGGTGGTTTGCGTGAGAGCCGCGCCAATTCGGCCCTCACCGAGGTCTCAACTAAACTGAGCGATTTGCTGTTTCCGGCCCGAATGTGTTCTTGATCTCGGCAACAAGATCAGCAGGAAAGCCACCTTCTTTTGCATGACGATAGATTGCCTCAGCATTCTGGGCCTCGTGCACGCAGTAGAGCTTGTCGCCGGCTGCATATGTATGGTGCCAGACGTAAGGGACACCAAGCCCATCCACAACCGCGTTGGATTTTTGCGAAATATCGCAAAGTTGGTCGGCAGTAAGTTTTTCAGCACCGGGAATATTTCTTTCAACGATGAATTTGGGCATTTTATTCTCCTTTGATATCTGGCGCGCCAAACCCGCGCGTTGCTCGCATCATCTCCAGTCACATGTTAAGTATCGTATGCTCCTGCCGATAACTGCGTCATTCTTCAAGTATTAAATTGAATTTGGCATTTCCCGTAGTTAAAAATGGTTTCTGATCTTTAAGTAAGGCTATCATATGTCTAATATTGATTTGCACTATCTTCCCGCCCTGACGACACTTCGTGCCTTTGAGGCGACGGCGCGGATGCAGGGGTATTCTGCCGCAGCAAGAACGCTGAACGTCACACCTGCCGCAATCGCACAGCAGGTGCGTAAGCTTGAGGTCGAACTCGGCACTCCACTGGTTCAACGCGAAGGCCGAGGCTTGGTGCTAACTGAGGCGGGACGTCATCTTGGCCTGTCACTCCGCGAGGCCTTTGCTTTGATTTCAAGTGGCGTTTCTGAGGCCCGACGCATGCAAGAAGATAAAGGAGTCCGGGTTTCCACGACCCACTATTTTGTCAATTCTGTCATATTACCGAACCTCAGCGATTTCTGGTCGCAGAACCCCAATACAAAGGTTTCGTTTGTTCCTGATGGGAATCAGAGCCCGATCGATCTCGAAAACTTTGATATTGCTATTCGCGGCCTTCGAAAGGGTGTCACATGGGAAGGGTATGCGGCGCAGACGCTGCTTGAGGCACCGATAATAATCTGCGCCGCCCCGAGCTTGCTGAGCGGCGGAAAGTCGGACCTGTCCACGTTGCCGTGGGTGGCCGAACACGGTTTCAAGGAAACCGAGTTGCACGAATTCGTCCGGCGCGCGGGTTTCGATCCGGAAACGATGCGGATCGTCGATCCTGGCGATGCAAGGTACGAAATGGAAGCTGCGCTTATGGGGTTTGGACTGATGCTTACCCCTGAAGTCATTGTGCGAAAGCATCTGAACGACGGGACGCTTGTCTGGGTCGACACACCACTGGATGAGACGGTTGTTTACCAAGCGATTTATCGCAAGGGCACAATGGCGAAACCGGTGCGTGCGCTTCTCGATTGGCTCACAGCATTGTGCCCACCTCTATCCTATCATGGCCGCCCTTTTTGAAACACAACGGCCGACCGCATTCTTCTCGTTTCCTGACATTCAATTTGCCGATCATGATTGCTATGTCGCTTATTTTTACTGGTCTTTTGCTGGCGCGGCCGCAGATAAGCCGGGGCGTGGGCGCGGGAATGATACTAGGTTATCTGGGCTATATTATCGCAGCACAACGATGGAGGCGCGATCCTCGGATCATCATATCCGAGATTAGTTGTTGGGGTTATTGTCGACTTTGGGGGCCAACGTCCTCAAAGCAGCCGCTGGCAGCCCAGCAGAAAAATGGTGATCTGGGCTCGTTGCCGCCGTTAGTAGCAAAAGTCACGAAGGTCTTCTCTAGGCCGAAAGTGGCTGCACATCGTTGATCGGTAAAACCATATTTGGCTAGATGGATGAGCTTCAATGCAATTAAAAACAACAAGGCGGATGCAGGGCGGATAGAAAACCTCTGCATCCATCTAAATCAGTAATATAACGCCATTTTCAGGAGATTTGTGGTGCCCAAGGGGGGACTCGAACCCCCACGTCTTGCAACGGGGGATTTTGAATCCCCTGCGTCTACCATTCCGCCACTCGGGCCACGAGGTGGATGTAGCCTGTCATGGCGCTGGGGAAAAGAGCAAAAACGCACGGGATGCTATTTTTTTACGAAAAAGCGGTGCGGCGCGCTAAATCCAAATAAGTGCGAGGCTTGGGACCGCCAAAAGGAGTGCGACGCGCAGGATGTCGGACGCTATGAACGGCAAAACACCGCGATAGGTTTGGCCAATGGGCACATCCTTGGCGAGTCCGTTGATAATAAAGAGATTCAATCCTACGGGTGGCGTGATCAGGCCGATCTCGACGGTTACAAGCGCGAGGATACCAAACCAGATGGCGGTGGCTTCGGCAGTCAAACCAAAGTCTAAGGTTTCGATGATCGGAAAGAACACAGGCACGGTCAGAAGGATCATCGAAAGCGAGTCCATCACACAGCCAAACACGAGGTAAAACACCAACATTCCAAGCAATACAATGATCGGAAGCACGCCAAGTCCCCCTATCCACTCAGCAAGGGTTTGTGGGGCCTGTGTGAAGGCCAAGAAGGTGTTAAACAGTTGAGCGCCCAAGAGAATTAGGAAAATCATCGCGGTCGCGGACGCCGCAGCGAGAACGCTTTCCACGAATCCACTCCACGTTAAGCCCCCAGTTGCAGCACCATAAAGGCCCGTAATAACCATGCCGATTGCCGCGCCTTCGGTGGGGGTAAACAGCGCCTGAACCCCAGGCTTCACCCAGTTCCAATCCGCCGCGATTCCTCCCATTACGAGGGCAAAAATCAGGATCACGGGCCAGACCGCGAGAAGCGATTTCAGGCGCTTGGCATAGGCCACTTTTGGCGCGCGTAAATCACCGCTTTCGCGGGACACCATCAGGCGCACAACAATCATGTACCCCACGGCGGCCAAAATACCGGGAACAATGGCGGCGGCAAACATCTTGGCGATGTTTTGCTCCGCGAGAATGGCGTAAATCACCAATATCACCGAAGGGGGGATCAGTATTCCAAGGGTGCCGCCCGCGGCCAAAACACCTGTCGCCAAGGCATCGGAATACCCCGCGCGGCGCATCTCCGGGAGGGCCACCTGCCCCATCGTGCTGGCCGTCGCAAGCGAACTTCCACAAATCGCGCCAAACCCTGCACAAGCGCCCACTGTCGCCATGGCCACCCCACCGCGCCGATGCCCGAGCCAGTCAGCAGCGGCCTGAAAGAGTGCCCGACTCATGCCCGATTTTGTGGCGAATTGCCCCATCAACAGAAACAGCGGCACGATCGACAGAGAGTAGCTTGAGAACGTGTCATAGCTGAGGGTTTTAAGCTGGTTTAGCGGTGCGGAGGCACTGCCTCGAATGATCCAAATCCCAACAAATCCGGTGATCCCCATGGCTACCGCCACTGGCACGCGCAGGAAAATAGCCACAAGCATGAGGGCAAACCCAATGAGCGCGATTTCCACTCCGGTCATGGTTTTGTCCCTTTAATATCAGCGGTAAACTTCAAAATCGCTACGAGGGCAAACAGCCCGGCCCCAATCAGACAGAACCCGAAAGGGAGCCAAATCTGGATCTGAAGCTCATAGGTGGTTTCTGGATAGAAGGGTTTGCTGCCCATCGAGAATACCGACCGAAATACCTCGCTTCCGTAGGGGAATTTCTCGGCGAACCCAAGGTAGAAGCGCCACAGGATAACGGTAGCAATCAGGGCCACCAACCCATCGGAAATCCCGCCCAACACCCGAAACACGCGCGGACCAAACCGCGCGGCCAAAACGTCAACGCGGACGTGTGCGCCGGTCATATGGCCCCATGGAAGAAAGGAGAAAACGGCGATCCCTGTGGCCAGTTCAATCAGCTCAAAATCGCCTGAAATAACTTCCAGCCCCACCGCGCGCGTGCCCACCGAAATTACCGTTACCAGTGCTGCCAAAATCAACAATACCCCCCCAAACAGCGCATAGGCCTGCACCATTTTTCGCACGAAGGGGGGATAGGAAATTTCACGGTCCATCATGGCGTTCTTTTGCGGGTTTTGCCGTCGTCACGCAATAGTTTATCTAACGGGGTAACTTTGCCTTTAAAATTGGCGCTTCATCGCGTAGACAAACCAACATTAGACCGTGAGAAACGGCCTTCAGGCGCAATAACTTAAAGAGCAGCTATGCTACGATCTCTCTATAACTGGACGATGTCCCTCGCCCAGAGTCGGTATGCAATTTGGGCCCTTGGGGTTATTGCTTTTGTCGAAAGCTCAGTTTTCCCGATTCCCCCTGATGTCCTGATGATCCCGATGATTATCGCCCGCCCGTCCAAGGCGTGGCTTATCGCAGGCGTCGCGCTTGTTGGCTCAGTACTGGGCGCATTGCTTGGGTATTATATCGGCTCTGGGTTGTTTGAATCCGTGGGCCGTCCGGTTCTCGAATTCTATGGCAAAGAGCATTATTTCGCGGAGTTCAGCACCAAATACAACGAGTGGGGCGCTTGGGCGGTCTTGATCGCGGGGATTACACCCTTCCCGTTCAAGGTCATCACGATCCTGTCCGGCTCCACGGGGCTCAGCCTGCCGATTTTTATCGTCGCGGCTATCATCGCACGTGCCATAAGGTTCTTTGTTGTCGCGGCCCTTTTGCGGGTCTACGGTGAACCAATCCGCGACTTTATCGAGCGCCGCCTCGGCTTGGTATTTATCGTTTTTGTCGTATTGCTGCTGGGCGGATTTTACTTTGTGAAGGTGCTATAATGAACAAAACACTCGTAATTATCGCAAGTTTTGGCTCTTTGGCGATGCTTTTGGGCGCCTTCGGGTTTCAGTATATCGGCGGCCTTGCGCCCTGCCCGATGTGCCTGTGGCAGCGCTACCCCCATGCCGTGGCCTTTATTTTAGGCGTACTTATACTCGCTGGTGGCCCGCGTATTCTCGCCGCCCTTGGTGCCATCGCCGCCCTCACCACAAGCGCGATCGGCCTGTTTCATACCGGCGTTGAACGCAACTGGTGGGAAGGCCCGACGACCTGCACATCTGGCCCCGTTGCCAACCTAACGCCTGAGGAACTGATGGCGCAAATCATGAGCGCGCCCTTGGTGCGCTGTGACGAAGTGGCGTGGGAAATGTTTGACCTCTCGATGGCCAGCTGGAACGCGATTGGTTCCCTCATCCTCGCGTTCGTTTGGATCGCAGCATGGCGCAGCCGCGCCTAAACCACCTGCTGTGAGCGCATAGAGCGAGTCGTCAAAAGCAGATTGGTCTCGCTGGTTTGCACCCCTTCGATGCGGCGAATATCAGAGAGCACGCGGTCAAACGCCTCAAGGCTATCGGCATTGATCTCGACAATCAAATCCCATTTTCCGTTGGTGGAATGGACCTCTCGCACCGAATTTTGCCCCAGCAATTGATGCAGCACTTTATGGGTGCCGCGCCCCTCAATCCCCAGCATCATCAGGCCCCGCACGGGAGCTTGGGCGACGTCTTCGCGCAGACGCACCGTGAAATCCACGATATCGCCGCGCGCCACAAGGCGCTCCATGCGCGCGCGCGCCGTTGTGCGGGATGTTTTGAGCTCTGCTGCGAGCTCTGAAAGGGTTTTGCGCGCGTTTTTGCGCAAGGCAGCGATGAGGTTCCTATCCAATTCGTCCATAATCACTTCCGATTTGATACAACTGCCGCCAGTTCATCCGAATAGGGGGCTTCTGTCCATCCATTTCGCAGATCAAGCTAGGGTATCTCCGCTTTCCCAACCCACGAGAACCCCATGACCGACACCAAACAAAACTCCACCTGCGTCTTGATCGGCGCGCCCATTGATTGCGGTAAAGCCCGCGCGGGATGCTTGATGGGGCCGGACGCCCTCCGCACCGCTGGGATCGCAACCGCCCTGAGCGAGCTTGGATTCAACGTCGAAGACTGGGGCAATTTCGCACCTGATTTGGGGCAAGAAGTTGCCTGTGACAATCCGGCCGTCCATGGTTTACGCGAAACCATCGGCTGGGCAACAACGCTGCGCCGCGAAGGTGCGCGCGCCATGGACGTTGGGACGCCGATATTTATGGGCGGCGACCACGCCATGTCACTAGGAAGCGTCGCGGGTGTTGCCGATTACGCCGAACGCCAAAAACGCCCATTGTTCCTGCTCTGGTTGGACGCGCATACCGATATTCACACCTTGGCCACCACCACTTCCGGCAACTTGCATGGCACCCCCGTCGCCTATGCCATGGGGCTTGCGGGGTTCGAAGGGTTCGCCCCTATGCCCACCATCCCCGGCGCACAGATTTGCTATCTGGGCCTGCGTTCAGTGGACGCGTCTGAGCGCGCCGCCGTCGGTAAACATGGCCCCACAGCAATTGATATGCGCGCGATTGATGAACATGGCATTGCCGCCCCGCTGGAGGCGTATCTTGCCCAAGTGCGCGCAGCCAATGGCCTGTTGCACGTCTCGCTGGATGTTGATTTTCTCGACCCTTCGATTGCCCCCGCCGTTGGCACCACGGTACCGGGCGGCGCGACGGTGCGAGAGGCACATTTGGCGATGGAAATGCTCTGTGACAGCGACCTTATGTGCTCGCTCGACCTTGTTGAGCTCAACCCGTTTCTGGATGATCGCGGCCGCACCGCCGAACTGATGGTCGACCTCACGGCCTCGCTCTTTGGCCGCCGCGTCTTTGATCGCGAAACAACACGTTACTCTTAAAAACAACGCCCTTTTCCACAAGGATACCAAAAATGAACAAGCCCAACCTCGCCCCATCGTCCTTAGCTTACGTGCCCTTCGTTTCGGTCCAAAACATGATGGCTTTGGTCCATAGCATCGGGATCGAAGACTTTATGAAGGGCCTCGTGGCTTACCTCGAAGAAGATTTCAAAAACTGGGAAAACTTCGATAAAACACCGCGTGTCGCCAGCCATTCCGCCGAGGGTGTGATCGAGTTGATGCCCACCAGCAATGGCGAAATCTATGGCTTTAAATATGTGAACGGCCACCCCAAAAACACCCATGAGGGATTGCAAACCGTCACCGCCTTTGGCCTGCTTGCGACGGTCGATACGGGCTATCCTGTGTTGCTTTCAGAAATGACCATTCTGACCGCGCTGCGCACCGCCGCGACCTCGGCCTTGGTGAGTAAACACCTGATGCCAAAGGGCGCGACAACCATGGCCGTGATCGGCAATGGCGCCCAGAGCGAGTTTCAATGCCTTGCTGCGAAAGCGATCTGTGGCATCCACAATGTCCGCCTCTACGATATCGACCCCGCAGCAACCCAAAAAGCCGTGCGCAACCTAACAAATCAGGGGCTCAATGTGACATCTTGCGCCTCGCCGCAGGAAGCCATCGAAGGGGCTCACATCATCACCACCTGCACTGCCGACAAACAATGCGCGACTATTTTGAGCGACAATATGGTCGGTGCGGGCATCCATATCAACGCGATTGGCGGCGACTGTCCGGGTAAAACCGAACTGCATGTGGACATCCTGAAACGCAGCGATATTTTCGTGGAATACCCGCCGCAAACCCGTGTCGAGGGCGAGATTCAGGCCCTTGCTGATGACTACCCTGTCAACGAGATTTGGAAAGTGATTGCGGGCCTAGAGACAGGGCGCACCTCGGCCAACCAAATCACCCTCTTTGACGGTGTCGGCTTTGCCATCGAGGACTTTTCTGCCCTGCGCTATGCGCTCGATCAAATCCAAGGCACAGCGTTTATGCAGCAGCTCGATATGGTCGCTGACCCCGATGATCCGCGTGATCTGTTCGGGATGGTGCTGCGCGCGAAGCCAAATCGGGGATAAATCCCTAAAAAGGGCTGGAATTCGTGGATTTCCGGCCCTAATTCCGCTCGCCCCATTGCGCCCTATATGCAGGGACGTGTATACATGGGGCAACAAGATATAGAGTTCAATAAAAAGAGCGGTAAATCCACGTGAACGATACGCCAGAAACACCTGTAAACGAAGAAGAAAACGGTCCAGAACGCTACGTATACGATGGACCTCAAATTTCCATCACCAGCGAGATGAAAACCTCCTATTTGGATTACGCGATGAGCGTGATCGTAAGTCGGGCGATTCCAGACCTGCGTGACGGGCTTAAACCGGTGCATCGGCGCATCCTTTATGCGATGTACGAGACCAACAACACGCATGACAAATCCTATCGTAAATCGGCGCGTCCTGTGGGCGATGTGATGGGTAAATACCACCCCCACGGCGACAGCGCGATCTATGATGCCCTTGTGCGGATGGCGCAACATTTCTCGATGTCACTCCCCCTGCTCGATGGTCAAGGCAACTTTGGCTCTATGGATGGCGATAACGCGGCGGCGATGCGGTATACCGAAGTGCGGATGGACAAACCCGCCGCCTATATCCTTGCCGACATCGACAAAGACACCGTTGATTTCCAAGACAACTATGATGGCAAAGACCGCGAACCGTCGGTTCTTCCGTCCCGCTTCCCAAATATGTTGGTGAATGGCGCTGGGGGGATCGCGGTTGGCATGGCCACGAATATTCCACCGCACAACCTTGGCGAAGTGATCGAAGCCACCTTGGCATTGATTGTGAATCCAGACCTAACCACCGAAGAATTGATCGAATACGTTCCGGGCCCTGATTTCCCGACAGGCGCGATTATGTTGGGCCGTTCGGGCGCACGCAAAGCCTATCTAGAGGGCCGTGGCTCAGTGATTATTCGCGCCAAAACACGCGTTGAAGAAATCCGCAAAGACCGCTTTGCGATTGTGGTCGATGAAATTCCCTATCAGGTGAACAAAGCGTCGATGATCGAGAAGATCGCCGAACAAGTGCGCGACAAAAAGATCGAAGGCGTGTCCCACGTTCAGGACGAAAGCGACCGGAATGGTGTGCGGGTTGTTGTCGAACTCAAACGCGACGCAACTGCCGAAGTGGTGTTAAACCAGTTGTTCCGTTATACCCCGATGCAGACGTATTTCGGCTGTAACATGCTTGCGCTGAATGGTGGTCGCCCTGAAACGCTCACTTTGCGGCGCTTCCTGACGTGCTTCATCGACTTCCGCGAAGAAGTTGTGGCCCGTCGCACGGCGTTTGAATTGCGCAAAGCCCGTGAGCGGAGCCACATCTTGTGTGGTTTGGCCGCAGCTGTCACCAATATCGACGAAATCGTTGCGACAATTCGCAGCTCCGCCGATGCGGGCGAAGCGCGCACCCGTCTGATGGAACGTCGCTGGCCCGCTGCGGCGATCATGGAATACATCAAGTTGATTGATGATCCGACCCATACGGCCAATGATGACGGCACTTATAACCTGTCCGAAATTCAGGCCCGTGCGATCCTTGAATTGCGCCTCCAACGCCTAACAGCGATTGGGGTCAAAGAGGTCACCGATGAGCTGCAAGAATTGGCGATCAAAATTCGCGAATACCTCGAAATTCTCGGCAGCCGTGAACGTATCATGGGCATTATCAGGGACGAACTTGTTGAAGTTCGCGACAAATTCGCGGTTCCACGTCGCACCCAGATCGTTGATTGGTCTGGCGATATGGACGACGAAGATCTGATCGAAAAAGAAGAAATGGTCGTCACCGTCACCTCTGGTGGCTACATCAAACGCACCCCCCTTGTTGATTTCCGCGCACAGCGCCGCGGTGGCAAAGGCGTTGGCGGGATGAAGACCAAAGAAGAGGATGTTGTGACCAACCTGTTTGTGGCCAATACCCACACGCAACTGTTGTTCTTTACCAACGATGGTATGGTTTACAAGCTGAAAACTTGGCGTTTGCCTCAAGGCAGCCGCACATCCAAAGGCAAAGCGATCGTCAATATTTTGCCGATGCCGGTTGGGGTTTCGATTGCTGCGATCATGCCCGTGGATGCGCCCGATAGTGAATGGGGCAATCTTCAGATCATGTTTGCCACGTCAAAAGGCACCGTGCGGCGCAATGCGCTTTCCGATTTCACCAATGTGCGCTCAAACGGCAAAATTGCGATGAAGTTTGAGGATGATTTCGCCGATGCAACCCTCGTAAATGCGCGGATTTGCTCGCCGGATGATGATGTGATGCTGGTGACCAACTCTGGCCGCGCGATCCGCTTCCCCTCGACCGACGTGCGGGTTTTCCATAGTCGCGCCTCAACGGGTGTGCGCGGGATTAGGCTGAAAGACGGCGAAGAAGTCGTCTCCATGTCGATTGTTCGCCACTTTGACGCCACCAGCGACGAACGCATCGCCTATCTCAAGATGCGCCGTGCAGCGGCGGGGGCTGTGGAGTCCGACGACGATGTCGATGACGAAGAAAATGGCGACGGTGCGATTTCTCCAGAACGGTTTGACGAAATGCAGGCCGCTGAAGACCTCATCCTGACCATCACGGCCAAAGGTGCTGGCAAAATCAGCTCCTCCCACGGATATCCCGTGCGTGGACGTGGCGGCATGGGCGTTGGTGCGATGGATAAAGCCATGCGCGGCGGTGAACTTGTGGCGTGTTTCCCAGTAGAAATGGGCGATCAAATCATGCTCGCGACCTCCAATGGCCAATCCATTCGTTGTCCGATCCAAGGCATTTCGTTCCGGTCCCGCTCTGCGGGTGGCGTGAAAGTCTTTAACACTGGCAAAGGCGAAACCGTTGTTTCGGTCGCGTGGATCGCCGAAGCCGAAGAAGAAGAGATCGACGCGATCGAAGACGCCGAGATCGTGGCCGAAACCGATGTTGAAACACCGGATGACGCCACCGAATAAATCCCAAACGACGGGATGACATTCTGACCTTCAAAAGCCCTAGCCTTTGCGCTGGGGCTTTTCACTTGTTCAAAGAAAGCTTATATCGCCCCCATGACACAAAAACTCCATATCATCGGCGGCGGAATGGCCGGATCAGAGGCCGCATGGCAGGCCGCAAACCTCGGAATTGAGGTCGTGATCCACGAGATGCGCCCCACAGTCGAAACTTTTGCCCATCGCACGGGAAATTTTGCAGAAATGGTCTGCTCAAATTCCCTGCGTTCGGACGACGACGAGCAAAATGCCGTGGGCCTGCTGCATTGGGAAATGCGCCAAGCGGGCGGCATCATCATGGCCACCGCCGACAAGCACAAAATCCCGGCGGGTGGCGCTTTGGCTGTTGATCGCGACCCCTTCGCGCAATCTGTGACCGATGCGTTGATGGCGCACCCGAATATCAGCGTTGAGTATGGTGAGATTACCGAATTGCCCAAAGACGGCCATTGGATTATCGCCACGGGCCCGTTGACCTCGCAAGGTTTGGGCGAAGCGATCCAAGCCGAAACAGGCGCCGACGCCCTCGCCTTTTTCGACGCCATCGCGCCGATTGTTTATTCCGAGAGCATCAATATGGATGTCGCGTGGCTTCAGTCGCGTTATGACAAAGGCAACTCCGAAGAAGAGCGCAAAGCCTATGTGAATTGCCCGATGACCAAGGACCAATACGAGGCCTTCATCGACGCCATTCTCGCGGCCGAGCAAGCCGAATTCCATGAAGGCGAGACCGCTGGATATTTCGACGGGTGTTTGCCGATTGAAGTCATGGCCGAACGGGGCCGTGAAACATTACGCTTTGGTCCGATGAAACCCGTCGGCCTGACCAACGCCCACGACCCCGAAAACAAACCTTATGCAGTGGTTCAACTTAGGCGTGATAACGCTTTGGGAACATTGATGAATATCGTTGGATTTCAAACCAAAATGAAGTATGGTGCACAGGCCGAAGTCCTCAAAATGATCCCTGGTTTGGAAGAGGCAAGTTTCGCGCGTCTTGGCGGTATTCACCGCAATACCTTCATTAATTCGCCGACTTTGCTGGACGATCAGATGCGCCTCAAGTCCCAACCGCACATTCGATTTGCGGGTCAGATTACAGGGGTTGAGGGCTATGTGGAAAGTGCCGCGATGGGCCTTCTGGCGGGTCGTTTTGCCGCCGCCGAAATCCTCGAAAAACCTGTGAGTGCGTTACCGCAAGACACGGCGATGGGTGCGCTGGTGCATCATATCACGGGCGGCGCCGAGGCCAAAACCTTCCAGCCGATGAATGTGAACTTTGGTCTGTTTCAACCCGTTGAAGGCCTCAAAAATGGCCGTCGTGGACGCAAAGATCGCTACAAAGCCTATACTGACCGCGCAAAAGCCGCGTGGACGGACTGGCTCGCGCCGCAAGAATGATTACACGTTTCGCTCCCTCGCCGACGGGCCCGCTCCATTTGGGCCACGCCTATTCTGCGCTTCTGGCTTATGACATGGCGATGATGAATGGGGGCGAATTCCTGCTGCGGATCGAGGACATCGACCAGTCCCGCGCCCGTCCCCATTGGGAAACGCAAATCTATGAAGATCTCGACTGGCTTGGCCTGTGGTGGCCGCGCCCTGTGGTGCTGCAATCCGAGCAAATGTCGCGCTATGAAACGGCCCTCGATACGCTGTGGCGCGCCGAACGCCTGTATCCCTGCCATTGTTCGCGGCGCGACATCCAAGACGCCATGAGTGCGCCACAAGAAGGCACGCAACGCCTTGGCCCTGATCGCGCGATCTATCCGGGAACCTGCACCGACCTTCCTAAAGCGCATTACGGCGAAAAACCGCGTCCCTCGGCACAAACTCTACGGTTGCGCATGCGCTCTGTGGCGCGATTGGCCGAGAAAACGTCGGCTGGAATGGGGTTCTCCTTCATTGAAACCGGCGAAGGCCCGAACGGCGAAACGGGCGAGGTTTTCTTTACCGTTGATGAGCTTATTACAGAGGTTGGTGACATCGTTTTGGCCCGCAAGGGCATGGGCACAAGTTATCATTTGTCGGTAGTTTTGGACGATGCAGCACAGGAGGTCAGCCATGTAATCCGCGGCCAAGACCTCTTTGAGGCAACTAAGATTCACGTGGTTTTACAAAAGCTTCTCGGCCTCCCTTCACCTAAATACCACCACCATAAACTGATCCGTGATGATGACGGTAAACGCCTCGCCAAACGGGACGACGCGCGCGCCATTGCCAAGTTTCGCGCCGACGGGAAATCGCCCGAGGATATCCGCGCTATGGTGGGCCTTTAGGCCATCGGCGCCATGAGTTCGACATTGTCGCCCTCAAGCACAGAGGTGTAAAAACACGAGCGCCGATTGGTATGACACGCAGGGCCTTCCTGCTCGACAATCATCAACAGGCAATCCGCATCACAATCCACGCGCAGATCAATCAAACGCTGGATGTGGCCACTGGTTTCGCCCTTGATCCAAAACGCCTGCCGTGAGCGACTCCAATAGGTCACGCGGCGGGTTTCAAGCGTGCGCTTCACCGCCTCGATACTCATCCATGCCATCATCAAAACGGCGCCCGTTTCATCCTGCGCAATCGCGGGAATCAACCCTTGGTCATTAAAGACGAGTGTCTCTGGATCAAATTTCATGGCAACACCTTGTGTTTTACGGGCTTCAGCGCTTATCTAAGACAAAGGTGCGCAGATTTAAACACCAAAGGACCTAAGATGCCCGATACCGATCTCATAAAACTCTATTCCGCGCGCATTTTGGCGCTTGCGGCGAATATTGGCCTGACGGATCGCCTTGAGCTACCGGATGCCACGGCGAAAAAACGGGCGCCTCTTTGTGGATCAACCGTAACTGTCGATATTGAGGTGGAAGACGGGAAGATTACCGCGTTTGGTCAAGATGTAAAGGCCTGTGCTCTTGGGCAAGCTGCAGCCTCAATTTTGGCGCAAAACATCGTTGGCGCGAGCTTTAACGAGGTCCACGCGACGCGCACCGCATTGCACGATATGCTCAAAAAAGACGGCCCCGTGCCGACGGGGCGCTTTGAGGGGTTTGAGGTTCTTTTGCCCGCGCGCGAGTACAAAAACCGGCACGCCTCTATCCTTTTGTCGCTCGACGCCACGCTGGATGCGATTGAAAAAACACGCGCGCAAAACTGCGCTTAACACTTTCGCAAGGCTGCTCCTTTAAGCGTTATCAAACGTAAAATGGAGACGCCAATGATTCCCGCGCCGGAATTTGTAAATGGACAAGCCGTGGACAGCCGCATCAGTGCCTTGTCCCGAACGGCTTCTGCTCTGGGGTATGAAATTGTTGATATTGCGGGTTTTCTCGACCTCATCAATGAAAAAACGCATAGCCAATTAGGGACGCTTGCCGAAGTCCGCAAAGGGGCGGCTCGAGTAAGTGAGGCAAATTCTGCGGTGCTTCTGGCCGTGAAGAAGGTGAGCGATGCTTCCTTTCAAATGAATGGGGCTGTTGAAACCTCGATGGCGGATATCCGCAAGACCTCTGGCCAGACGAAAGACGTCGCCGAATGGGTTCAAACCATTGACGAACGTATGACAACCGTCGAGGCTACCCTTCTCGGGGTCCAAGAGAACAACGACGCCATCGCAAAAATCGCCAGACAAGTGAATATTCTAGCGATTAATGCCAAGATTGAGGCCGCGCGCGCGGGCGATGCAGGGCGCGGATTTGCCGTTGTGGCCGAAGCCATTAACGAGTTATCCCATAAGACAGCTGCCGCTGCGGCGGGGATATCCGACAATATTACGTCCCTGTCGGGATGGATCGGGTCGATGAAAACCGAAGCTGGCGGTATTTCTGAAAAGGCAACCAGCGTTCTAACGGGCGCCGAACTTACAGATACCGCCCTTACTGGTATTTCTGAAAGCGTAAAACTCTCCATGGCGCAGGCAAGCCAGATCGCCGCGGACGCCGAGAATGTGCGTGCTGCCGGTCAGGAGTTTGAACCCAGTTTCAATCTTATTGGAGGCTCGGTTGAAGAGGCGGCGGAAGGCATTTCACAGGCATTTACCCGCGTGCAGGCTCTCATTGATCGCTCGGAAAGCATTGTTCAAACAACAGTAGAGATGGGAGGAACAAGCGACGACATTTCGTTTATCAACCTTGTCAAAGAGCGCGCCACGATGGTTTCAAATACCTTTGAAGCTGGTATAATTGAAGGTGCTATTGGAATGAGCCAACTCTTTGACCAAACCTATTCTGACATTGCAGGAACGAACCCTGTGCAAAAAATGGCACCATTCACATCCTTCATGGACCGTGTGTTGCCGATAATCCAGGAAGAGGTTCTAACATTTGACGAACGGATCGTGTTTTGCGCATGTGTGGACCGGAACGGATATTTGCCGACCCACAATAAAAAGTTTTCGCAGAAACCAAGCCACGACCCGGCTTGGAATACAGCCAATTGCCGAAATCGACGCATTTTCGATGACCGCGTTGGGCTAAAGTCCGGAAACAACAATGAACCATTCCTCCTCCAAGTCTATCGGCGGGACATGGGAGGCGGCGAATTCACGATGATGAAAGATTTGTCGGCACCAATTATTGTGCAGGGAAGACTGTGGGGCGGCATTCGGATCGCCTACAACTTCAAATAAAAAGCCGCCGTCCCTGGGGAAGGAACGGCGGCGAGTATGCCCAGCGAAAGTTCGTTGCGTTTCTGGAAGAGGCACTTACAGAAAAGATATGAACAGGCAGTTTCATGAGATTGCGCATCACAATGGGGACAAGATGCGTAAAATCGACTTCACTGGGCGGGGTCAGACAGGCAGTGCAAACTAGGCAAAGCCAGGTAGAAAAAGTGCTCCAAGCAACATGAAAACAACAGCCGACAAGCCTGCTGCATCCTGCAACAGAGTTCCCGAAGAGCGGCTTATAATTTTTTTAAGTTCGCTAAACATTTTCATCTCCACCTTCACACTTTAGTTGCCTCTTTGTTCTCACCTTATGAACAGGAAGTAAAGAACTAAATGAGAACATTAGTGAACAAATGAGAACGCGATGTCGAAAAATATGACTAACCCACTGAAATTAAACGAATTGCCTTATCTTGCTCCATTAACCACAAAAGTGAACGCGCAGCCTGACCACGTGGGCTGATCAACTCGGGGTCCAAAGTCAAAAGCGTACGCGCATCCTTCTGCGCAATGGCCATAAGCGCGGCTTGTCGCTCTAGGTCTGCAATTGCAAAGCGCGGTATACCCGATTGCGCGGTTCCAATGACATCCCCAGCCCCCCGTATCTCCAAATCTTCCTGCGCAATCCGAAACCCGTCTTCGCTTTCGCGTAATATTTCGAGACGGCGCTGCCCCGTTTTACTTAACGGTGGCTGGTAAAGAAGAACACATGTCGACTTCCCGGCGCCACGCCCTACACGCCCCCGCAATTGATGAAGTTGCGCTAGACCAAAGCTCTCGGCGCGCTCAATCACCATAATAGTTGCATTTGGTACATCAACACCGACCTCAATGACCGTCGTTGCAACCAACACAGACCGTTCACCCGCAACAAACTGCGCCATTGCTTGGTCTTTTTCCTGTGATGGCATTTGCCCATGCACCAAAGTAACCACGTTTTCTCCCAATTCGGCTCGTAGAGCCTTGAACCGATCTTCGGCAGCGGTCATGTCGATCAACTCGCTCTCTTCCACAAGGGGGCAAACCCAATATGCTTGCTTACCTTTTGAAACGGCTTTTCGCAGGCTGCTAACAATCTCGTCTATACGCCCTGTTGTGACCATAACCGTTGAAATAGGCTGCCGTCCCGCCGGTTTTTCATCTAGAATGGAAACATCTAAATCACCGAATTGCGCCAAGGCTAGGCTTCGGGGAATCGGCGTCGCCGTCATAACTAATACGTCCGCGCGCTTCCCCTTAGCTCCCAACCGCGCCCGTTGCTCCACGCCAAATCGGTGCTGTTCGTCGACGACCGCTAAGCGTAAATCATTAAAAACAACGTCATCTTGGAACACTGCATGCGTTCCAACCAAAATCTGAATGGCGCCACATGCTAAAGCCTCAAGCTTTTTCGTACGCTCTTTGCCTTTGTCTCGCCCCGTAAGAATCTCAATATTCACACCCGCAGTTTGCGCAAGCGGACGCAGCCCCTCTAAATGCTGGCGCGCAAGAATCTCGGTTGGGGCCATCATCACACCCTGCCCGCCAGACTCGACCGCATTTAATAAAACGGCCAGCGCAACCAGAGTTTTTCCTGCTCCAACATCCCCCTGCAAAAGCCGGTTCATCCGATACGGTTGTGCCATATCAAAACGAATTTCCTCGATTGCGCGATACTGGGCTTCTGTCGGAACAAAAGGAAGTGTTTTCAGAACCCTATCAAATAGGAGGCCTTCCCCCTTTGTCTCTTTCCCTTTCAATTTCCGCGCAGCATTCCGAGCAAGCGCAAGTGTCAATTGATGGGCAAAAAACTCATCGTAGGCTAACCTTTGTCGAGACATGCTCTCTGGCGACAAATCTTGGTTGTTCTGTGGATTGTGTGCCGCATTTAAGCTTTCTTTCCAGCCCCCCCATCCTCGCTCTCCCTTTAAGGATGGATCGATCCATTCCCCGAGTTCAGGCAGACGTTCCAGAGTCGCGGCGACAGCTTTGCTGATAACTTTTTGGGTAATTCCCACTGTAGAAGGGTAAACGGGCTCAAACTCAGGGATCGACGTGGCGTCCGCTAATTCAACTATATGATCCGGATGAACAATTTGGGCTATGCCATCAAAAACCTCAAGCTTTCCCGATACAATTCGGCGCTCACCTATAGGCAGAATTTTTTCAAGATAGTCCTGCCTTGCGTGAAAAAACACCAGTTGGAGCGTGGTTTGCGCATCCTGAACATAAATCCGGTACGGTCGATCACGACTAACCGCAGGTTTGTGATTCAGAATTTCGACTTCAACAGTAACAACGCATGGAGCATCGGCCCCTATAACACTCGTAATCGGACGTCGATCAACCCCAGAAAAGGGCAACAAAAACAGAAGGTCACGCGGTTTACCAATACTCATTCGCGCGAAGTTTTCCGACGCTTTTGGGCCGACGCCGTCCAGTGTTTTCAAATCAGAAAACAATGGGAAAAGCCCTTCTGGACGTGAACTCATAGCCCTTCGATCATGGCCAGCCATGCATCTTCATCAATGACTTCTATTCCTAGATCTTCAGCTTTCTTCGCTTTGGATCCAGCGCCTGGGCCGGCAACAAGCAAATCAGTTTTTTTGGACACGCTTCCAGAAACTTTTGCTCCAAGATCTTCAGCGCGCGCCTTGGCTTCTGCGCGACTCATCTTCTCCAAAGTCCCTGTGAATACAACTATTTTTCCAACCACGGGACTACTTTCCACCTCTTTGAATACCGCATCCAATGATGTTAATTGGGAGATGAGTGCGTCAATTGCAACGCGTTCTCGCGGGTTTTGAAATGCGGCCACGAGAGACGTTGCCATGACAACTCCAACGCCATCAATTGACAAAAGATCATCCCAAGCGTCGCCACCGCCAACGGTCACAGATGTGAGGCCCGCTACAAATTTAGACCACGACTGATAATGTTTAGCTAAAAGTACACCTGAACTTTCACCGACATGCCTAATTCCAAGGGAAAAAATAAGCTTCGCGAGGGGAATCTGGCGCTTTGCATCTATTGCATCAAACAAGTTAGCGGCTGATTTACCTCCCCAACCCTCTCGGTTTTTAAGCTGATTCAGGCCATTTTCGTATCTTTCGCGCAGGGTAAAAATATCAGCGGGGCTTTCTATCCATCCATCTTTGTAAAACAGCTCAATTTGTTTGGCCCCGAGCCCCTCGATATCGAATGCAGAGCGGGAAACAAAATGCTTTAACTTTTCAACGACTTGTGCGGCACAAATAATACCACCTGTGCATCTACGAACAGCATCGCCCTCTTCTCGGATGGCCGGAGACTGACAAACTTCACAAACTTCTGGGAAAACAAACGGTTGGCTATCAACAGGCCTTTTGGATAAATCTACGTCCGAAATTTTTGGAATAACGTCGCCCGCACGATAGACTTGGACCCAGTCACCTTCACGGATATCTTTGCCGTCTCGAATTAATTCACCTTTGTTTCCACGCCCCTGAATATAGTCCTCATTGTGAAGAGTCGCGTTACTCACCACAACGCCGCCAACGGTAACCGGCGAAAGCCTTGCCACGGGAGAAAGCGCCCCTGTTCTTCCGACTTGGATTTCAATTTTTTCGAGGCGTGTCCAAGCAAGTTCGGCAGGGAACTTATGTGCGATAGCCCAGCGAGGCGTTGTGCTTCGAAATCCCAATCGTTTTTGCAAAGTCAGGAGGTTCACTTTATACACGACGCCGTCAATATCATAACCAAGCGAGGCTCGGGACTGCTCGATAGATTTGTAATGAGCCAAAAGCTCTTGTGGCCCCTGACATATTTCCGTCAGATCGTTTACTGAAAAGCCAAATGCTTTTAAACGCGAAATCGCATTGAATTGCGTTTCTGCCAGTGGCTCTGAAAGCTCTCCCCACGCATAGGCAAAAAACTTTAACGGTCGGCCTTTGGTGATCTTTGAATCCAGTTGACGAAGGGAACCAGCGGCAGCGTTGCGCGGATTGGCAAAGGTTTTTTCTCCGTTTGCAATCTGGCGTTCATTCAAGTTCTGAAAGTCTTGATGAGACATGTACACTTCACCGCGAACCTCAAGGATAGAGGGCGCGTTGAATAGTTCTTGTGGGATATCAGATATCGTTCGCGCGTTTTCGGTAACATTCTCACCGATTGAGCCGTCCCCACGCGTCGCAGCATGTACGAGTTGACCGTCTTCATACCGTAGCGAAAGCGACAGGCCATCAATTTTGGGCTCAGCAGTAAATTCCAAAGCCTCGGTCGTAGAATAGCCCAGAAACTTTCGAATACGCGCATCAAAGTCTTCGACATCGGGCTCCTCAAACGCATTTCCAAGAGAGAGCATTCGAATTGTATGGGTGATTTTGCCAAACCCGGATTCCGCAGGGGCACCAATTTTCTCACTCGGGCTATCGAAGTGCCTTAGAGCGGGAAATCGAGCTTCTATCTCGCTGTTTCGGCGTTTGAGAGCATCATACTCAGCATCCGACAAGGTGGGCGCGTCTAGGCCATGATAGTCAGAATTGGCTTTCGACAATATTTTTGCAAGGCGCACGAGTTCGATCTTCGCTTCAGATTCGATCATGTCTTGTGGTTTTTTCTGTTCCATTGGACCTCGCTTGCCATGAGAGCAAACTATGCGTCAAGACAAGTGAGGTCCAGCGGAAGAGAAAGAGTATGTACAGTTTTCTTACACCTAAAAACTGAACATGGTTTGCAAGTTAGGCACCAACGGCAAGGGGTTCCTCAAGTTCCATTGGCTGTGGATCGCGCAAAACATAGCCGCGCCCCCAAACAGTTTCGATGTAATTATCCCCAGTTGTTGCTTCGGCGAGTTTTTTGCGAAGTTTACAAATAAACACGTCGATAATTTTAAGCTCTGGTTCATCCATGCCGCCATAGAGATGGTTAAGGAACATCTCTTTGGTGAGAGTTGTCCCCTTACGAAGGGAGAGAAGCTCTAGCATTTGGTATTCTTTACCCGTCAAATGCACCGTTTTACCCGAAACATCGACGGTTTTCGCATCAAGGTTGACCGAAATCTTGCCGGTACTAATGACCGACTGGGAGTGGCCTTTTGAGCGACGAATGATGGCATGAATTCGTGCAACCAATTCTTCACGATGAAAAGGTTTCGTCATGTAATCATCCGCTCCAAAACCAAAACCTTTGATCTTGTTCTCGGTATCATCTTCGCCCGTCAGAATGAGGATAGGCGTATCGATACGTGCCAAACGAAGTTGTCGAAGCACTTCGTGTCCGTTCATGTCCGGCAAATTAAGATCGAGCAAAATCAAATCGTAGTCATACAATTTCGCAAGATCGATACCTTCTTCCCCAAGATCGGTACAATAGACATTTAGATTCGCATGAGTGAGCATCAGTTCGATGCTTTTAGATGTAGTTGGATCGTCTTCTACTAAGAGGACTCGCATTTTGTTAATCTCCGCTGGTAACCCTTCTTCTTCATTCGACACTGGCTAAAATTGGTTAACTACAAGTTACCAATTGAGAAACGTTACCATTAACAACCTAAAGTTGTCGATATTTTTGCAATGCTGTGGACTTTAGGGCCGATTCACCGTGTTTTTCGATGGCTTCGACCCATGATTCGAACTCCTCTTCGCTCAAGCCATACCTTTCCAAGGCTTCTTTTAAGGGAATCAACCCATAGGCGACCCCCCGAACCACCGCTGCTTTACGGCTCGCAACCCAACGTTGGGTCTGCTCCGGCGGCAAATCCGCACGGGTTAATACGGACCCATCGGGCAGCGTAACTGCACGCGGGCCCTCAACTTTTTTCAAAAACATACCATTCCCCTCGATTTCCATGAGGTGAATTTGCCTAAACAGCCTTAAGAGAGAATGAAACGCCCCCTTGTTAGTAGTTCGCATTTTCTTATATTCTGCAGGACCTTGTTTAGGATAATTAAGATGCCGTTGGATTCGACCCACCCCGTTAACTCTCTTGGCTTTGCCAAACCGCCCTCCCAGACACGCGTTGTGGTTGCAATGTCGGGTGGCGTGGACAGCTCTGTAGTGGCCGCAATGCTCGCAGATGAGGGCTATGACGTGGTTGGGGTGACACTCCAGCTGTATGATCACGGTGCTGCGCTGGCCAAAAAAGGCGCCTGTTGTGCGGGCGTGGATATTCATGATGCGCGCCGCGTTGCCGAGGAAATGGGCTTCCCACATTACGTGCTTGATTATGAGAACGTTTTTAAAGATGCCGTGATTGACGAATTCGCCGATGCCTATCTTGCGGGTGCGACGCCCGTGCCGTGCATTCGCTGCAACGAGCGTGTGAAATTCAAGGATCTCTTGGAAACCGCCAAGGACTTGGATGCCGATTGCATGGCGACCGGCCATTATATCCAACGCAAAATGGGCGACAACGGCCCTGAGCTGCACAGTGCAACCGATGCCAACCGCGATCAAAGCTATTTTCTGTTCTCGACAACCGAAGACCAGCTGTCTTATTTGCGCTTTCCCTTGGGCCATTTGGCGAGCAAGGACGAAACCCGCAAACTGGCGCAAAAATATGGCCTCGTTGTTGCGGACAAGCCCGACAGCCAAGACATTTGTTTCGTGCCCGACGGGAATTACGCCAGCGTCATCCTTAAGTTGCGCCCCGAAGCCGCCGATCCCGGCGATATTGTGGATTTGGACGGCAATGTTGTGGGCAGCCACAAGGGCGTGATCCATTATACCATCGGCCAACGCCGTGGCCTTGGCATTGGCGGCCTAACCGATCCGATTTATGTGGTGAAGCTTGATCCCGAAAAGAAACAGGTCGTTGTGGGGCCAAAATCGGCGCTCTCGACACGGATCATTCCCATTCGCGAAATCAACTGGCTTAATGATGAACCGTTGATGAGTAAAGAAGAGTGGCATATTTCCGTCAAAGTGCGCTCGACCCGCCCGCCACGTGACGCGATCTTGCGCCCGATTTCCGAAACCGAAGCAACGGTGGAATTGCTCTCGGCGGAAGAAGGCGTCTCGCCCGGTCAAGCCTGCGTGTTCTATGACAATGACAGCAGTCGTATTTTCGGGGGCGGCTGGATTTGGCGCGGTAATTAAGGCGCGAGGGCGACGATCACGGACTCTGCGGCACGCGCACCAGGATCTTCGCCACCTTCACCAAGTCTTTCCATCGTAATCTCCATTGAGGCCAATTGGCTCTGTGGGGATTTCCAAAGATCAACAAGGGCTGGCGCGATATTTTCGGGCCGGCAATTTTCGCCCAAAAACTCGGGAACATCACGGCGTTCACTCACGAGGTTCACCAAGGTCACTGTGTCGACCTTCAACAACCGCGCAATCATTTTCCGGCTGAGCCAATTCATATCATAGGCGATCACCATCGGCGTACGTGCATGGGCCAGCTCAAGTGAAACGGTGCCTGATGCCGCGAGGGCAATATCCGCAGCAGCAAACGCCGCGCGTTTTTCGGCCTGCCCAGCCGCGCTGCTGTCGGTCTCCAACAGAATGACGGGTGGGGAAATGTCCCATCCCTCAACCAATTCGCGCACCAGATTGCGGACACCGGGAGCGATGGGCAACACAACGCGCGCTTTCGGGATTTCCTTGACGGCTTGTGCGAGGGCGGCACCAAAAATACCGCCTAAACGGCTCACTTCGCCACGTCGCGACCCCGGAAGCGCCAAAATCAAGGGCGTCTCAGAAGAGAGCCCGTGCGAGGCCCGAAACGCATCGGCTTCGTCTTGAGTCGCTTTTGGTTCCGCCACGATCGGATGGCCGACAAAATCGCAGGTCATGCCCGATTTCTGCATCAAGGGCGGCTCAAACGGCAGGAGCGCCAAGACGTGATCAATCACCTTCGCCATCTTCGGGCCGCGCCCCTCGCGCCACGCCCAAACACTGGGAGCGACATAATGCACCGTTGGAATATTACTTTGCGCCTTGAGGATTTTCGCCACCCGCAAGCAAAAGTCGGGGCTATCAATACTGATGACGACATCCGCTTTCCAGTCGAGCGCTGCTTGAGCCGTTTCGCGAATACGACGTTTTAGGGCGAAATATTTCGGCAGAACCTCAACAATCCCCATTATAGAGAGTTCAGTCATGTCAAAAAGGGAGGCCATTCCCTCGGCCTGCATCAGCGGCCCCGCGACGCCACGAAACTCCACGTCAGGCAACCGTGATTTTAGGCCCCGCATCAAAGCTGCCCCAAGTTTGTCCCCCGAAAGCTCGCCCGCAATAAGGAAGACCCGCATCAGCGGGCCTCGCCATAGATAAAAAGGCCAAGCTCCTTGGCCAACGCACAGGTTTCAACCGGATCCACAATCATTACCTGCCCAGCCTGCACTACAACCCCCGCCAAACCCGCGCTATGGGCCCCGTGCAAGGTTTCAGGCCCAATCGCGGGCATATCCACCCGCAACTCTTGGCCGACTTTTGCACGCTTCATCAAGACGCCCTGCCGGGAGAGCGTGTTTTGCGCGATAAAGCTAAGCATCGCGTCCGTGCCTTGAATGGTTTCAATGCCATAACAAAGCCCATTGGCAACAACACAGCCCTGCCCCACATCCACCGGTGACAGCGCCGTAAGAATGGCGTGCGCACGATCCATATCCCTCAAGGCCTGCTCGCTAGGCGCCTCCCCCGCAATAAGCCCTTCGGTGGCTAAAATTTCGGGGCAAATTTCATGGGCACCAACAACGGTAAACCCCGCGTCCTCAAAGACCTCCACGACAATGCGCAAGATGTGATCGTCGCCGCCCTTCATGGCTGCAATCAAACGTGGCGCCAAACGCATCATCGTTGCATCAAAACGCAACGGATTCAGCGCAGGGCGTCGAAGACCTCCCGCAAAACACACCCGTTTGACGCCCTGCTTGTGCAATTCCTTGAACAACCCGCCGAGTTTTTCAAAGCGGGCTTCATAGTCAGGCTGTGCATTTGTCTCAACACTCTGAAACGTCACAACAAAACTGTCGGCTTCCCGCGCGGCGACTTGGAGCGGTAAATCCCCGCGCCCTGCAAGCACCGCAAGGCGGTTTGGTGCGTCGGCCGCCACTAGCTTGGAGTCAGAAAGCCGCGATCGCTTTCCCCTAAAATAAACTGCGTAATTTCATCCACATAGGTGCTGTCGTAATCTTCTGAAAGGCGCATAGCGCGTTCTTGGAACTGGCCTTCACCTTGCCGCAACATCTGAAACGCTGCGCGCAACGCGGAAATATCCGCCCGCGACACACCCCGCCGCTTAAGCCCGACCAAGTTAAGCCCGTCCAATTCGCCACGCGGCCCCTGCACAAGCCCATAGGGAATGACATCATTGGTCACCATAGTGACGGCACCAATGATCGCACCACGGCCCAGTCGAACGAATTGATGAATGCCTGAAAGGCCCCCAATGATAACGTCATCCGCCACCACACAATGCCCCGCAAGTGCGGCATGGTTGGCAAGAATCACGCGGTTACCGACCGTGGTGTCATGGCCCACATGAGCGCCTGTCATAAACAGGCAATCGTCGCCCACGCGGGTGATGCCGCCGCCGCCAGTGGTGCCAGTATTCATAGTGACACCCTCGCGGATACGATTGCGCGCCCCCACGATCAAGCGGGTTTTTTCGCCGTCGAATTTAAGGTCCTGTGGCACTTCACCAATCGTGGCAAAGGGGAAAATCTCGCAATCTTCGCCGATTTCAGTTATTCCCGCCAACACGACATGGCTCTTGAGTACGACTCCCCGCGCCAAAGTCACATCCGCCCCGATATGCGAAAATGGCCCGACAACACAGGCCGGCCCGATGATCGCACCGTCTTCTACAACCGCGGAAGGGTGGATATTGGCGCTGGGATCAATACTCAAAAGTTAGCCCTCGCCCTGCAAATCAATCATCGCAGTGAAATCCGCTTCAGCGACGATTTTGCCATCAACCTTCGCGTCACCGTGGAATTTCCAAATCATCCCGCGCGCCTTTACGACGGTCACATGCAACTCAAGGACATCGCCGGGCACAACTTTCTGGCGGAACTTGCCGTTGTCCACAGACATGAAATACACCAACAGTGGCTTGTCGACCATTTCGAGCCACAGACCAACCAGCACAGCCGCGGATTGCGCCATGGCTTCGATGATCATCACGCCCGGCATGATCGGCGCCCCGGGGAAGTGACCCTGAAAATGCGGTTCGTTCATCGTTACATTCTTAACACCAACCGCGCTTTTGCCCGGATCGATGTCTTTCATTTTATCCACTAATAAAAACGGATACCGATGGGGAATAATGCGTTGAATAAGGTCAAGATCTGCTTGGGTCATGTCTTTGGATTGCATGGAGGCTCCAGTCGCTTCGCGTTTTTATTATGTTCTTTGAGTACCAAAACTGGGCTGCGCATTCAATAGCGCTAACCCCGTGAGAACCACGCCTTACGGTTTGCCATCTTGCAAAACCTGATCCACACGTAAAATGGCTTCGTTTGTAATATCGATCGCTGGATCGGGCAGTAAAATCACACGAGAATCCAGAATTCCCAAGGCATTGCGCTCTCTTAGGATTTTCCGCAAAATAGGGAGACTGGCATCGTTGAACCCTTGCCGCCCCTCACTTGCCCGCTTACCGAGTTCTTGGCCTTTGCGTTCCTGCGCATCACGAATGCCTTGCACCTTGTCGTCAAAAGCATCGGCGAGGACACGGAATTCGTCTGGAGACAAAACCGCGCGTCGTTCAAGTAAGCGCAATTCTTCGGTCTCTAAATCCCGAGTCAACTTGCCGTTTTCCAACTGGATTTCTTTGGCGAGTGCCTTGACCTCTTCTTGAATTCGCAACCCAAACGCGGATTCCGCGTACAGGCGTTCAGGGTCCAAAATAACAAAACTGCCTTGAACAATTGCCTGAGTATTCAATCCGCCCGCGACACCGGCCTCAGCTTGTGATCCGCCTGTTGTCCTGTCCGGACTCTGTGCCAACGCAGGGAACCCGCAAAATACAATCACGCAGATTGCGGCCAAAATCGCCCTAGAGAGCGCCATAAAACGCTGACCGAAACCGCCAATGCCCCACTTAGAACCTAGTTGTAACAGTAAGTTCAAACGGCTGCTCCACATCATAGACTTCTTTCTTGATTGCTTTGGTGAAGTTAAACCGCAAAGGCCCCAACGGTGTATTCCAATACACCGCAAATCCAACCACGGACCGTAAGTGGAACGCATCATCCACCGTACAATCTGTGACGGGACAGGCCGCATCGGTCGGGCCACCCGCCGTGTCATCCAAACCCCAAATCGAGCCAACGTCAAAGAAAAGACCCGCAGAAATCCCGTATTCTTCGGGAAGCCCAATCGGGAAATCGGCTTCGAGGCGCAGAACCGAAAACAGATTGCCGCCAAGAGAGTCTTGGTTCACGGCGTTCAGGTCACGTGGTCCCGTGCCAAAGTTCTCGAACCCGCGCATCTTACGGGTTGTTTGCGAATAGCGATCGGTAATGCGGGATTTCCCACCATTATAAACAGTATACGACCCCGCTTCAACAATGGCGCGCAAAGTTACGAGACCGTCCAAAGCGTTGGTTTCGGCCCCTGCTAAAAGTGTCGCACGCATAAAGGGATCATCGTCTATGTAGCCAAAGTTTTGTCCAAACCGCAAAACATAACTGTAATCTTCGTCAATTTTGCTGCGCCGCGAGTCGAAAGTATAGAAATACCCCAGAACATTGTCCGAGCGTTCCCCTACGTCCGCATTCACCAAGCGCGAGTTATCGATGCTTGAGTTATAGAGCGACGTATCGAGGAACCGATATCTCAGCCCCAAACGCCCGCGTTCGCTGACGGGGAAATCAATCGAAGGAGAGATTGTATCCCGCGTGGTATCATATTGCTGCGTTGTATTGCTCGTCGTGATACGGCCTAGATCAATGTCAAACCGCAAATCCCGCCCATAGAGATATGGCTCCGAGAAAGCAACATTAACAGAATTTTCATCGGAAACAGTGCTGATCTCGAAACTGAAGGTTTGCCCACGGCCCAACAAGTTGGTTTGCGTATAGCCAAGGTTCAATCCGGGACCGTCATTCGTACTATAGGCGACACCCAGATTTAACGAACCCGTGGTGGTTTCAACCACATCAACATCGACGATAACATTGTCTGACGTGCTTCCTTCGCGTGTGTTCACTTCGGCGTCTTCGAAATACCCAAGCGCACGCACACGTTCCGCAGATTGGGCGATTTCACGCGGATTAAACGGGTCGCCCTCTACGGCGCGGAACTGTTGGCGCACAACGCGGTCAAGCGTCGTGGTGTTGCCCTCGATATCGATACGCTCGATAAAAATCCGCGGTCCTCGCACCAGAGCAAATTCAACATCCAGCGTCCGTGTGCGATCATTACGCACGATCTGTGGGTCCACGCGGACAAAATCATGGCCATCTTTGAGCGCTTTGTTTTCCATCCGTAGAATGGCGGCTTCAATGCGTGCCGGCGAAAAGTCTTTGCCCGACTTAATTTTGATCAGTCTTTGATACTTTGCCGGGTCAATATTGGCGAATTCCGACGAAACCGTTAAATTACCAAAACTAAACTGCTGGCCCTCTTTGATCCGGAAGGTCACAAAAATACCGTCGCGTTCACGGGAAAGTTCGCTGGTGACGGAAACGGCCTCAAAGTCGACGAACCCGCGCGCCGTATAGAATTCCGTTAAGACTTGCTTATCAAATTCAATACGATCCGCAACAAACGTGTCCGATTTCACAAAGGTGCGAAAGATACCAGCCTGTTTGGTGCCAAGCAAACGGCGCAATCGCGTGTCACTATAGGCGCGGTTGCCCACAAACGTGAGGCGCTCGATATCCACCGTTTGGCCCTCGGTAACTTCAAACACCAAATCGACGCGATTTTCAGACCGGCGGATGATCCGTGGCGTGACAGTGGCCGCAAGGCGTCCACCGATTTCATAAGCCTCAACCAAGGAGGCGGCATCCTGCTCGGCCACTGTTGGATTGAAAACCAACCGAGGCTGCGAACGTACAACCGTAAAGAGCGCGTCGTCCTTGATACGCTTATTTCCCTCAATCGAAATTTGGTTGATTGTTGGGTATTCGACGACCTTAACGCCTAAGGTATTGCCACGCGGGTTGATTTCGACGGATTCAAACAAACCCGACCCGACCAAGTTTTGGTAGGCTGCGTTTAATTCGCCCGCCGACAGGGTTTGGCCTTGGACGATTCCCATGTAGGTCATGATTGTCGCGGAATCCACGCGTAAATTCCCGTCGATGGAAAAGGACGAGAACGTATAGTCCTGCGCCTCCGCACCAGAGGGAACAACCGTGCAAACAGCTGAAATGAAAAGAAAAAGAAACGCTGAGACGCGGCAAAGCGCCCTCTTAAGCGTCACGATGCTTTTGAACGCATCGGTGGCGAAATCACTCATGGACTTCCATCCGTATAAAACCCTAGGTCCGCCCTAACTAACGGGAAAAGCCCCCTATGTCAAAAGCAAGAAAGCGCCCCAAGGGACGCTTTCTACTATTCGTACAAAATTTAGCTACAACCCAGCGTTTGATCGCTGTTTTGCCCCGTCTTAAATCGCGAGGTTCACCGATACAAACGCCCCGAGCATTAAAGCTGCGACCATCGCGCCAGAAACAATCAGGCGATCCATATTGAGCCCCACAAGAAGGGAAAGTCCGCGGTATCCGTTGTTAATCGTTTGCATGTTAGACCTCGTGTATTGACTATTCCAATCCACTGTAGGCAAGAAATATGGCACAAATTGGGCTATATTAACTTTTTGTTGATTAACAGACCAAATCTGTGAACAACCCCAACGCCATGAGCGACAAAATAAGCCCCAACCCGATTGTCATCAGGCCACGCACCCAAGTGTCATTTGGCGGCTTACGGAAAATGGCTTCATAGGCATAAAACACTAAATGTCCGCCATCTAGAACTGGAATGGGGAACAGATTCATCAGACCAATGGCCGTGGAAATCACCGCGATAAAACTGATAAAATCACTGATGCCGCCTTGAGCCGCCTGCCCGCTTACTTTGGCGATACCAATGGGCCCAGAAATATTACAGGTCGAAATTTTCCCAGCCACCATGTGATACATCCCTGAAAGCGACTGGGTTATCACGCGTTTGGTGGCATTAAATCCAAGCGTCAAACCCTCAACGGGACCAACGGCCTCATTGAGCGGTGTAAACGCATACCGCCCGCTAATTCCCATCAACCAACGGGTTTCAAAACCACCGTCTGCGGTGGGTAAATCCCTGCGTTGAGCATTAAGCACAAAAGGCATTTCCGCCCCTGCGCGCCAGACCATCAAATTGAGCGGCGCACCCGCCGAGGCCTCAACAATGGGGATCAACTGGCCAAAATAAGAGATCGGCTCCTCGTTGATGGAAAGGATGACATCGCCCTCTTCAAGCCCTGCCTCATAGGCCGCGCTGTCGGGGGATACAGCACTGACCAAAGCGGGTTGGAGTTGAGGCCCCAAAACGGTCATTTCCTGTCCCTCACGGGTGATTTCATAAGATAAGAGTGCCGAATTTGTTTTGAGTGCGTCAAATGTGGTGCGCAAGCCTTCGGACCCGTCTAGTGAAAGCCCTTCGACCGAAAGCAACACGTCTCCGGCACGTAAATCTCCAGTTCCTGCTGGTAATTCAATAACTTCGCCAACCGTTAGCGGCGATTTTTCCACCCCGACAGACATGGCCAAACCAGCGAAGATCAAAATTGACAGGGCGAAATTAAACAACGGCCCCGCAGCAACGGTTGCCGTCCGTGCCCACAAAGGTGCGCCATGCATTGTGTGACGCAATTCGGCATCCGACAGACCCACCATGGCCTCGCCATCTTTGCCACTGGCCGCATCTGCATCCCCGCGAAACTTTACATATCCGCCAAACGGCAGCGCCGCGACTTGCCATTTTGTACCGTGCCGGTCGACCCGCGAAAACAAAACTTTGCCAAACCCAAGCGAGAACACGTCGGCATAGATTCCAGACCACCGCCCAACGATATAGTGCCCGTATTCGTGGATCGCCACGATAACGGAAATAACCACGACAAAAGCAATAAGCGTAAACACGCCACCGCCCAGTGAAGAGAATATCGAAGAAAAATCCAAGGTCTGTCCTTAATTATGCAAAGTCTTGGCGCATTCACGCGCCCATACCCGTGCCGTGTGATCTGCTTTTAGGACGTCATCAAGGGGGATCACGTCAATTTTATGGCTGTCTGCGGAATTCTGCCAATGCCTGTTCAACACCAATTCAACCACCTGCGCCATCTCCTGAAAACCAATCTCGCCCGCGAGAAACAGATCAAGCGCGCATTCCTTGGCCGCATTGAAAATCGCACCAGACAAGCCACCACGGCGGATAACCTCATCCGCCAAACGCAACGCAGGCCAACGTTGAAGGTCGGGGGCGGAAAATTCAAGCTTGCCGATTTTGGCCAAATCCAATCGCTCAACGGGTAATTTTTCCCGTTGTGGCCAATGCAGTGCATAGCCAATGGCGTGGCGCATATCGTGCGGCCCCATATGCGCTATTATGCCACCATCAACAAATCCAACCAACGCATGCACGAGGCTTTGAGGATGAACCAGCACTTCTATTTGATCCGCCGAAACACCGAAAAACTCTTTTGTTTCAATCAACTCCATCGCTTTGTTAAACATAGAAGCGGAGTCAATTGTAATACGTTGGCCCATGTCCCAATTGGGATGGGTGCAAGCCTCCGCCACTGTCGCGGTCGCCAGTTTTTCCAGCGGCCACGTGCGCAACGCACCGCCGCTTGCAGTAATAATGATACGCTCCACGCGCGAAATATCTTCGCCGACCAAAGCCTGAAAAACGGCGGAATGCTCGCTGTCGACGGGCAGGATTGTCGCGCCATATTTGGCCGCTTCGGATTTCAACAACGGGCCCGCCGTCACCAAACTCTCTTTGTTCGCCAGCGCCAAAACGCCCCCGTGGCGCAAAGCATGCAACCCCGGCGCAAGTCCCGCCGCGCCCACAATCGCGCTCATGAACCAATCTGTTGGACGGTCCGCCGCCTCGATTAAAGCCTGCGGTCCTGCAGCAACTTCAATGCCCGTTCCAGCCAGCGCTTTTTGCAAATCGGAAAGACAAGTTTCGAACCCTGTCACAGCGATTTCGGCCTTGAGATCAATGGCATCCCGCGCGAGTTGCGCAATATTCCGCCCCCCAGTTAAGGCGACAACATGATAGGCGTCGGGCGCCCGTTTGATCAGGTCGATGGTAGATTGGCCAATCGAGCCCGTCGCGCCAAAAATTGAAATGCGGCGCATGTTTAAACGCCGAAGCCAAGGACGATGAGAATATAGACCGCCGACACGCAGCCCACGCCGACCATGCCATCAAACCGGTCCAAAAACCCGCCATGCCCTGGAATTAGGTTGGAGCTGTCTTTTATTTTATAGCGCCTTTTCAATGCACTCTCGGCGATATCTCCCATCTGAGACGCAAAAGACAAAAGCATAAAACTAAGCGCCGTTGCCATGACTGAGGGGCTGACAAGCAGAACTGACTCAGGAACATAGGGATAAAGCGCAGCAATCGCGCCAAATATCCCCGCCAAAACCCATCCCGCGACCGTACCCGACCATGTCTTTTTCGGGCTAATCAGGGGCCAAAATTTTGGGCCACCAAAGATTTTGCCAGCGAAATATCCAAAGATATCCGTAAGAACGACGATGACAAACAAACCTGTAATTGTCCAAATGCCATTGGGAGTACCACGCAGAAAGATAAAGGCCCATGACGCGGAAACAATCACAAGGGCGTAGGCGGCAAAAATCGGCCAATCTCGCCCCGCCTTGAGGGTTTCGGCCATCATCCGCCACAATTCCCACAGCATCGCCGCAAGGCTAAAAATAATCAGGGTGTTGAACAGAATTCCACCGGAATAAACCGCCGTAACCCCAACAACTGCCATAACAATTGCTGACATCGTGCGTGGCATTAAATCCGACCACTTAGATAAACGACTCATAGGCTGACGGCTCCGAAGCGGCGATCGCGTGCGCCAAAACGTTTAAGGATTTCGCCAAAGACGTCAGGCGTAAAATCTGGCCACAAAATGTCGGTAAACTCGTATTCCGAGTAGGCCGATTGCCACAAAAGGAAGTTGGAAATGCGGGCCTCCCCCGAGGTCCGGATCACCAAATCAGGATCTGGGAGGAACCGCGTGTCAAGGAATTGCGCCAAAGTTTCCACGTCAACGGATTCAGGATCGATACGCCCTGCAGCCACTTCGCGCGCCATGCGTTTGGTCGCACGGGCAACCTCGTCGCGTCCGCCGTAATTGAGCGCTATCGTTAAATGCACCCCATCGTTTTCGGCGGTCAAAGTTTCTAGATTATCAATAAGTTTCTGCAGCTTAGGGTCGAGTCTTAATCTATCTCCGATAAAACGAACCCGCACGCCTTGCTTAAGAAGCGCTTGGGCTTCCCGCTGGATATAACGGCGAAACAGGCTCATCAGGCCAGCAACTTCGCTTTGCGTGCGCTTCCAATTTTCAGTCGAAAACGCAAAAATTGTGAGGTATTTGACGCCATAATCGGGACAGGCCTCAACGATTTCGCGCACACGTTTGGCGCCCGCGTGATGGCCAAATAAGCGCGGCCGCCCTCGAGACTTGGCCCACCGACCATTGCCATCCATAATGATGGCCACATGGTGCGGGCTGTTGTTTTCGCTCTCTTGGGCCACGGGGTGCCTTCCCTATTGCCTGCTTAAACCTGCATGATCTCGGCTTGTTTTGTTTCAAGCGTTTTGTCGACAGTGGCGATATATGTGTTGGTCAAATCCTGAACTTCGTCGGTCCAGATTTTGAAGTCATCTTCGCCCATACCGTCGTTTTTGGCTTTCTTGAGCTGGTCCATGCCGTCGCGACGCACATTGCGCACAGAGACGCGGGCGTGTTCGGCATATTGCGCGGCGACGCGGGTCAACTCGCGGCGACGTTCTTCGTTAAGCTCCGGAATTGGCAGCATAATAATTGTGCCATTCAACTGGGGGTTAATCCCCAGACCACTTTCGCGGATGGCTTTTTCGGTGGGGCCAACAAGAGCTTTGTCCCACACGTTGATCGTGACCATGCGCGACTCAGGAACGTTTACCGTGCCGACTTGGTTGATCGGGGTTTTCTGCCCATAGGCATCGACCATAATGGGTTCCAGCATGCTCGCGGACGCGCGGCCGGTCCGTAGGGATGCAAATTCGACCCGAAGGGAGGCAATCCCCCCGTCCATACGACGTTTAAGGTCATCAAGATCAATTTCGAATTCTTCGGACATGTTCTGCTCTTCTCTTTTTGGTGTCACGTACTTTAAAACGTCTTACCGCATGGCGTACCGGTTGTATAGACAACAGGACGCACGCGCCAGAAACCCAATTCGGTATGAATTGACTAATTTTTAGCCGTGCACCCGTGTATACGTCCCTTCACCTGCCAAAATTCCCTTGAAACCACCCGGTTCATCTAGGGAGAAAACAATGATCGGCAGATTGTTATCACGCGCCAAAGCAATGGCGCTCGCGTCCATCACAGCCAGACGTTTTTGCAAAACTTCATCAAAGGTCACGTTGTCATAGCGCACGGCGTCGTCAAATTTTGCGGGGTCCTTGTCATAAACGCCATCAACCTTGGTGCCCTTAAAGATCGCTTCGCAGGACATTTCATTGGCGCGCAAAGTGGCCGCAGTATCCGTGGTAAAATAGGGGTTTCCGGTACCTGCAGCAAAGATCACGACCCGTTTTTTCTCAAGGTGGCGCACGGCGCGGCGGCGAATATAGGGCTCGCAAACCTGATCCATCGGGATGGCCGAGATCACGCGTGTGTGGATGCCCTGCCCTTCAAGCGCGCTTTGCATCGCGAGGGCGTTCATCACGGTGGCGAGCATGCCCATATAGTCGGCGGTAGTGCGCTCCATCCCTTGGGCACTGCCCTGAAGGCCGCGGAAAATATTGCCGCCGCCGATGACCATGCAAATCTCAACACCCATGTCATGCACAACTTTAACTTCGCGGGCGATCCGCTCCACGGTCGGCGGATTGAGGCCATATCCACGGTCGCCCATCAGGGCCTCTCCAGAAATTTTCAGCATAACCCGACTAAATGTCGGATGTGTTCCCGTGCGACTTTCTTCGCCAGAAGTGCTCATGCCGAATTCCCCTTTTACCAATGACTGACTGTTTGCCTTGTCGGCCAAAATGTCCCAAAACGGGCCTAGGTTCAACGGCTAAACGGCGCTTGCGGCCAAGGAAATTGACAAAAAACGATGTGACACCGGTAAGGAAGCGTTCAGAATGCTCAAGATCCACGACATTTCCCCCGATTTGCCCGTCCTAATTGCGGGCCCAACGGCGTCTGGAAAATCGGCGCTGGCGCTGGAAATCGTTGCCGCGCAAGGGGGTGTCATTCTCAACGCCGACGCGCTGCAAGTGTTTGGCGGCTGGAACATTCTTACCGCCCGCCCCACGGCCACTGATATGGCCGCTGCCGATCACCAGTTGTACGGCCACGTCGCCTATGACGCGCCCTATTCTGTTGGGCATTGGCTGCGTGACATCACGCCTTTGCTCGCGGGCAAGCGTCCCGTAATTGTGGGCGGAACGGGGTTGTATTTTCAAGCGCTAACCCAAGGCCTTGCACTCATTCCCGCCACGCCTGATGTTCTGCGCGAAACCGCTGATGCCCGCCGTATCTCGGAAGGACATGACGGGATGTTCGCGGAACTTGACGCCCAGACACAGGCCCGGATCGACGCGCTTAATCCAATGCGGGTGCAACGGGCGTGGGAAGTTCAACAAGCAACGGGGCTTGGCCTTGCGCATTGGCAAGATCAAACGCCGCCACCGCTTTTGCCCCTTGCAAACACATACCCTATTGTTCTTGACGCAGACCGCGATTGGCTCGCAGCCCGTATTGAACGTCGATTTCACTTGATGATAGAGGCGGGTGCAATTGAGGAGGCCCGCGCGATGTGGCCCACGTGGAACCCCGCGCATCAATCGTCCAAAGCTATCGGTGCTCCAGAATTAATCGCACATCTAGAAGGTCGCCTCTCGCTTGAGGCCGCGATTGAGGCGGCGATTATCTCAAGTCGCCAGTATGCAAAACGTCAAAGAACGTGGTTCCGGAGCAAGATGCGCGACTGGAATTCGCATGTTCCCCATTAGTTCGCGTCCTTAACGCAACGCCTTTTAACTCCTCCCCCCATTCCTTCAATATTCGACAATTTTCGCTTTAGAATTGCCTCGATCTGCCCCAAAGTTTCACATAACGAACACTGTCTAAATTCAATTGCGTTTCCTTAGCCCGGTATGGCGCATGCGAACCCCTAGAAATAATGAGTACGTTTCGGTCCAATCGGGCCGTGGCCTATCCAGTGTGATTGCTCCATGTAATGTGGGCACAATGCCCGCTGCCTGCGGCAAAAATTGGATGTGATATGATGCAAAAAACGCCCAGCCTGCCAAAGTTTATGACGGATCCAAAACCTTTTTTAAAGAAGGACACAGAGTCGAAATCTGTTCCGAACGCTGCCCTGAAATCGGTCATTGAATCGCTTCCACAAACGCACGCATCCGAACTACGGATGTCGCAAATTGCCCGCCTCGCAAAGGGCGGTCGGTGGCGTGTTGAAGCCATGCGCAGCTATTCCACCGATGTTTTGCTGTGGTTTACACGTGGACAAGGGCGCATCACGGTTGCAGGGGTGACGTCTGGATATGGCGCCCATAACGCCATCTTTATTCCTGCGGGAACCATGCACGGGTTCGAGGCCTCGGCCCTGGTTTTTGGCACCGCCGTTTTCATCCCCAAATCCAACGACTTGTCGTTTCCAAAAGAGCCTGTTCATTTGCGGTTGCGGGACTCTGGCCCCCAAAATGAAGTCACAGGCATCTTGGAAAACCTACAGCGCGAACTTGAAGGTGATCGCCCTGAGCGATCGTCCGCAATGCATCACCACACGGGCTTGCTTTCTGTCTGGCTGCAACGTCAACTGCTGCTCAGTGACCTAGAAGATAAAGCGCCCTCGGCGGGTCAACGCTTGGCCGCTCGCTTTGCTGGAATGATTGAAACGCATTACACTGAAGGCATGACTGTTGCAGAATATGCAGAGGCTTTGGGCGTGACCCCAACCCACCTGACGCGGGTCTGTAACAAGGCCTGTGGACGCCCCGCACACATGCTTTTGAACGACCGCGTGCTCTTTGAAGCGCGCCGCCGTTTGGTTGAAACCAAAGAGCCGATCCAAAAAGTCGCCGAAGATCTCGGGTTTCGCTCTGCGGCATATTTCACCCGCGCCTTCCAACATCACATCGGCAGCACACCCTCGCGTTGGCGCAAAGAAAACTAACGCGCAAAACCCTCCGACGACCACATTCCAAGCGGCATCAGATTTCATTCTGGTGCCGCTTTTTTCATGTAGAAACGCGCTAAATGTCGTGTTTCAAACTAGAATAATGTCACATTGGGTCGTCAAAAATTTTGACCGAACCGTTGACCTTGAACTGGTTTGATGCGTCTATGGGACGCACTGAACGGGAAAAACAATAAAAAACTTCAATAAAGTAAGTATTTTCGTCCGATTTTTGAGCCAGAATGTTTCTCAGGGAGATAAAAATGAAGAATACGATCAACGGGAAGCCCCTTCATCCAGCAGCCATGAGCTACGCGAATGAATTCAAAGCCGGAACTCTTAGTCGGCGTGAATTCCTCGGACGTGCCACAGCGCTCGGAATGACAAGTGCGGCCGCTCTATCACTCGTGGGTGTTGCCACGCCCGCCAAGGCGCAGGGCGCGATCAAAATGGGGGGGACATTACGTATTCAGCAAAACGTTCTCGCGATGAAAGAACCCCGCCTTTACGACTGGTCCGAGCATGCAAACGTGACGCGGGGCTTCCTTGAGTATCTGGTCAAATACACTATCGAAAGCACGTTTGAACCCGTTTTGCTCGAAAGCTGGGAAATCAACGACGACGCGACCGAATATAAATTGAACATCCGCAAAGGTGTGACGTGGAACAACGGCGATGCGTTCACCGCCGCCGACGTGGCCCTCAATATTGAATGGTGGTGTGACGGGAACGTGGAAGGCAATTCCATGGCGACCCGTTTTGACGTGTTAATCAACCCCGAGACCAAAACATTGGCCGAAGGCGCCGTTGAAATCGTCGATGATCACACGATTGTGCTGCATCTTGCACGCCCTGACATCTCGCTCATTCCAAGCATGGCCGATTATCCGGCAGCCATAGCGCATGAAACGCTCAACCACGGCGACCCCTTTGATAATCCAATTGGCACGGGCCCCTATATTCCCGAAAGCTACGCCGTTAGCGAAAAATGCGTGTTGGTACGCAACGAAAACCATACATGGTGGAACGAAGGCAATGGCGCCTATATGGATCGCGTCGAATTCATCGATTACGGCACCGATCCGGTGGCTTGGGTCTCTGCGTTTGAATCCGAAGAAGTGGACACTAACTATCAAACAACCGGCGACTACATTGATATCCTTGACGAATTAGGCCTCGTGCAGTCGACAGTTGTCACGGCGGCAACCCTTGTGACGCGTCCGAACCAACAGGCAACTATAGGCGACATTGTTCCCTATGAGAAAGCCAGTGTGCGTCGCGCTTTGGCTATGGCAGTGGACAATGCCATAGTGTTGGAACTCGGATATAACAACCTTGGTGTGGTTGCCGAAAACCACCATGTCTGCCCAATTCATCCGGAATACGCACAGCTTCCCAAGCCAATCCATGATCCCGCGGGTGCGCTTAAAATCATGCAAGACGAAGGCATGGCCGATTTTGAGCATGAACTTGTTTCCTTGGACGACGGTTTCAACAAAGACACGACAGATGCCATCGCCGCCCAGCTGCGGGATGCGGGCCTCAAGGTGAAACGCGTTGTGCTTCCGGGCGCAACCTATTGGAATGACTGGGCGAAATTTCCGTTCAGCTCCACAGAATGGGCCCACCGCCCCCTAGGCGTTCAAGTGCTTGTGCTGGCCTATAAAGGCGGGGTTGCATGGAACGAAACCGGCTTTAACAACCCAGAGTTTGACGCGCTGCTGGATCAAAGCTTGGCGATTGCCGATGCTAACGAGCGCCGTGTTGTGATGAAACAGCTAGAGGAAATCATGCAAGACCAAGGCGTTACCTTGCAAACCTTCTGGCGCGCGTTGTTCCGTCATTCGGTTGCTGGTTTGATTGGCAATGAAATGCACCCAACCTTTGAAATTCATTACCAAAACATTGGCTGGGCCGCATAATCCAACCCGTTTCATTCTGAGGCTGCCCCCTTGTTGGTGGCCTCAGTTTTCGGGCACGCTTTTGTGCCTCCCCGTCCCCCTAATTAGGGAGCCTCATGGGTATTTTCATCCTGCGCCGTGTTGCGATCATGGTCCTGACGGCGTTTTGCCTGACGTTCATTGTCTTCGCCCTCACGAACCTTTCTCCCAACCTTGAAAAGCTCGCCAAGAGTCAGGGATCGGTGCGCATGGAAGACGCGCAAGTCGTTAGCTGGCTGAGTAAAAACGGCTTCGATCGCCCGCTTGTTGTGCGCTATGGCGAATGGATGGGTGTGGTGCCCGGCTGGACTTACGCCACGGATGACGGTCGCCCCACGGGGCGGTGCATTGATCCAAATTCCCCCTTGGAGGCCGCCACGTATTGCGGAATTTTACAGGGCGATTGGGGCACATCAAGCGTGTTCAAAGAAGACGTCGGCCCCCTATTGGCAAAACGTCTTGGCCTGACAGGCAAGCTGATGTTTTTTGTCATGCTGGTGATGGTTCCCGCCGCCCTTTTCGTCGGCGTCATGGCCGGCATGCGCGAAGGAAGTCGTACCGACCGCGCCTTCTCGACGGTCTCAATTCTCTCAACGGCGACGCCTGAATATGTGTCCGGCGTCATTCTCATTGCCCTCTTTGCCTCCTCTGCAACGGGCCTCTCGCCAATCCTTTCAGACTGGGGTTGGATCGACACCAGAACCCTCTTTAAAGGTACTGCAACCACCGCCGCGAAACAGGCGACCTTCGCCAATTTCACCTTGCCCGTTATCACCATCGCGGCTTACGGCATGGGGTATATTGCCCGCATGACCCGTGCCTCGATGACCGAAGTCATGACGGCGCAATACATTCGAACCGCCCGCCTCAAAGGCGTGAGCTTCCCGAAAATCGTGATGAAACACGCGCTCCGCAACGCACTGATCGCGCCTTTTACGGTGATTATGCTTCAGTTCCCGTGGCTTTTGAATGGCGTCGTCATTGTGGAAACTCTGTTTAATTACAAAGGCTTCGGATGGACTCTTGTACAAGCCGCCAGCAATAACGACATCGACCTTTTACTGGGCTGCTCCGTTGTTGCGGTTGCCGTTGTCCTCTTAACACAGCTGATCTCTGATGTTGGCTATGTCTTCCTTAATCCACGCATCAGGCTGTCATAGGGATGGATATGGATATTCTCGGTTGGGGCGCAATCAGCTTGCGTATCTTCATTCAATTCATTCCCGTATGGATCGCGCTCGTCGTGCTCTTTGCGGTTTCCATCCGTGCGAAAAAGCGTCTGGGGCTTTATGGAAAACTCTTTGATAGTACCGCTGGCACGCTTGGCTTCACTCTTGTGATGTTTTGGGTCTTCACGGCGATTTTCGGAGCCTTGGATTTCATTGTAACCCATCCCCCCCTTGACCAATTCTCGGGCCTCAAAAACAAAGTTCCCGGCTCACCGTTGCCAAACCCAGAGGGCCAGTATCCCTATTTTCTCCTTGGCGGCGACCACCTTGCGCGCGACGTGTTTTCGCGCATGATCGTTGGTAGTTGGGAGGTCCTCAAGATCGTGCCCCTCGCCACCGTTTTCGCCTTTATGGTGGGCGTCACCCTTGGCCTCCCCGCAGGATATTATGGCGGAAAACTGGATACGAGCCTTTCGTTTGCGGCCAATCTTGTGCTCGCCTTTCCTGTAATTTTGCTGTTTTACCTCCTCGTCACACCGGAAATCGTTGAAACGGGCCTTCCTAGTTATTTAGCTGCGGTTTTGTTCCTTTTCCCGCTGATATTCGCCGTCGTTCTGTTAAATTCCCGCCTACGAACGGTGCCGAAAAAACGCAATCTCTATGCAGGCGCCGTTATTTTTCTTGGCGGCTGGGCCTATCTTTCAATCCTTAGCCAAGCGGGAACAAAAGTCGATTTTATGCCCCGTTTCGCCGATTACTTGTCCATCTCAGGCAACACACTCGTCGTTTTTGTCGCTGTTGTGTTTGTAAATGCGCCGACGGTTTTTCGGATTGTGCGTGGCTTGGTGCTCGATATCAAAACCCGCGATTATGTGGCCGCTGCGCAAACACGGGGCGAAGGTCCGTGGTATATTATGCTCTGGGAAATTCTGCCCAATGCACGCGGCCCTTTGATTGTCGATTTCTGTTTGCGGATTGGATACACGACTATCCTTCTGGGAACATTGGGTTTCTTCGGTCTGGGGCTTGAACCCGAAAGCCCCGACTGGGGATCTACAATCAACGAAGGGCGTCGTCTTCTGACCCGTTATCCACATGCGGCACTTGCCCCCGCCTTTGCCCTCATGAGCCTTGTTTTGGGTCTCAATCTTCTCGCCGACGGGTTGCGCGAAGAAAGCCTTAAGGATTAAGCCATGTACGACACGTCATATACGGGGCCAATTCTTGAAATTGAGAACCTCTCGATCAGTTTTTTCACCCGCGACGCCGAAATCCCCGCCGTGATGGATTTTTCCTGCACGGTAATGCCCGGCGAAGCGATGGGGCTTGTCGGCGAAAGTGGTTGTGGCAAATCTACGGTCGCCCTTGGTGTCATGCAGGATTTGGGCACAAATGGTGCAGTCACGGGCGGCACCATTAAGTTCAAGGGAAGGGATTTGGCGACATTTTCGCCCGCGGAACTTCTGGCCTTGCGTGGCTCTGAAATCGCGATGATTTATCAAGAACCAATGGCGAGTTTGAACCCCGCAATGAAAATTGGCGCCCAGTTGATGGAAGTGCCGATGGTGCATGGAACCGTTTCGAAATCGGAAGCGCGGGACCTCGCACTTCAGGTGATAGAAGACGTACAACTCCCTGATCCAAAACGTATTTTCAAGAGCTACCCGCATCAACTTTCGGGCGGACAACAGCAACGCATTGTCATTGCCATGGCCCTGATGAGCAAGCCAAGCCTGCTCATACTGGACGAACCGACAACCGCGCTTGATGTGACGGTGGAAGCGGGCATTGTTGAGTTGGTCAAAGGGTTGGGCAAAAAATACGGCACCTCAATGTTGTTCATCTCGCATAACCTCGGATTGGTGCTTGAGACCTGTGATCGCCTTTGCGTCATGTATTCTGGCGAGGCCGTCGAAAGAGGATCGATTGCCGATGTTTTCGATGAGATGCGACACCCCTATACCCAAGCGCTTTTTCGCTCGATCCCCCTCCCAAGTGCGGATAAAAACTCACGCCCCCTTGTGGCAATTCCGGGAAACTTTCCGCTGCCTCATGAGCGCCCGAAGGGATGCAATTTCGGCCCGCGCTGCGACTATTTTGAGGCAGGCAGATGCGATCAATCCGCGATCCCGATGATGTCGATTGCAGACGACGACCGCCACGGCAGTCGCTGTCTCCGAACCAACGAAATCAATTGGGACGCCACTGCGGAAACGGGTGGTAAAACCGCGCGCACCTCGCTTGGGAAAACGGTTCTAAAAGTTGAAAACCTCAAAAAATACTATGAGGTCGGAAGTTCTGGATTTGGTGGCAAAAAGCGAACCGTCAAGGCAAATGAATCGTTAAGTTTTGAAGCCCGCGAAGGGGAGACCTTGGCCATCGTTGGCGAAAGTGGCTGCGGAAAATCCACCCTAGCCAAAATCCTGATGGGGCTTGAGGAAGCGACGGAAGGCACAGTGACGTTCATGGGCCAAGAAATTCAGGCCACCCCCATTCAAGAACGGTCGACCAAGGTTGTCTCGGGTTTGCAAATGATCTTTCAAAACCCTTTTGATACGCTTAATCCCTCCATGACTGTCGGGCGACAGATCATCCGTACGCTCGAAGTTTTTGGCATTGGGGACAGTGACCTAGCGCGCAAAGACCGAATGCTTGACCTTCTTGATCTTGTGAAACTCCCCCGTGATTTTGCCGACCGTTTACCGCGCCAGCTTTCGGGGGGCCAAAAGCAACGTGTTGGCATCGCGCGGGCCTTTGCGGGCGATGCCAACATCGTGGTGGCAGATGAGCCGGTTTCCGCGCTGGATGTCAGCGTCCAAGCCGCCATCGCGGACCTTTTGATGGAACTTCAACGCGAGAATGGGACGACGCTCCTGTTTATCAGTCACGACCTGTCTATCGTGCGGTATTTGAGTGATCGTGTGTTGGTGATGTACCTTGGGCATGTGGTGGAACTGGGCACGACAGACCAGATTTTTTCGCCGCCCTATCATCCCTACACCGAGGCGTTGTTATCCGCCGTTCCCATTGCCGATACGTCGGTCGAGAAAAGGCAAATCGTGTTGAAAGGCGACATTCCGTCAGCGATCAACCCGCCCACCGGATGCCCGTTTCAAACAAGATGTCGCTGGAAGTATAAGGTGCCAAACGAGCTGTGTGATATCGAGGTGCCAAAGGACAAAATTCTGGCCGAGGGGCACCACATTAAGTGTCACCTCTCGCAAGAGGATTTGGCCGAAATGGAACCCGTGATTAAACTGGCCGAACCGAAATGACCTAGCTTCCCAAAATGACTTTGACGTAGTTTTTGGTCTCTTTATACGGCGGGACACCGTTGTATTTCGCGACGGCCTCTGGACCTGCGTTATAGGCGGCAAGCGCAAGACGCCACGAGCCAAAACGGTTGTATTGCATCTTGAGGTAACGTGCGCCGCCATCTAGATTTTTCGCCGGATCATCGATATTAACACCAAGGGCCTTTGCGGTATCTGGCATCAACTGGGCAAGGCCCGTCGCGCCCTTGTGGGACTTGGCGTAAACATTCCAGCCACTCTCTTGTTGCACCAGACGCAAGAACAAATCTTCAGGAATACTGTGACGTCGCGCAGCATCCCGCGCGACCGCCAAATAGGGACCACTATACTTGCCCATAAACGGCAAAATAAGGCCCGCTTTTTGCTTGGGGCGGAGGCGGTCTGAACTTTTGTATTGCGAAGCTGCCCGCGTATCGAGCACCCTAAGCTGTGCGGAGAACAGGTTTTTTTTCGTCTTGGTTCCAAGAACCAAACCTTCAGCGCGTGTTGTTTCCACGGTCAGTGATGTGGCTAAAATTGCCAAGAATGCCAACGTTGTTTTCTGCAAAACCTGTCACCCGCTCATATTGTTGGCGCGACTATATCCATTTCTGAGATCATTTCCAGCCCCCTGTCGCCATTTGGTATGTTTCCGCTTGCTGATTTGAGGCTGTAATGGTGTAACCTGCCCTCTATAAAACAGAATCGAAAAAGGGAGGCCCGCCATGGCTGGATCGGTCAATAAAGTCATTCTCATTGGGAATCTGGGTCGCGACCCCGAAGTCCGCAGTTTCCCGAATGGCGGCAAGGTCTGCAATTTGCGCATCGCCACGTCGGAAAATTGGAAAGACAAAAACACGGGTGAGCGCCGTGAAAAAACAGAATGGCACAGCGTCGCCATTTTTCAAGAAGGTTTGGTTCGGATCGCTGAACAATACCTCAAAAAAGGCTCCAAGGTTTATATCGAAGGCCAACTCCAAACCCGCAAATACCAAGCCCAAGACGGCACAGATCGGTATTCAACCGAGGTTGTGCTTCAAGGCTTCGGCGGCACATTGACCATGCTCGACGGACGCTCCGAAGGCGGCGGCGGTGGATATGATTCTGGCCCAAGCGGCGGCGGATATGACTCCGGTCCAAGCGGTGGCGGATATTCGTCAGGTGGAAACCAAGGTGGCGGAAATCAGGGCGGTGGCAACATCGACGACGAAATCCCGTTCTAGACCTCATTCATATCGAGATATCAAAAGCGTCGCTCCTAACAGAGCGGCGTTTTTTTATCGCTCGTTCAACGCGTCTTTGAGGACTTGAAGCACAACATCGGTGTCGGTCTCCGCCGAGACAAACGCCTTGCCGATGCCGTGGGTCAAAATGAATTTGATCGTGCCATCAACCACTTTTTTATCCTGCCCCATTAAGGCAAGCAAAGCTGCGGCGTTTGGCAAATCTCCTGCAATGTCCGCCACATTGACCTTCATACCCATTTCACTCAAATGCGCGCGCAAACGGCTTGGATCTTCTTGGGAACACAACCCCAAACGCGCCGAAGTCTCCAAGGCCAAAACACAGCCAATGGCCACGCCTTCGCCATGCAAAAGACGATCAGAATAACCTGTCGCATTTTCCAGCGCGTGACAGAACGTATGCCCCAAATTCAGGAGGGCACGGTCGCCTTGCTCGGTTTCATCCCGTGCCACGATATCGGCTTTCATTTCACAAGAACGATTGACCGCATAGGCGCGCGCCGCCTTATCCCCTTGCAGCATCGCGGGGCCGTTTTTCTCGAGCCAATCAAAAAAGCGGGCATCCCCCAACAGGCCGTATTTGACCACTTCGCCATAGCCCGACAAGAAATCGCGAGGCGTTAAAGTGTCGAGCACATCGATATCGGCCAAAACCAGTGATGGTTGATGAAACGCACCAATCAGGTTCTTGCCCTGAGGCGCATTTATGCCCGTTTTGCCCCCGACCGAGCTGTCGACCTGCGCCAAAAGGGAGGTCGGTATTTGCACAAATCGCACGCCACGGCGCAAAACTGCGGCCGCAAAACCAGCCAAATCGCCGATAACACCACCGCCAAGTGCAATAACCACATCGTTTCGCTCGACTTTTGCGTCCAAAAGCCATTCGACCGCGCGACTGAAATGCGACCAAGATTTTGTGGCCTCTCCCGCAGGAAGCGCCACAGCTTCGGACGTGATGCCCGCGGCGGCCAGCCCCGCCTGCAAAGCCTTAAGATGTAGTTTGGCGACGTTTTCATCCGTCACAATCGCTACATGGGGACGTCGTAAAAACGGCGCGATGAACGCCCCCGATTGCGCCAACAATCCCTCACCTATTTTGATCTCGTAGGAGCGCTCCGCCAAGTCAACGGAAACGGTTTGCAAGGGGGAGGCTGTCATGGGGTCACCTTTAGTAAATCTGGTACAGTTAGCAGGGTTTCGATCACGGCGTCGCGCATGTCTTCGATGGAAAAATCAGCCCGTCCAAGCACCACCGCTTCCGCCTTAGAATAGGCAGGAACGCGTAACTCATAAAGCGATTTCAAGGTCTTATAGGGATTTTCTGTGCGCAACAAAGGTCGTGTATTCTTGTGCCGCACGCGGGCCCACAGCAAATCCAGATCGGCCTGAAGCCAGAGGGAGAATCCAGTTTTGGCAATCACATCCCGATTTCGTTCCGACAGGAATGCGCCGCCACCCGTCGATAAAACCCCCCGCTCCTCTTTGAGCAAACGGGTGATCACTTCAGTCTCGCGCTCGCGGAAAAAAGCCTCGCCATCACGTTCGAAAATCTCGGCAATTGAACGGTTTGCCGCCTTGGTGATTTCTTCATCGCTGTCCAGAAAGGGAACTTTGAGTTCTGTGGCAAGGGCTTTGCCGATCGCGGTTTTTCCCGCGCCCATCATTCCCACTAGTACGACTGTTTTTTGCAAGCTATAGCTCAAAACTGGCTGCCATCCGCTTAAATTTAGGTTTCTTTCCCTGAATGGCGTGATCTTCTGCAAAAGGCCATATATAAATACAGCAATTGGGCAAATAATTGCCCTAACATTCGCGGAAAACGCGACTAAGATGAGCAATATCAATGTTTTTCGCCCACAAGGTGAGAATGTTGGTGTTGAGGCAAATAGAAGGCAGTACCAATGAAGCTAATTCTCAAGGTTGTACTCGGACTCGTGGTTCTGGCGTTTGTCGCCGTTGTGGCATTTGGCTACATTGGGGATCTGACACCTGAACAAGAGGAAATCCGCATTCCGGTATCCATCAGTGACCAGTAAACATCTGCCCTTTGCGCTTTGTTTGAGCGCGTTTTTCGCGTCCACCGTTTCTGTGAATGCGCAATCTACGACGTCCAGAGTTGAGCCACTTTCCGTGATTGATTGGCTGTCACCAACACTGATCGCTCCGAGTGTGACGCCAAACGCGACCAACCGCGACGTGACGTCCTCGGCGACGCCGCATGCCGTCGAGACAACCTCTCTCGATCAGCAAACGGCAGACGCGGTGGGCTTGTTACCCAGTTCGGTAACGGGCTTCCCGCTCTCGCTTTGGGGGCAATCCTCAAGCGTTGATCTCGCGCGTTTGATCGTCGCAATCCCCGTTGAGACCCTCCCCGTCTTGCAAGAGTTGACCATGTCGCTTTTGCTGGCCGAATTGGACCCGACGTTTGATGCCACGAACAAGGATGTGTTGTTTCAAACGCGGATCGATAAATTGCTTGATATCGGTGCCCTTGAGCAGGCCGCCGCGCTTCTGGACCGCGCAAATGTGCGTACACCCGCCCTCTTTAGTCGCAGCTTTGACATCGCCCTCCTCACCGAGAACGAAGACGCGGCCTGTGACGCGCTCAATCAAGCCGCAGACCTCGCGCCGACAATCACCGCCCGCGTTTTTTGCCTCGCCCGCACAGGCGACTGGAATGCTGCGGCCTTGATCTTTGAAACCGGCGTCGCCCTAGGATATGTCTCGCCAGAAGAGGGCGACGTTTTGGCCCGTTTTCTGGATCCCGAGTTCGCGGATGTCGCGCCACCGCTTCCCCTTTCCGTCCGCCCAAGCCCCCTGATGTTTCGCCTCTATGCGGCCATCGGCGAGCCTATTCCCACGACTTTGCTACCTCGTGCTTTCGCCCATACGGATCTCACCGCGAACAACGGTTGGCGCGCGCGCCTTGAAGCGGCCGAGCGGCTTGTTCATTCAGGTGCCGTCTCTGACAACGTGCTTCTGGCCCTCTATACCGATAGAACCCCTGCGGCCTCTGGTGGCGTATGGGATCGCGTCGAAGCAGTACAACGCTTTGATACGGCTGTGAATTCCAGAGACCCTGGAGCGGTTTCGTCCTCACTCCCCCTCGTCTGGGACGCCCTGAAAGCCGTGCAACTCGAAGGCTTCCTTGCGCATCAGTACGCCACGGACCTCGCGAAGTTTCCCTTGAGTGGCGACACCGCAGCCTTGGTTTTACGGCTCTCATTGCTGAGCGACGACTACGAAAGTGCCGCCCAAACTGCTGTTGCCGAGAACAGGGTCACCTCCAAAGAGGAGGCCTTCCTCGTCAGCCTCGCACAGGGCAAACCCGAGTTGAACGGCCTGTCGGATTCCCGCGCGATTGCCATTCATGATGGGTTCCTGCGCAGCACCCCGTTTTCACCAGACGACGTCGAAGTCTCCGGTGGCAATCTCGGTAGCGCCATTCTGCGCGCGATCACATTGTTTGCTGAAGGGGCTCGGGGCGACCTCAACAATGTAACCCGTGCCATTGCTATTTTGCGCAGCGTTGGCCTTGAGGATATCGCACGACGGGCGTCACTTGAACTCATGCTCCTTGAGCGTGCGTGATGTCACGAGAGATCGAAAATTTCATCACCGCACAGGCCGCCGAACGGGCAGCCTCCGAAAACACGCAAGCCGGATATCGGCGCGATTTGACCGATTTCGAGGCCTATTTGGGATCACAAAACGATACCCTAATGACGGCGGATCGCGCCCGTATTGAGCGCTACCTTGTGCATTGCGACGCCCAAGGGTTTTCGATCGCCACCCGCGCCCGTCGACTCTCGGCGATCAAAAGTTTCTATCGCTATGCCTTTGAAGACGGCTTGCGGGGCGACCATCCCGGTTTGCAAATTCGCGGCCCTGGGCGCAGCAAACGCCTCCCCAAAACACTTTCCGAAGCAGACGTAGAGCGCCTACTGAACGCCGCCGCCGCCCATGGGCGCAATCGTTCGGATCGTTTGCGCAACACCTGTTTGCTGGAAATTCTCTATGCCAGCGGAATGCGTGTCACCGAGTTGGTCAGCCTGCCCGTTGCTGCGACGCGTGGCGATCCACGGATGCTTTTGATCAAAGGCAAAGGCAACAAAGAACGCATGGTTCCGCTCTCTGATCCGGCCCGCGAGGCCCTTGCGGATTGGCTGGAACATCGGGATTCCTTGCAGGAGTTGGCCCTCAGAGAACATGGAACACCTCTGTCCCCCTACCTTTTTGCCTCTCGTGCCAAACAAGGCCACATGACCCGTAACCGTTTCTATTTATTGATAAAAGAAATCGCCGTCACCGCCGGTATCTCCGCCGATCTGGTCACACCCCACCGATTGAGACACGCCTTTGCCACCCACCTTTTGGCCAACGGCGCGGACCTGCGCGTCATCCAAACGCTCTTGGGGCACGCAGACCTTTCGAGCACCGAAATCTATACCCATGTGTTAGAGGAACGCCTGCATGCGCTGGTCCTTGAGCATCATCCACTCGCCAAGCCTTGAGACCCTGCCCTTTGAAGCGCTCTTGAACCCAACAGATTTGCACCCCATAACAGATATACTTCTCATTTCACCCTCATATTGGATGTTTTAACGCCGTGTACGACACCGCATTTTATATCACTTCTGGCTCAATCGTTGCCCTTTTGGTCCTTTCTGCATTCTTCTCCGGTTCGGAAACCGCGCTCACAGCCGCCTCTCGTGGCAAGCTGAGCATGCAAGCCGACAAGGGATCGCGTGGCGCGCAACGTGCCTTAAACATCACCGAAGACAACGAACGTCTCATCGGGTCGGTCCTGTTGGGCAACAACCTCGTGAACATCCTCGCCACCTCACTGGCGACCGCGTTGTTTACGCGCATGTTTGGCGAGTCGGGCGTGGCAATGGCCACCCTTATTATGACGCTGCTCGTTTTGATTTTCGCTGAGGTACTACCCAAAACCTACGCCATTACCAATGCAGAAACCGCCGCCGCGGGTGTAAGCGGGCCGATTTCAGTCGTGATTACAGTCTTTTCGCCCATCGTGAGTTTTGTGCGAATGCTCGTGCGTGCGATCCTAGGCCTATTTGGCGTCCAAACGGATCCCGACCAAAACGTCCTCGCTGTACGCGAAGAAATTGCCGGCGCGATTTCACTGGGCCACTCAGAAGGCATTGTCGAAAAGGAAGATCGCGACCGCATTTTGGGCGCGTTGGACTTGTCGGACCGTACCGTCGAAGAAATCATGCTTCACCGCAGCCAAATTGAGATGGTCGACGCGAGTATGCCCACGGAAGAAGTCCTGAACCTCTTACTCAACAGCCGTCATACCCGCCTGCCCGTTTATCGCGACGAGCCGGAAAACGTTGTCGGAATTCTGCATACAAAACATCTGTTGCGCGGGTTAAACGCACCACTTAAAGTCGGCCAAGCCCCTGCGGATGCAATGAAAAACTTCAATCTTATGGAAGTTGTCCGCGAACCCTACTTCATTCCGGAAACCGCGACGCTGGACGATCAAATGCGTGAGTTCTTGCGGCGGCGCACCCATTTCGCCTTGGTTGTCGATGAGTATGGCGCACTACAAGGGTTGATTACGCTCGAAGACATTCTCGAAGAAATCGTTGGTGAAATTATGGATGAATTTGACGACGGTGACATGCCTGTCATTGAAATTTGCGACGACGGGCGCTTCCTTGTGGATGGCGCGACCACCATTCGCGACCTCAACCGCGCGACCGATTGGGCGTTTTCCGACGAGACGGCAAACACCATTGCTGGCCTTGTGATACACGAGGCACAATTGATCCCGACCCAAGGCCAAACCTATGCCTTCCACGGGTTTCAATTTGAAGTGTTCCAAATGGACGGGAACCGGATTTCTAAGCTGAAAATCCGGCCCCTTTAACGCTTACAGATTATATATCTGGCCGAATTTTTCTTCGAGATAGGCCAGAAGCGGCTGCTCGTTCACTATGCCGCCCGTTGCGCGGGCAATCACGTCGCGGCTCTCAAAAAGGCCGCCATGTTGTTGCACGTTCTGAGCCAGCCATTGTGTCGCGCGGGAGGTGTTCCCCTGCGCGAACTCTGTATCCAGACCAACAAGATCCTTGCGCATCGCTTGGTTCAAACAGCCCGCGTACACATTGCCCAAAGTGTAGGTTGGGAAGTACCCAAATAGCCCAACGGACCAATGTACATCCTGCAAACAACCGTTGCTTGGCTTGTCCACTTTCACGCCAAAATCAGCCTCAAAACGCGCGTTCCACGCTTCGGGAAGGTCAGCCACAGCCAGTTCGCCTGACACCAATTGCCGCTCAAGATCAAAGCGCAACAAAACGTGCAAGTTATAGTGAATTTCATCAGCTTCAGTGCGGATATAACCCGAGGAGACACGGTTAACTGTGGCAAAGAATGCCTCAGCATCCGCCACACCAATATCGCCAAATGTTTGGGTCATTTGACCGAACAGATAGTCCGAATAAGCCGCGCCACGGCCGATCTGGTTTTCATAAATCCGGCTTTGGCTTTCATGCACACCCATCGAAACACCATTCCCCACAGGCGTCAGCAGATAGTCCTGTGAGATGTTTTGCTCATAGCACGCGTGGCCCACCTCGTGGATCGTCGAATAGATACAGTTGAACGGATTGCGCGGGTCTGTGCGGGTGGTAATCCGCACGTCATTGCCCGAGCCACTTGAGAAAGGATGCACAGCTTTATCAAGGCGACCACGGTTGAAATCATAGCCAAATCCTTGGGCAAGCTTGTTGCTCAGGGCCATTTGCAAATCGGGATCAAAGTCACGATCCAGCGCCTTGGGGGTGGTTTCAGACCCAAGAATTTTCCCGCGCAAAGCTACCAACCTTGGGCGCAATGCGTCAAACATCGCGCTGATTTCTTTGGCCGAAGTTCCGGGTTCATAATCTTGCAACATGGCGTCGTAGACATCGCCATCTCCTGCAATCGCCTGCGCTTCTTCGCGTTTCAACGCAATGACGCGCTCCAAGGTCGGTGCGAATTGCGCGAAGTTTTCCGCCGCGCGGGCCTGTGCCCAAATCCCTTGCGCCGAGGAGGTTACACGCGCGATTTCCGCCGCCAAATCTCCAGGGACTTTGCTTGCGCGGGTATGTTGTTCACGGATCAGGCGCATCTGGGCTTGGCCTGCTTGATCAAGAGTCGCGTCGTGGATATCCGCTAGCCATTGCGTGACCTTTGGATCGGTGCGACGTGCGTGTAAAACCCCTTCAAGGGCGGCGGTTTCTTCGGCCCGTTGCGCGCCAGAGCCTTCGGCCATCATGGTTTCTTGATCCCAGCCCAAACGTCCCGAAATTTGCCCCAAGGCGACGGTTTGACGGGTGAAATCCATCAGGATCTTAAAGGCTGTCATTTAGGCTCTCCGGATCAATTGTTCACGTGGATATTGCGCGTTAAAGCGGGCGTTCAAGATGAGCACCCAAAGGAGCAACGCGCCGATTTGGTGCTGAATCGCAATGGGCAAAACCGCAACATTCCAAACGGTCAAAACGCCCAAAATCGCCTGTAAAATCATCATGACAAGCACTAGATCAAAGGCCCGCCGCGTGATCGCCTTGCCGCTTTTGCGCGACCTCCGCCAGACGACAAAGGCAAAGATCAGCAGTAGGTACGCCGCCATACGGTGCACGAATTGTACAAGGCCCGCGTTCTCAAAAAAGTTGGTCCAGAGCGGGGTGAGTTCGAACATGCCATCCGGAAGGAAAGTGCCCGCCATTAACGGCCAATCGGTAAAGCTGCGTCCGGCATCAATGCCCGCCACAAGCGCGCCCAGTAGGATTTGCAGGAAGGCAAAATGCATCAGCCCCGTGGACATGGAGAACAGCTTCGCCTCGCGTTCACGCCGCGCTTTCATCAAATCAACTTCGCGGCGTCCCAGAAGGAGGATGTACCACGCGCAAAGCCCAAGGATCACAAACGCAAGACCCAGATGCGTAGCCAAGCGATAGGACGCAACGGACGTCATGCCATCCTCCAGCCCAGAGGCCACCATCCACCAGCCAATCGCGCCTTGAAGCCCGCCCATCGCCCCCAACAGGAGCAAACGTGGCGTCCAACCTGTAGGAATAGAGCGCGTCACGGCAAAACCAAGGAACCCGAGCGCCCATACAAGGCCAACGGTGCGGCCAAGTTGGCGATGGCCCCATTCCCACCAATAGATGAATTGAAATTCCGACAATTCCATGCCGCGATTGAGCGCTTCATATTGCGGTGTGGCCTGATATTTGAGAAATTCCAGCCCCCATGCTTCGGCGCCCATAGGTGGAATGGCGCCCGTGATCGGCCGCCATTCGGTGATCGACAAGCCCGAGTCCGTGAGACGCGTCAGCCCCCCAATCACAACCATCAAGGCCACCATCACAAAGATCAGCATCAACCACGCCCGAATGCCACGACGCGCCCCCTTGGGCGCACGGTCAATACCGCCCGGATTTGCTATGGCGGGCGCAGACGCATCGCCGACGTTTTCAAATATAGTGCGCGGTTTACTCATGGGATCGCTCCGTATTTTAGGCCAAGCAAACTAGGCCCATATCTTGGCTCAAATCTAGTCTTTTTTGCGGAGAAGTTGTCGCAGCATACCATGCATCATTTGCACATCGGCGCGCGTCATCGGCATCCGCGCCCACATATTGCGTAGGTTCAGCTTCATGCTAATGGCCTTGGGTTCAGGATAGAAAAACCCAGCCTCATCAAGACGTTGCTCATAATGATCGCCGAGTTTCTGGATCTCAATATCGGGTGCAAACTCGGTTTTGGCCATAGCGACGACTTCGGGGGGAACATTGGAGTTTTGACGACGCCATTCATAGGCCATTAGGAGCGCACATTGCGCAAGGTTCAGGGAGGCAAACTCGGGATTAACGGGCACCGAAATGATCGCGTTGGCGCGCGCGATATCCTCGTTCTCAAGCCCTGCCCGTTCCGGCCCAAACATCACACCAACCTTCTGACCCTGCGAGATCAGCGCACGGGCGTGCTCCATGGCGCGTTCGGGCGTCATCACGGGTTTGGTCAGGTCGCGGTGACGCGCGGTTGTTGCAAATATATAATTGCAATCCGCCAAGGCATCGGGCGCGTTTCCATAGATCAGCGCCTCGTCAAGCAACCGTCCTGCTCCACTCGCCATTGCGACGGCCTTTTGATTTGGCCAACCGTCGCGCGGCTCAATGATGCGCATCCGATCAAGGCCGAAATTCCACATGGCACGCGCCGCACCGCCAATATTTTCGCCCATCTGTGGACGCACTAATATAAAGGACGGCTGGGGCCCTCGCCAATTTTCTTCGCTCACAGGATATGCCTTCTTATGATTGGATTTGCGAATGCTTTTGCACGTGTTACGCTCCCCAAAACCGCAACGCAAGGAGAAGACCGTGGCATATGACGAAGGGCTTGCCCAAATGATGCGCGAAGATTTCCTTGATGTTGACGGGATCACCGAAAAGAAGATGTTTGGCGGGATGTGTTTTCTCTATCGCGGCCATATGGTTTGCGGCGTTCATAAAGGCGGTGGCATGTTTCGCCCCGGCAAGGCCCGCGAAGCCGAAGCCTTGGCAATTGAGGGCGCAGCGCCCCTCTCCTTTACGGGCCGTCCCATGGGCGGAATGATCGACGCCAGCGAAGAAGCCATTGCAGACGACGAAAAACGGCGTAAATGGATAGAACTTTCGCTGGCAAATGCCAAAAGCCTGCCTCCTAAGTAGCCAAGCCCAAAAATCCCCGTTATGACGGGCACAGAATCCACCAAGGAACCATAAAATGGCTGACGATCAAACCGCGCCCGAAACCGCACAACTCTATCTTATCTCCCCTCCAGAGTTCGAATTATCGCAGTTTCCCGATCAATTAGCGCGGGTTCTAGACGGCGAAGCGATCTCTTGTGTACGTCTTGCTATGGCGAGCCACGACGAAGACCGCATTTCGCGTGCCGCGGATGCTTTGCGCGACGTCTGTCAGAGCCGCGACGTGGCGATTGTTATCGACCGTCACATCCAATTGGTCGAGCGTTTGGGGCTAGATGGTGTCCATCTTCTGGACGGTGCGCGCACGGTGCGCCACGCCCGCAAAGAACTCGGCGCAGACGCAATCATCGGTGCCTTTTGTGGTGCCTCAAATCATGACGGCATGGCCGCCGCCGAAAACGGCGCGGACTATGTGGCCTTTGGTCCCGTCGGCATGACGCCCCTCGGAGACGGCACCCGCGCGGAGCTAGATTTGTTTCAGTGGTGGAGCGAAATGATCGAAGTGCCCATGGTGGCCGAAGGTGCGCTCTCGCTCGAAAACATTGAACTTCTAGCACCTATGGTCGACTTCTTTGGCATAGGTACGGAAATCTGGTCCAAAGATGACCCGCTAGAAACCCTCAGAGCGATGATTTTGAAAATTAAAGGTTAAGGGCAGCGCCACCTTGGCATTAATCCAACGGTGGCGTTAATCCATTCTGAACAGTTTGCTGACAGTACGTTGCCAAGCCTTTTCGGCTAACAAAATCGCGCGCGGGAACTGCTGGATGATAGATCACCTGAACCGATCCTTGATGCTTTTCCGCTAAGACTTTGAGGAAATGCGCCCCAAAGCTCATATCCCCCCACCAGCCGTAAAAACCCGCGCTTTCCCCTTCGGGGGAGGTATAATTGAGCGTTACCGGCTGAACCCATGTTTCTTCAACAACTTCGGGCGCGAAGAACGCCGCGAAAAGCGTTGATTTAAAAGGAAGAACCCGCAGTCCGTCCGTTGACGTCCCTTCAGGAAAGAACAAAAGTTTGTGCCCTGCTAGGAGGCGCGACTGAAAAATTTCACGCTGTTTTTTGGCATCTGACGGGCGGCGCGCGATAAAAACGGTCCCTGTAGCGCGCGCGAGCCAGCCAATTCCAGGCCAAAGCGCAACCTCGGATTTCGCAACAAAATAGATCCGCTTGCGCGCGTTCAAAGCAAAAATATCCAGCCATGACGAGTGGTTAGCAACAACCGCCCCCTTGTGCCGCATACGTTCACCACGCGTCGAGAACTTAACCCCCAACAGAAAAAAGGCGCTCCGACAGACAAATTGCGTGATGAAAGGCGTAAACGGGCGTCGCAATCCGTAAATCGGACGTTCAACGAGCCGCAACACGAGCATAAGGAGCAAACAAAACGTGGTAATCAGCAGAAGCGGCACCCCCCGAAAAACCGCACGAACATAGCCAGAGGCCGTTATTTTGGGCTGCTCTGGGAGCGTTTCTGAGGTCCACGTCGGATTCATGTGGCGCGGTTCTTGGTGTAAAAACTTTTATGCTTGGCATTCATTTTTTCAGTATCCATCAAGAGGCAAACATCGGTGGTGTTGAAGGCATGGTCAATATAGGCCCCCTCGCCCACAAAACCGCCCAGCCGCAAATAGGCTTTGATTAATGCGGGCGTGTTGATCATCGCGGCGCGGCGATCAATATCCGCAACATTAACAAGGTCCATCGACTGGAAATGATTTTCCAACACGCGCACACGAAGCTCGGGCGGCGCAAGGTGGTTGGCATGTAGATAGGCCAAGGGTTGGCGCAGTTCTTCGAGGTTAGTGCCATGGAAACTGGCCACGCCAAAAAGGATTTCTATATTGTGGTCAAGGACATAACTTGCAAGACCGTTCCAGAGGTGGAACATTGCGGTGCCACCGCGATAATCCTTGTGCACACAACTGCGCCCCAATTCCAGCAGCCTGCGACCAGAGGATTTCAGCGCCGAAAGGTCATATTCGCTCTCCGAATAAAACCGCCCCACATCCGCGGCCTTTTCACCGCGCAACAGACGATAAACGCCCACGACATGCTCGCCTTTTTCGCTATCTTTTGACGAGTCAATCAGGATCAGATGGTCGTAAAACGGATCAAATTCATCGCGCTCAAGCCGTTCTTCGTGATCCACAAGTGGGCCGTCCCCACCAAGCTCATCGATAAAAACTTCATACCGCAACCGCTGTGCGGCCCGCAAATCCGCTTCGGTTACCGCGAGGCGTGTTTCAAACTTGGGATCAGACGTCGACATAGATGGGGAGCGCTCCGCTAAACTCTGGGACTTCTAGGCAAAACGGCGCTATCATGCAACCTTTGCGCCCGAATTCCCCACGTCACTTTTGTTCAGAGTCGATGTCATATATCGGGGTTAAGAAAACGTTTTGACCATCGATGGTTATTTTTCCACATTGTTCAAAATTAACGGTTATTTTACCATTAATAACCGATTGTACTTGCCCAAGACCCCATTCTGGTTTTCCGGGATGCCTAACAAACATTCCGGGCTCTAATAGATCATTCATTTTTTCACTTTCGCTTTCTAGGATTATTCATGCCGACACATCAACGAGACCTCACCGCCCTCCTTGGATCCCGTATCTGCCATGATCTTATCAGCCCTTTGGGCGCAATCGGCAATGGGGTTGAACTGCTTCAAATGGGTGGGAGCATAGACGGGCCCGAAATGGGCCTCATCGTTGAGAGTGTTGCAAATGCCAACGCACGGATTCGTTTTTTCCGCGTGGCCTATGGTGCTGCGCGTGAGGGGCAAAAGATTAGCAATTCAGAATTGCGCGATATCCTAAAGAGTTTCGGCGCAGGTGGGCGGGTGTCCTATGAGTGGAACGTGTTGAGTGACCTACCCCGCTCCGAAGGCAAGCTGGCTTTCTTGTTGATCCAATGTCTGGAATCCGCGATGCCCTATGGGGGGAATATTGTAGTCGAGCATGATGGCGCACAATGGCAATTGCTGGGGCGGGCCGAGAAAATGAAAATCAACCCAGAAATTTGGGGCGTAATGTCGGACCCAAATACGTCCGTAGAAGTCACGCCGGCTTTGGTGCATTTTGCGCTGGTTCCCGAAGCGTTGAAAGCCACACAAAAGAAAATGAACGCGGAATTACGGGAAACCGAAATTTCCATTCGGTTTTAGCGCGCAGCACTGGTTCTGGGACCAATGCCGCGCTCTTTGGGGCTATTTTCTAATCGTGCCATCGCCAACAACGATGTATTTGAAGCTGGTGAGTTGTTCCGCACCGACGGGGCCACGCGCGTGCATTTTACCCGTAGCAATGCCGATTTCCGCCCCCATTCCAAACTCGCCACCATCGGCAAATTGGGTCGATGCATTCTGAATCAAGATCGCACTATCGAGGCGGGTAAAGAACCTGTCGGCAACCGCTTGATCCTCGGTGATAACACAATCGGTGTGGTTTGAGCCGTAGTTTTGGATATGCGCGATGGCACCGTCAATATCGTCCACAACCTTCGCGGCGATGATCATATCAAGGAACTCTTTGCCAAAATCGTCCGCTGAGGCTTCGACAGACCCATTCATGCCTTCCGCCCGCACTTCGACGCCCGCCTTGATGAGCGCGTCAACGATAGCTTGCCCCAATGTCGCCGCCACATCCTTGTGTACCAACAAACATTCCGCCGAACCACAAATCCCCGTGCGCCGTGTTTTCGAATTCACGACAATCTTCAACGCCTTCTCTGGGTCGGCGGCGGCGTCCACATAGATGTGGCAAATTCCCTCGAGATGCGCAAAAACCGGAACCCGTGCTTCGCGCTGGACAAGCCCCACAAGGCCCTTTCCTCCGCGCGGCACGATCACGTCGATGAACTCGGTGGCGCGCAACATTTCTGCGACCGCAGCGCGATCCCGTGTAGGGACACGTTGCACCGCATCAACGGGAAGCCCCGCCGATTTAAGTCCATCTTGCAGACAGGCATGAATGACGCCCGAACTATGGAAGCTCTCAGAACCGCCCCGCAGAATGACCGCATTGCCAGCCTTCAAACACAAAGCCCCAGCATCCGCCGTCACATTCGGGCGGCTTTCGTAAATAACGCCAATGACGCCTAATGGTGTGCGCACTCGCTTGATATGGAGGCCGCTCTCCATGTCCCATTCCGTCAGAATCTCGCCCACGGGATCGTTTTGCCCCGCAACCGCACGCAGGCTGGTAACGATCGCCTCAATGCGGGCCTCGTCCAACATCAATCGGTCGAGCATCGCGGCCGACAACCCTTTGTCACGGCCAAATTCCATATCCAAAACGTTGGCTGCGACGATCTCATCCCGACGGGTCCAAACGGCATCGGCTGCGGCAAGAAGTGCGGCTTCCTTTTGAGGCCCCGATGCAAATCCCAATTCACGTGCAGCCGCGCGGGCGCGTGTTCCGATGTCTTTCATCAGGGCGGGAATATTTTCGCTATCTTTCATGGGGCAACTTTCAAATATGGAAACATAATCTTGACGCCATATAAGATTATTTGGGCCTTAAATCCAAGCCTGTTCACAATCACTTTTTGGCATAGACGGCATCACAAACGGCTTAGAGAACCATGTCATCGCGGTGGATCAAAGCGGCGCGGGCCGGATATCCAAGTACGTCCGGAAACTGATCGGACGCGAGGCCTTTGATCAATTGCGCCTCGGCGGCGGTATAACGCACCAAGCCACAGCCCAAAGGCCCGTCGGGGCCCAAAATCTGAACCGGATCTCCGCGTCCGAATTTGCCGCGCACTTCGGTTACCCCTGCGGGCAACAGCGATTTACCGCGCGCCAAGGCCTGTGCGGCCCCGGCATCGACAAGGAGGCTGCCTTGTGGTTTCATCGCCGCAATCCAGCGTTTTCGCGCGGTCTGAGGATCGACTTGGGCGATGAACCAAGTACATTTCGCGCCATCCAGCAGCGCCTTCAGGGGCCGCAAAGGAGAGCCTTCGGAGATCACCATGGCGCAACCCGCGCCCGTCGCGGTTTTCGCCGCCATCACTTTGGTTTTCATCCCGCCTTTGGACAGGCCCGAGGTGGGGTCACCCGCCATAGCCTCGATTTCCGGTGTGATCGCCTCAATATAATCGAAGCGTTTCGCCGTGGGATCAAGGCTCGGATTTGCACTATAAAACCCGTCAACGTCCGACAACAGCACCAAAACATCCGCGCCTGTTGTCACGGCAACTTGGGCCGCGAGGCGGTCATTGTCGCCGAAGCGGATTTCATCGGTGGCCACCGTGTCGTTTTCATTGACGATGGGGATCGCGCCAAGACTAAGCAACTGGCCCATGGTCGCGCGAGAATTCAAGTAACGTCGCCGATCATTGCTGTCTTCGAGGGTTACCAAAACTTGCGCTGTGATAAGCCCCAACGGAGCCAAAACATTTTCATAGGCGCGCGCAAGGCGAATTTGCCCGACGGCGGCGGCGGCCTGTGATTGCTCTAGTGGCAGATCCCCTTTGGAAAGGCCCAACACATTGCGCCCCAATGCGATCGACCCCGAAGACACAAGGATAACGTCAACGCCGCGCGCCTTAGTTTCAGCAACATCCGCGGCCAATCCCGCGAGCCAGTCCTCGCGCAATTGACCTGTGTTGCGGTCCACCAATAGCGCGGAACCGATTTTAACAACGAGGCGTTTTGAGGCGCCCAGAATTTCAGCAGACGTTCTTAGGGTTGCCATTGCTCGGGTTCTTCGTGTGATTTCGTCAGACGCAATTTGTCCGCCGTGATTTCAGCGCGGACAGCCCGAAGAACATCCGTAAGGCCCTCTTTTGCCACACCCGACATCATCATAACCGGACCACCGACGGCGGCTTCAAGTTCGGCGCGTTTTTCGGCGCGTTCTTCTTCGTCCAGCGCGTCGATTTTATTGAGCGCGGTTATGCGCGGCTTGTCGGCCAATTCGCCGCCATAGGCTTCTAATTCGTGGATGATCGTGCGGTAATCTTGGGCCACATTTTCGGCGGTACCGTCGATCAAATGCAACAGAACAGAGCAGCGTTCGACGTGTCCAAGGAACAAATCGCCAAGGCCCCGCCCTTCGCTTGCGCCCTCAATCAGTCCCGGAATATCGGCCATAACGAATTCCGCACCGTCAACACCAACGACGCCAAGGTTCGGGTAAACTGTGGTAAACGGATAGTCCGCAATTTTGGGACGCGCATTGGATGTTGCGGCCAAAAATGTGGATTTCCCCGCGTTTGGCATGCCCAAAAGACCCGCATCCGCGATCAATTTCAGGCGCAACCAAAGGGTGCGTTCAATGCCTTCTTGACCGGGGTTCGCACGTCGTGGCGCTTGGTTGGTCGCGGTTTTAAAGTGCAGGTTGCCAAAACCGCCGTTGCCACCCTTTGCCAAGACAATCCGCTGCCCAACTTCGGTCAAATCCGCGATCACGGTCTCTTGGTCTTCGTCCAAAACTTCCGTGCCGACAGGCAATTTCAAAATGACGGTCGCGCCATCGTGCCCCGTGCGTTGGGCCCCCATTCCGGGTTGGCCACTGCGCGCCAAAAAGTGCTGCTGGTAGCGAAAATCGATCAGGGTATTGAGGCCGTCAACGGCCTCGGCAATCACATCGCCGCCACGTCCGCCGTCGCCGCCATCGGGGCCACCGTATTCGATATGCTTTTCGCGCCGAAACGACACACAACCGCCCCCGCCGCCACCAGAGCGAATATAAACTTTACATAGATCGAGAAACTTCATGTCTGGCGGCCTTCCATTGCGACTGTGTCAGGCGTTATCGGAGTTCAGGCGCAGGCTCAAGCCTGCAAGGCACTTGCGGGCCCCATAAACACAATTTTCGCCGTCAATTTTGCGCAAAAAGCACCCTGACGCCGAAAATCCGTAAAACCACTGTTACTGTATGTCTCTCAAAACTACTTTTCAACAAAGGATCGAAGCATTTAACCCTCCTATAACATCAGAAGAGGCCTGAATATTTGGCAAAGGGCGGCCGAAACGAAACTGTCCTAAACGTCCTTTAAGCGTATTTCAAAAGATAGGTCCAAGTGGCCACACTCGTGTTGCGGGCTACAGAAAACTTCTCGGCATCGCCAAGGTACTCAAACCCCGCATTGGTCAAAACCCGTGCCGAGGCTGGGTTATCTTGGAAGACTTCTGCGAAAATTGTTTTGCACTTTTGCGGGTTCGCCTCAAGAATCGCACGCACCGCTTCGGACGCATAGCCTGCCCCCCAAAAAGCGGGTGCCACCCAATAACCGATTTCAGATTGCGCACGGTCCATCGTTTTTAGGCTAATAACGCCCAAAACCTCATCCTTCGTCGAGGCCATAATCCAGACGTCTTCACTGCGCTCCGGATTAAGAGCGCGCTCAATGAAACTCTGGGTCGCGCCGCGCGGCAATGGATGTGGGATGGAACTCGTAAACTCTGCCACGCGTTGATCGCCTGCATACATGCGCAACTGGCCTGCGTCGGATTTTTGCACGGGGCGCAAAATAAACCGTTCTGTTTCTATTACTTGCTGACCTGCAATTGTCTCTACTCTCATGTTTAAGCTCCTCCGAACCTCACAAACAGACACGAGGCCCGTGGGGGCCATTCCCGCCTGTCTTTATTGGGCCCTCATGGAAGGCCGCTTTTTCTCTGGTCCGCTCCGATAACCGGCCAAGCATCACATTCACCCCCGTTACATGGGGGCTTGAACCACAACCAACAAGGGATTCCACGAAAACCTTTCAGGATGTGATCTTTAGATATTGGCACCCAAGGGTGTGAACCGAGTTCCTTAAAATTTTATTAAATTCCTGAACCTTCGCCCGTCTAACAGAGCCATGTTACAGAAATAAAAAAAGGGCCGGCGTTTCCGCCGACCCTAAAAATAAACACTAGGTTTCGGCTTACTCTGCGGCCTCCGCCACTGGGAGAACCGAAATAAATGTACGGCCCTTAAGGCCTTTGTGGAACTTTACGTTGCCAAGGGATGTTGCAAAAATCGTGTGATCTTTGCCCATGCCAACGCCAGCACCTGGGTACATTCTTGTTCCGCGCTGACGCACGATAATGTTGCCCGGGATAACGAGTTCGCCACCGTATTTTTTTACACCAAGTCTACGACCAGCTGAGTCGCGACCGTTACGGGATGAACCGCCTGCTTTTTTATGTGCCATCTGGTCTCTCCTTAGCCTTTAGTGAATTCTTGAGCTTGGGCAATCCAGCCCTCGCGTTCGATGCGGCCTTTGAACGAGAGCGCCTCGTCAAATTTTGCAACGTCAGCATCTGTCCAAGCAGCGATCTGAGCGAAGGAAGTAACACCACCCGCGATCAGTTTTTTCTCAAGCGCGGGTCCAACACCGGACAATTTTTTCAAATCGTCTGCGCCGGAAGCCGCTTCAGCAGGGGCAGCTTTCGCCGCTTTTGCTTTAGGAGCTTTCACAGCAGTTTCCGCTTTCGGAGCCGCCGCAGCCGCTGCACGTGCAGAAAGAGCGTTTTTCGCTTTTGGCACAACTGGAGCCATCGCAGCAACCACAGAAGCAGGAACAGAGCCCGTGCCTTGTGCAAGTTTAACGCCAGATTTCGCAGCACCTTTTTCAAGGATATCCGTAATCCGAACCAAGGTCAGCCGTTGACGGTGACCTTTTGTGCGTTGCGAGCCGTGCTTACGACGACGTTTTACGAAGTGAATAAGCTTTTCGCCTTTGATCTGGTCGATCACTTCGGCTTGCACAGCAGCATCTTCGATCAAAGGGGCGCCAACATTGGCACCAACCATAAGAACTTCGTTGAACTGAACAGTTTCGCCCGCATCTGCAGCAATACGTTCAATACGCAGCACGTCGCCACTTTGAACCCGGTATTGCTTGCCGCCGGTTTTTAGAACCGCAAACATTTAGTCTTCCTTCGCAATTTCCGCGTCTTGTGGTCCCCAAATTTGGGAGTTTCGCCAGAATGGCACCTCGGACAGCGCGCCCCTATGGGCGGTAAAAAAAATCATTCTCAATACAGGAATCCCGTAGGAATCCCGCACTAAGATGGCGGCTTATCATCGTAAACCCCAGCGAAGTCAAGGCACCTTTGGGAATTATCCCCTTCTGAACGGGTTTTTAATGTCTCAATGTCTGTTAACGGAAACGCCCTCGCAAGAGGTCCGTCTAAATGTCCTCGCTCAGGATGTACCCCGCAGCCGCACGCCCCAATTTACGCGAGATCTCCGCATAGACGTCCCCAAAGGCTTTGAACATCGCATTGTTAAATTGTCGGCCAGCGTCTGTGCGGCCAAACGCAATGTTTTTTGTCATTTCGTCCTCGGATAATGGCGAATAACTCATGGTTAAATAAGTCATCAACCACTCCGTCGTATCCGCCCGAATTTGGGGTTCATCCTGCCAGACATCCGCCAGAATTGCGCTCTCTGTCATGTCATCTGTTAACGCTCCCATATCGCCCATTGCCGACAAAAACTCGAAGGTTTCGTTCATCGAACTTGCCACATTCATATCTATAAGGTCGTAAACCTTAATATATTCTCGTATGCGGGGTAAAAGAGGGTCATTGTTGCGGATCATTGCCTTTAAACGCGCCTCGCTTGCCGCATTTACGTCGGGATCACTTATTGCCAAACGCGCGCTCATTTCCAACCGCACGAGCTTTTCGCCGAAGGGCGTATTAAAAAACGCCAGCGCGGCAGCAAGGGTCTCGTCACTCAAAAGCGGGTCGAAGCTTGCGCGAAACTCTGCCTTCATTCTGTCCTGCGCATAGATCGCCGTTAGGCGGCGCTCCCAATCGGCATCGCCACGCCCGTCAAAAAGTTCCATCCCAAGGGTCTCGCCATATTGCATCCCCTCGTCGGACAAAATTTCGATCATGTCATCCACAAGCAGAATTTCGGACAATCGATTCAGATCCGCCTCCCGTTCGGCGACGACGGGGCCAACGATCCCAAGCACAAACACAATGGCTAACATAACAGACCGCATACATACCCCTTTTTGGCGACTCATATAGACATAGTGTATTCTAACAAATAATTTAAGCACCCTCCCCTTCAATTTGCAGTCAGCGCCCGTGATTAGCGCAATTCGACACGACGGTGCAAAAAGAGCTTGTAGATTTCTTCGCCCCAGACTAAACCGCCCACGGATCCTACGCGGAGAGGTGGCGGAGTGGTCGAACGTGGCGGTCTCGAAAACCGTTGAGCCTTAACGGGTTCCCAGGGTTCGAATCCCTGTCTCTCCGCCATTAAAAATCACTATCAAGCTGATTTTGAAGGATTTACTCCAAGTTAGAAATTTTACATCCCCCAATTAGTCCCCCATTAGACTGAGGATTGTGTCGGAGGTTGCTGGAATGGGTAAGACTCGGCCTAGTTTATCCGTCATGGACGAAACATCCGCAAGAATGTCGAAGCGATCAGGAATTCAACAACTCGCGCGATTAAAACATCTTACAGACATGACGACGCTTACTCGAAACTCTGGTCGCGCTCACGGTCTTCATTCTGTTCTGACTGACGAATGCGGTCAATACGGCCGCTAATAGCTGGGGTGAGACGAGCGACAGTGCTTGCTACCTCCGGCGAGTGTTGATCGGCCAAAGAAACGATGGCTGCCAATCGGTGCTCCATGATATCTGCTCGGCTGCCGGACCATCCATTTGGGCTGAGATGCTGGAGATAGGCTTCCACAGCCTCCCCGGGCTCTGGTGCTGCTTCAAGAAACGCCTTGGCAAATTCAGAAATCGGTCTGGCTTCATCGGAAGAGGTGGTCGCGGGAATTGGGATTAGTAGTTAAGGTGGATCAACTTGTGAGAGAGATGATCCAAAATGACAAAACGAAAGAACCATTCGCCCGATTTCAAAGCCAAGGTAGCGCTTGAAGCAATCCGCGAATAAATGACAATGGCGGAGTTATCGAAGAAGTACAGCGTGCATCTATTACCGGCAGGTGTTTGCAAGCAAACACCGAGAGGCCACGCAGATTGGAATTTGGAAGCGAGCCGCGATTAAGAATATGGTTGCCGGGTTTTCCAAACGAGGCAGCGATCCTGCACAGGTCGACGATGCTACGATAGACAAACTTCATTCCAAGATTGGTCAACTGGTGGTGGAGCGCGATTTTTTGAAACGCGCCTGGGATTGTTGAGCAAGGATCGCAGGCGGATGTGCATTGAGAGAAATCGCCCGAAGATCAGTTTGCGGCGGCAATGCCAGATGTTGTCGCTGTCGCGCTCGAGTCTGTATTATCAGCCGAAGGGTGAAAGTGCCGAAAATCTGCGCTTCATGGAATTGATCGATAAGCTGTTTCTTGAAACACCATGGTATGGGTCTCGGCAAATGGCGTGGCACATGCGGCGACAGGGTCACAAATGCGGACGTCATCGTGTGCGCCGCCTGATGAGGCTTATGCGATTTGTGCCTATTTATCAGACGCCAAACACCAGCAAGAAACACCCCCAGCATAAGATTTATTCATATCTGCTGAGGAAATTGACAATTAGTCGGTCAAATCAGGTCTGGTGTGTCGACATTACTTACATCCCTATGCACCGTGGGTTTCTGTATCTGGTGGCGATTATGGACTGGCACAGTCGCAAGGTTTTGAGCTGGCGTTTATCGAACAGTATGGAAGCGGATTTTTGCGTTGAAGCCCTGAACGAGGCCATCGCCAAATACGATAAGCCCAAGATCATGAATACCCCCTCTCGCGCATTGCTTCGCAAGACCCTGCCGGGCAATGGATCAAGGCAGCCAGTTCACCGGCTTTGAATGGACACAGGCGCTGAAAGATGCCGACGTGAAGATATCCATGCCTCTCAGTGATGCTCTGCATCACCTACCGGTAATAGATGGTAAGGGCCGCTGGGTCGACAACCGCATGATCGAGCGGCTCTGGCGGTCCCTGAAAATTGAATGCATTTACCTGAACGCATTTGAAAACGGTTCAGAAACACGCGCCAGGATTGGAAAGTGGATGGCGTATTACAACGCAGAACGCCCACATCCACGCACAGAATCTTGACCCCATATGAAGCCTATGACAGAAAAACAGAACAATGAGATCTGCAGCCTAAATGAATCCCTGATCCACCTTAAACTGGCTGCGAACTGGTCGAAAAAGCAGGACCACCTCTCCTACGCGAATTTTAGCGCGAACGCTTTCGCAACGTCACCTCTCCATCCAAGCTTCTCCGCACTTTTCTATTCGTTTGGCGAGGCATTTCAGCAAACATGTTTAAGACTGGGAGCGCATTAGTTGATTGCGTCATAAAATGTAAAAACGTTAGCGAAGACGAGCGCGGATTAATTGCTCCAATTTGCAACTACGTCAAAACCGACAGCTTTAGGGGCGGCTTCCATATAGTCAGAAAATGCGCCCCAGAGTTCCGCAACTTTTGCTGCGTTGGCCTTCGAAGTCACCTCACTCTCGACCACAGAAATGACATAGCCGCTCCCATCCTCATTCGCGACATTGATGAAATTATGCATCCCGGGCATTCCCATAATTTAGCTCTTTAGTGAATTCATGATCGCGGTCGTGGCTTCCATTGAGCCGGGTTTCATCTTGTATTGTGTGACGCGTGCAAACATTTTAGTCCCTCTCCCATGATATATAACAAGCCGAGACTGGTCAGCCTCGGTCGCGTGATTATAGCTTGAAATCATAAAAAACTGAAACCCGTTGCGCAACTTTTTAGATATGAGTATGCTTTGCACCATGTCCGGAGTGAAGTTCCAGTGCTTTGAGACATCGCTTACGCGAACATTTTTTGGACGAATAGTTTGCATGTTCATCTCCTTTTGAGAAAGAAACCTCCAGTTGCTTCCCCCACGGCAGGTGTTTCAAGCCGGGCCAGCATACACGAGTCGTTTGCTGTGCACCGCATCCAAGTCCACTAAGAGAGCCCTCAGTGGCTGGCATCGTTTACGATGTAAAGTGGCGCGGCTTAGCGATCGCAACTCCCTCACCACGAACATGTGGCTTCCGCCAAGTGAGCTTTCCGTTCCTCGCCAGAAATAGATGCCCCCTCACCCAATGTGCCGACCGCTTTAGACGACCGTCTGCCTTGGCCTCCTCGTGCTGAATAGATGCGGCAGCGCGCCCTTCCTTGCCCAGACGAATGACAGAAAGCCCGTACGCAGGTGCGGCTTCTCCGCGCCGCTCAAACTGCTTTACGATACGTTTTGATGGCTCCTGTGATTTCTCAACATCAAGAATTTCCGGTCGACGATGCAGGCCCGATATAGCCAGTAGCAGTGCGACGCAGCGGACGGCATACCTTAAGGCATCACTTTCACGTTGCCGAATTGTATCTTCGCCAATTTGGTCGCGCGGAGGGACGCCTCGCTGCAGTCGCCCTTTCTCCCTTTCCGATAGAAGGTCCTGATGAAAAGCAGCGGGATTGTCCAATATTTCAACTTGCCCATCACGTTTGAATAGCACTTCTGAACCGGAATAGAGGATCACCAGACCTTTGTCCTCTGGCAGCTTGAACAGCTGAGCCGAAAATACACGCAGTCCGTCTGGGATGAAGTCCGCTACGACACCGATACGGCCTTCATTCATGCCGTCTTCAGTTTTGGCATCGAACTCCAACCAAATACTGCCGAAAGGCAGCTCCATATTTGAGATTGCTTGGAAGAAATCCTCTTCACCGAGTTTTTGGACACCTTCTTGTAAAAAATCCACACCATCCGGATCAACATAGAACGCAAATGCGTCCTTGATCCGTTTCTCGACGTCCCGCGCATACGTATCATCACGGTTCCAAATCAGTAGGTTCAAAGGGTTCCGAAGATCTTTCAGGACTTGCTCTCGAAACTTAATTGCTCGCCCCATTGTTTTCTTCATTGCTTAATCCTCAGAAATATTCCTGCGCTGTCTGCAATCTCAACACTTAAAATTCCAGTTCTATTACGCGACTTCTATTATTCTATTTCAAGTGGTCCGGCACTGAAAGCATCACACTTTGAGCAAGTGCGTGCCTCTCTGCCTAAGTCATCGCATTGCGGGCTTTGTCTATGACAACTTACTATGACACCCTTCCCCTCCAACTATGCCGATTGTGCCTTTCGAAGGCCGATTATACCCCTTATTTTATTGATCTCTAAATGCCGAGCAATCCATAAGAAACGGCCTCGAAAACCACTCAATCAAGCAGTTCGATCAGTCCCGCACCAACATCCGCGATACCAAAGCGCCCCACTGGATGATGCCGCAATTGCGAAGCGCCACCAATATTGGGCCCCTCATGCCCCGTTAGCCACTCGTCCTCCTCGGCGGTATCAAGGATAACAGGCATTCTGTGATGGACCGCCGATACAGTTTCATTGGCCTCACGGGTCGTAATCGTGCAAGTTCGCAAGTCATTCCACTCCGAAAACAAGCCCGCGAGCCAAAGGGTTTCTTGGTTCGTAGCAGATTGAATGAAGTGCGGCACCTTCGTACCTTTTCCCCAGTCCATTCATAATATCCGCCAGCTGGTATCAGGCATCGTCCGTATTTCCAGGAGCCGCGTAAGCTGGGTTTGTTTGCTGCGTCCTCAATGCGCGGCGGGATCAACTGATCGACGCAACACACTGGGCGAACTTCTCAGCTGGGGTTTGATATTGCAAGGTCTTGCGGGGTCGTTCGTTCAACTGTCTGGCAATAGCGCTGAGTTTGGCTTGCGAATGAACCGACAGATCAGTCCCACGAGGCAGATATTGCCTTAGCAATCGGTTGGTATTCTCATTTGATCCGCGTTGCCACGCATTGCCCGGCAGTTGCTGCTTGCAGCAATGAGAGGGGAGACTGAGGATCGCAAAAATAGACGTCTACGTCGGTTGCTAGCGTGAAGCGCGGGTGGTCTGCCAGCTCTTTCCCACGATCCCATGTCAAAGATTTGTAGAGTTCACGCGGCAATTTATGAGCCGATTTAATCAGCCCCGTGACGACACTTTCGGTATCCTTGTTGGCGACTTTGACCAGCATGACGTACCGAGAATGACGTTCGACGAGAGTTGCAATGTAGCTATTTTTGGACCCTCCGATGAGATCGCCCTCCCATGTGTGGATGCCCCGTTCAATGCAAGAGATTCTTTCAACAGTTTGTACATGTGATCGGGTACGGTCATGTGTCAGGCCTCAGTTTGCGACGTTTCACATGCCGCGGGCCG